>CAZJGG010000004.1:14033-58594 GCA_964545475.1 uncultured Eubacteriales bacterium | reverse complement strand
TGTAGGGAACGCATTGTATGCGTTGCGAAGACCTCCAGCAACCGTTGTCATCTGTTTGTCTAAAACCTGTCGGCAGCCAATTGTTTAAATTATGCTTTATCTACCGTCTTAACTGAGAACAGTATTATTACTTAGAGGTGAATAATTTATGATACCTATAGAAGATATTTTTTACGAAGATATTAAGAGTATTATTTCTAATTGGAATGAAAACGGGATTTACGCAATATCATTTTTTGTTTATGCAAATATGGCGAATTCTTATAATGGCTTTAACAATGTTACTGATTTCAGCATAAGTTATAACACAGAAGAGGATTGCGAAGGCGCAGGCTTATATGATGAAGAGCGGTGGAACTATGCCTTTTGGCGGCAAAACGAGACGCCAATTGTCGACAATTTTAATGACAACAATGGGGCAAAAATACTTTTTCAGTGGTATAAGGAAAATGGCATAGAAAATATTGGTTTTGAAGATGAAAATTGTTATAACAGCAAGTTTGAATATATAGGCAAAGGACCGGTAGGTTACTACGAACTGTTAAGTATAGCTTCTAATATTGGGAAAATGCTTCAAGAAGAAGGGTTTATTTTAAATAAATTCGGAAAACCTATTCCTATTATTGTACACGGATTGGAATACCCTTGGTATGTTTTTGAAGCAACAAAAAGGGCTAACCCTAACGGAGAAGCAGAGACGTTTTTAAAAGCTATGGGTATGAATTTTGGCGATTATTTTAGCGATTAGACTAATATAATTATTGATTTTAGCAAAAATATGTTGTATAATATGTATACCAAAATTTCAAACCCGGGGAGTAGCGCAGTTTGGTAGCGCGCTTGGTTCGGGACCAAGAGGCCGTCGGTTCAAATCCGGTCTCCCCGATTGGTTAGCCTCTTAATTATTTAAGCGGCTTTTTGGTATTTGTATTAAAAATTAATTCAAAAGAGGGGGATGTTAATATGACTTCACTAAACTTTTATGCAGCGCTTTGGATTGCGGCTGTTATTATTTTTGCCGTAATTGAATTTACAACGTTTAATTTGGTTTCGATCTGGTTTGCTTTTGGCTCAGTTATGTCGCTCGTTGCCAGCTACTTAGGTTTTCCGTTTCATATACAGGCAGTTACTTTTGTCATTTTTTCCGGCATTGCTTTAGCGGCGTTGCGCCCGTTTGCAAAGGAATTTGTTGTACCATACAAAACACGCACAAATGCTGACAGAGTTTTAGATATGACTGGGGTTGTGCAGGAAAAAGTGGATAACACTTTAGCAACAGGTTCTGTTTATGTAGACGGTAAGATTTGGACAGCACGCTCTGAAAGCGGAAAAAACATAAATGAGGGCGAAAGGGTAATAATAAATCGTATCGAAGGCGTTAAGCTTTTTGTAACACCAAAAGAGAACGAGGATTTACAAAACAGCTTAAATAATTAGCTAGTGCTTACTAAAACTTAGGAGGATTATTATGGGTGGTATTATTTTAGGGTTTTTCGTAGTTTTATTTGTTGTTATTATTATTAGCAACATAAAAATTGTTCAGCAGACAAGAGCTTATGTTGTTGAGCGGTTAGGCGTGTTTTACGCTGTTTGGGGCGTTGGGCTTCATTTTAAAATACCTTTTATTGAAAGAATCGCCAAAGTTGTTTCTTTAAAAGAACAAGTTGTGGACTTTGCGCCTCAGCCTGTAATAACTAAAGACAACGTTACAATGCAAATTGACACAGTAATTTATTTTCAAATAACAGACCCTAAGCTTTATGCTTATGGTGTTGAATACCCAATATCAGCTATTGAAAACTTAACCGCAACAACTTTGCGTAATATAATCGGTGATTTAGAGCTTGACCAAACTCTTACTTCAAGAGACCATATAAACACTAAAATGCGTTCCATTTTGGATGAAGCCACTGACCCATGGGGCATTAAGGTAAACCGTGTTGAGCTTAAAAACATTATTCCGCCTAGAGAAATACAAGATGCTATGGAAAAACAAATGAAAGCGGAACGTGAAAAACGCCAGTCAATACTTATTGCAGAGGGCGAAAAGCAATCCAAAATATTAGTAGCAGAGGGTGAAAAAGCTTCTGAAATTTTACGTGCAGATGCAAAACGCCAAACTCAAATATTGGAAGCGCAAGGCGAAGCAGAAGCCATTTTAGCTGTACAAAAAGCCGTTGCAGACGGTATCCGCATGATTAATGAAGCTGCGCCTTCTGACGCTGTTATTAAAATTAAATCTCTTGAAGCTCTTGAAAGAGTTGCAGACGGCAAATCTACAAAAATTATTATTCCGTCAGAAATCCAATCTCTTGCAGGGCTTGCCCTTTCGTTAAAGGAAGTTGCGTCACAAGATAACTATAAACAGAATAAATAAGTTTATGGAGAATGATATGAAAAAGCTTTGTATATTAGATTTAGACGGAACTTTACTGGATACAATAGAGGATATTGCAGACAGCGCCAACGGGGTGCTGTCTGCTTACGGGTTTAAAACATTAACTACGGAAGAAGTTAAAAAGGTTGTTGGAAGAGGAGCAAAAAATTTATTAATGGACTGCCTGCCTAAGGGGAAAAGCTTTTCTGAAGACGAAATTTTAAAGTTTTATAAACAGTTTAAAGACGAATACAATAACCGTTGTATGGATAAAACAAAGCCATATAACGGGATAAATGAAATGTTATTACGACTACATGAAAACGGAATAAAATTAGCAGTTTTGTCTAATAAGCCAAACGAAATGACAAATCACTTAGTTGATTTTTATTTTAAAGAAATACCATTTGTTTTTGTAAGCGGTGAGGTAGAAGGGGTTGCAATTAAGCCCGACCCTAAAGCCGCTTTTAACATTATGAGCCTTGTAGGCGCAGAAAAAACAGAGACTGTAATGATAGGTGATTCGGAGGTAGACATTAAGTTTGCTAACAATGCCGGAATTGATTGTATCGGGGTTTTGTGGGGCTTTAGAGAGAAAAAGGTCTTAACGGATAATAACCCAACTTACATAGTTGAAGCTCCAAATGAAATTATTGACATAGTTTTAGAAAAATAGCCCATAAAGGGCTATTTTTTTGTACATTTAGCTTTAGTCGCTTTAGTCTGATAACGTAGTAAAGGTTGACAAGAGAAATAAATTAATATAAAATTCAATGATACTTAGCAATAATAAAGAAGGCGTGATATATGAATAAGAAGCTGCATACTCCTTACGGAGTTCGGGACTATTTGCCCCGTGAATGTTATGTAAAAAGAGAAATCGAATCTCGTATTGAAAATGTTTTTCAAAGCTTCGGATATAAAACAGTTAAAAGCCCTATGTTTGAATATATTGAGGTTTTTGACGGCAAGGGAAGCCTTAACGAAAAGCAAATGTATAAATTTATAGACCGGGACGGCAGAATTTTAGCTCTTCGCCCAGACAACACTCCGGCTATAGCCCGCATTGCCGCAACAAATTATAAACACGCCGAAATGCCTTTAAAGCTTTGTTATTTATCAAATGTTTTTAGGTATAACGAAAGTTATCAAGGCAAATATAGGGAATTTACCCAGGCTGGTATTGAGCTTATCGGCGTTAACAACGACGAAGCTAATGCAGAGGTGCTTGCGGTTGCCATAAAAAGCTTACTTTCTGCCGGGCTTAAAAATTTTAAAATAGACGTTGGGCACGTTAAATTTTTAAAAGCTGTTTTAAATGGGACCGGGCTTGAAAATAAGCAAAAAAGAAAAATTCAAAATTATATAATTGAAAAAAACTACGTTGCAGTAAGAGAGCTTATTTTAAACGAATTTATGCCAGAGGGTATAAAAGCTTTAATTTTAAACTTGCCAATGTATTTAGGCGGTATTGATGTTTTACGCAAGGCAAAAGCCCTAACGGATAATACAGAGGCACATAAAGCCCTTGAAAGCCTTGAAGCAATTTACGAAAAACTTAAAACCTACGGTCTTGAAGGTTATACAAGATTTGATTTAAGCGCTTTCGGGCATTTCAACTATTATACCGGCATTATTTTCTCCGGTTATGCAAATGAAGCAGGTTTTTCTATAATAGACGGCGGCAGGTATGACAAGCTTATTGATGAATACGGTGCGGCTTTTCCCTCAATAGGGTTTTCTATAAATATTAATGAGCTTCTTTCATTAAAAGAATTGCAAAATAATACTACATACAGAAATACAGATTTGCTTATAGGCTTTTCGGAAAAAGGCAGGCAAGCGGCTGTTAAAGCGGCAGATGAATTACGTGAAAAAGGGTTTATTGTGGAAACAAGCGTTTATGTGGAAGATATTGAAAATAACGAGAGATATGCCTTAAATAAAGGGATTAAGCAATTTATTTATTTTCAAGATGAGAATAGCGCAGTGTTAACAAAACTTCCGGGGGAGGCTTTAAATTGGAATATTTAACGTTTGCTCTTGCAAAGGGCAGGCTCGCCAGCCTTACAATGGAAAGGCTAGAAAAAGCCGGAATTACATGTGAGGAAATGAAAGGCCCTTCCAGGAAATTAATTTTTACAAACGAGGAGCATAAATATAAGTTTTTCCTTTCAAAAGCCAGCGACGTGCCAACATACGTTGAACATGGTGCAGCCGATATTGGCATTGCCGGAAAAGACACAATTTTAGAAGAAAACAGGCATTTATACGAATTGTTAGACTTAGGCTTCGGAAAATGCAGAGTTGTTGTTGCCGGAAGCGAAGACGTTAGAGAAAAATTTTTAACCAGCAATGATTTAAGAGTTGCAACGAAATATCCAAACATTACCCATGATTATTTTTATAAGCAAAAACGGCAGACGGTGGAAATAATTAAGCTTGCAGGCTCTGTGGAACTTGGTCCAATTGTGGGGATTGCAGACGTTATTGTGGATATTGTTGAAACAGGAAGCACGCTAAAGGAAAACGGTTTAGTGGTGCTTGATGAAATTTGCACAATATCTGCAAGGCTGCTTGTAAACAGGGTAAGCATGAAAATACAGCACGAAAGGATTATAGAGATTGTTAACATACTTAGAGAGGGTTAAGATATGGTGGGATTAGAAATTATAAATTTCAGCGAAAATTCCGGCAAGGATGCGGTTAAAGCCATGCTTGAGCGCAATAAAATTGAATATGGAAGCGTGCAAGGTCTTGTAGACGAAATTGTGGCTGATGTTAGGAAAAACGGAGACAAAGCATTGTTTTCATATACAGAAAAGTTTGATAAAGTTAAGCTTTCCCCCGAAAATATACGGGTTAGCCCATTGGAAATTGAAGCGGCGTATAATGAGGTTGATAAAAAGCTTATTGATGTAATAAAAAAAACTATTGAAAGAGTAAGAGCTTTTCACGAGAAGCAGAAACAGGTTAGCTGGCTGGATATGGAATCCCCTGGAGAGCTTTTGGGGCAAAAAGTTACTCCTGTTGAAAGCGCTGGAGTATATGTACCGGGGGGGAAAGCGGCATACCCCTCTACAGTAGTAATGAACGTTGTTCCGGCAAAAGTTGCTGGGGTAAATAAAATTGTAATGGTTACGCCTTGCGGAAGCGACGGAAAAGTAAATTCTGCTACTCTTGTTGCGGCGAAAGAAGCCGGAGTTACGGAAATTTATAAAATCGGCGGAGCCCAAGCTGTGGCGGCTCTTGCTTTCGGTACGGAAAGCGTGCCAAGGGTTGATAAAATTACAGGCCCCGGAAACATATATGTGGCATATGCAAAGCGAGCAGTTTTTGGATATGTCAGCATAGATTCCATTGCAGGGCCTTCTGAAATTTTAATAATTGCTGATAACACAGCAAAGGCAGAATACGTGGCGGCGGATATGCTTTCCCAGGCAGAGCACGACGAAATGGCGGCGGCAATTTTAGTAACAACAAGCGAAAGCCTTGCTAAAGAAGTTAAAATAGAGCTTGAAAAGCAAACAGCCCAGTTATCCCGGAAACAGATTATAGAAAAATCTTTGGAGCAAAACGGCGCAATAATTTTAACTGAGGACTTAAATACGGCAATTGATATTTCAAACGAAATTGCCCCGGAGCATTTGGAAATTTGTACAGAAAACCCATTTGAAGCTTTATCTCTTATAAAAAACGCCGGAGCAATATTTTTAGGCAACTATACGCCTGAACCTTTGGGCGATTATATGGCAGGCCCTAACCACGTGCTTCCCACAAGCGGCACAGCGAAATTCTTTTCTCCCCTTGGGGTTGATGATTTTGTTAAAAAATCAAGCATATTGCATTTTTCAAAACAAGGGTTTAAGGCGCTTTCAGAAAGCGTTATTACATTTGCAGAAGCGGAAGGGCTTACTGCCCATGCAAATTCAGTAAGGGTGAGGTTAAGTGATAAATAATTTTATTCGTAAAGATTTGCAAAGCTTTGAGCCTTACAGCGCAAAAGTTAAGTCTTACAAACATAAACTTGATGCAAATGAAAGCCCCTTTGGGCTTACGGAAAATGTAAGGAAAAAAGTTACGGATTGGCTGTTAAATGAAAATACAGAAAACTTGAACATTTATCCAGACACTGACAATACTTGCCTTAGAGAAGCAATTTCAGTGATGTATGGTATTACGCCGGAAAATGTAACATGCGGCGTTGGTTCAGACCAATTAATAGATTATATTACTAAGGTGTTTTTAAATCACGGCGAGGTCGTTTTAACCCATTCCCCCACGTTTTCTATGTATTCCCTTGCGGCATTAATTAATCACGGCAAAGTTATTGAAGTTAACTCTACAGAAAATTATGAAGTTTGCGCCGATGTTATAATTGAAGCGGCAAACCGTGAAAAACCCAAAATAATATTTTTGTGTACCCCAAACAACCCAACAGGGAATTTAATAAGGCAACAGGATTTAATAAAAATTATTGAAAACGTTAAGTCCGTTGTTGTGGTAGACGAAGCTTATGCAGAATTTTCAGATGAAACAATGATTCCATACATAGATAGATATAGCAATATAATTATTCTAAGGACATTTTCTAAGTCTTACGGGCTTGCAGGGGCAAGGGTTGGATATGCAATAGCCTGTGAAGAAATGATAAACGCCATAAACATTGTAAAAGCCCCTTATAACATGCCGACTATATCCCAAATGCTGGCGACAGAAGCTATAAAGGACTCTAACATATATAAACAAAGAATTGAATATTTAAAAGAGCAAAAAGACTATATGTACGAAACTCTCCAAAAATATGATTTTATGAAAGTTTATCCCTCTGCATCCAATTTTATTTATATTATAAGCGAAAAACCTCTTGGGAAAATTCTTGAAGAAAAGGGGATTTTAGTTAGAGGGTTTGCCTGGGGCAGGGTAAGGTTAACTGTCGGCACAAAAGAGCAAAACGAAGATGTACTTAAAGTTTTTGACAACATTTAGTGGGGGGGTAAGTATGGAACGTAAAGCGGCTTTAGAACGCAACACTAATGAAACAAGAATTAAAGCGGAGATTAATATAGACGGAACTGGCAGCGGAGAGATAAAAACGGGAATTGGCTTTTTTGACCATATGCTGGGGCAAATAAGCCGACACGGCTTTTTTGATTTAACCCTTCAAGCAAATGGGGATTTAGAGGTTGACTGCCATCACACAATAGAGGACGTTGGCATTGTCCTTGGAAAATGTGTAAGCGCCGCCCTTGGAGATAAATCGGGAATAAGGCGTTACGGAGATATAATTTTGCCAATGGAAGATGCGCTAATAATATGCGCCATAGATATTTCTGGCAGACCCTACTTGGGCTTTGATGTTAATTTTACATGCGAACGCCTTGGGGATATGGACACCGAAATGGTTGTAGAATTTTTCCGGGCGTTTTGTTTACATTCAGGGATTAATATGCACATAAAAATGCTTAGCGGAAGTAATAATCACCACATTTGCGAGGGGATTTTCAAGGCGTTTGCAAAGGCTCTTGATGAAGCTACTTCTATAGATTCCCGGATTAGTGGAGTATTATCAACTAAAGGTATGTTGGAGGTTTAATATGAGGATTTATCCGGCAATTGATATTAAGAACGGAAAATGTGTAAGGCTTTCCCAAGGGAAATTTGACGACGTTACCGTATTTTATGAAGACCCGGCGGAGGTTGCCGTTAAATGGCAACAGGCAGGAGCATCATACATACATGTTGTGGATTTAGACGGAGCAAGGCTTGGGAGCGGACACAATTCAAATGCAATTGAAAGAATTTTAAAAGCGGTTAACATACCTGTTCAGCTTGGTGGCGGCATTAGAAATATGGACGACATTAAGCAAAAGCTTGATATGGGCGTATCTAGGGTTATTCTTGGAACAGCGGCGATTTCTTCGCCGGATACTGTAGAAGAAGCTGTTAAGAGATACGGCGAAAAAATAGCTGTTGGTATAGATGCCAAAAACGGCAAGGTAGCCGTTAGCGGATGGCTTGAAGTATCTGAAGTTGGAGCTTTAGATTTATGCCGTAGAGTTGTTGAGGTTGGAGTTAAAACCATTATATATACGGATATTTCAAAAGACGGAATGATGATGGGTCCAAACGTTGAGGCAACTAAAGAAATTATAGAAGCTACAGGAATTGACATAATCGCTTCTGGCGGCGTTTCCTGTAAAGTGGATTTAGATAATATAAGAAAAATAAAGGCCAGCGGTGTAATTGTGGGTAAGGCTCTTTATAACGGAGCTTTGGACTTAAAGGAAATTATAACTGAATACGAGGAGAATAAATAATGAGATCTGTGCGAATTATTCCGTGTATGGACATTTACAACGGAAGGGTTATTAAGGGAGAACATTTCGTGCATTTTAAAGATGCAGGAGACCCTATTGAAATGGCAAGGTATTATAACGAATCTGGCGCAGATGAACTGGCGTTTTTAGATATTTCCGCAACTAACGAGGAGCGGAAAACAACAGTTGAACTTGTAAAAAAAGTCGCTAAAGAGGTGAAAATTCCGTTTACAGTTGGAGGCGGCATTTCTTCAATTGATATTGCAAAAGAGGTTTTGGAAGCAGGGGCTACAAAAGTTTCAATAAATTCCGCCGCTGTTAAAAACCCGGAATTTATAAATGAAGCGGTAAAGTGCTTCGGAAGCGAAAGAATCATTGTTGCAGTGGACGTTAAAAAGCGTGAAGGTGCTAATGGTTACGACGTTATTATAAACGGTGGTACAGTTAACACCGGCAAAGATGCTGTGTTATGGTCTTTGGAAATGGAAAAACGAGGGGCTTCTGAAATTCTTTTAACAAGCATGGACGGCGATGGCACAAAAGAGGGTTACGACCTTGAAGCCACAAAGCTTGTGGCAGAAGCCGTAAAAATTCCTGTAACCGCTTCCGGCGGAGCTGGTAAGCTTGACGATTTTTACAATGCTGTTACTGTTGGCAAAGCTCAGGCGGTTCTTGCGGCTTCATTGTTCCATTTCAGAATTTTAACTGTTAAGGAAGTTAAAGAGTATTTGCGCTCAAAAGGTTTAGATATTAATTAATATATGGGGGTTTTTTGATGGTTCCTAAGTTTGGAGAAAACGGGCTTATTCCCGTTATAACACAGGATTATGAAACAAACGAAGTTTTAATGCTTGCTTATATGAATGAGGAAGCGTTTAATAAAACAAAAGAAACAGGAAAAGTGCATTATTACAGCCGCTCTCGTAAAGAGCTTTGGCTTAAAGGTGAAACATCCGGGCATTATCAAAATGTTATAAAAATATTTTACGACTGTGATATGGATACACTGCTTATAAAAGTTGAGCAAATTGGCGGTGCTTGCCACACAGGGCATAGAAGCTGTTTTTACAGGACAATTGATGGGGAAGTTAAAGACGATACAGTGTTTGATGAACAAAAGGTGTATAAAAAAGACGTGCTTAACGAGCTTATAGACGTTGTTAATGACCGCAAAAATAATCCAAAAGAGGGTTCATATACAAATTACTTATTTGACAAGGGTATAGACAAAATACTCAAAAAAGTAGGAGAAGAAACAGCGGAGGTTATTATCGCCGCCAAAAACACTGATGATAGCGAGCTTACATACGAAATCGCCGACCTTATGTATCACTTAACGGTGCTTTTATCCGTTAAAGAGCAAGACTGGAACAACATATATAAAGAATTAAAGAAAAGAAGGTAAAAAAAGCAAGAAAAAAAGTTAATTAGGAGTGGTTATATGCTGGAATTCAGTAAAAAAACCAATTTGTTAGAACGTGCAGAAACACAATATATTTTACAAGACGTTGAGACACCTAATCTATACAGAAACTTATTTAATTACAGCGAAGTTCCCAAAATAGCCTTTAACCACCGGCATGTGCCTATAAACATGCCGGAAGAAATTTTCATTTCAGACACAACTTTCAGAGACGGGCAACAATCCAGAGCACCATACACAGTAGAACAGATTGTAACTTTATTTAAACTATTACATAAGCTTGGCGGGCCTAACGGCGTAATCAGCCAATGCGAATTTTTTTTATATTCGGAAAGAGACAGGGAAGCGGTTTACAAATGCCTTGAACTTGGGCTTCCCTTTCCAGAAATTACAAGCTGGATACGCTCCAATAAAAAGGACTTTGAGCTTGTAAAGTCTATCGGGCTTAAAGAAACAGGTATTTTAGTAAGCTGTTCTGATTATCATATCTTTAATAAAATGAAAATGACAAGACGGCAAGTTATGGAGCATTACTTATCCGTTATCAGCCAGTGTATTGAAACAGGAGTGCGCCCGAGATGTCATTTTGAGGACATAACAAGAGCGGATTTTTACGGCTTTGTTATACCCTTTGCAACAGAGATTATGAAGCTTTCAAAACAATCAGGTGTGGATATAAAAATACGTGCCTGCGATACTATGGGTTTTGGAGTTTCTTATCCCGGCTCTGCCCTACCAAGAAGCGTTCAAGGCATTATCCACGGCTTAAACCACCACTCTCACGTCCCAAGCCATTTGATTGAATGGCATGGGCACAACGATTTTTACAGAGCTGTGGCAAACGCCGGTTATGCATGGTTATATGGAGCAGGTACTGTTAACTGCTCTCTTCTTGGCATTGGAGAGCGAACCGGAAACACACCTCTTGAAGCCATGGTTTTTGAATATGCCCAGCTTAGAGGCACGTTAAACGGCATGGATACTACTGTTATAACGGAAATTGCAGATTATTATGAAAAAGAAATAGGCTATCAAATTCCGGCGTTTACTCCGTTTGTAGGTAAAAATTTTAACGTTACAAGAGCCGGGATTCACGCTGACGGTGTTACAAAAGATGAGGAAATTTATAATATTTTTGATACGCAAACTCTGCTTAACAGACCTGTGGAGGTTGCCATTTCTAATACATCTGGTATTTCCGGCATTGCATATTTTATAAATAAATATTATGGTTATGCAGGAGACAATGCAATTTCAAAACACCATCCCTTTGTTCTTGAAATAAAGGAATGGATTGACCAGCAGTATAATAGCGGCAGAGTTACTGTTATTGCCGATGAGGAAATGGAAGTTATTGTCACTGAAAAATTCGGAAATAAGGAGCACTTTAATTGAAAGAATATTTTGTTAAAACGGCAAACGCTAATATAAGATATAATGATTTTCCTGGAAATGATATTCCTATAGTTTTTATACATGGATTAGGATGTGCAAGTTCTTTTGATTATCCTCAAGTTGCCGTACAGGAAGATATAAAAAAACACAGGTGTATTCTGGTAGACCTATTAGGAGCAGGGTATAGCGACAAGCCAGAAGATTTTGACTATAGCGTAAGTTCCCATGCAAAATATCTTAAAGAATTTATTTCAGATATTGGGCTTGAAAAGTTTATTTTATTTGGTCATAGCCTTGGGGGAGCAATTGCTATATCTCTTGCGGACTTGTGTGAGGATAAAATTAACAACTTAATCTTAACCGAATCTAATTTAGACCCAAGCGCAGATGGTTCTTCAAGCAAATACGTTTCAAATTTTACTGAGGAAGAATTTTTAAATGGCGGTTTTATGAAGCTAATTCAAAACAGTAAAAAGGGCGGAAATACAAAATGGGCTGCGGCATTATCAAGTTGTTCCCCAAAGGCTGTATACAGAATTTCTAAATGCGCCGCAAACGGAGGCGAACCTTCGTGGCGTGAAACGCTGTATAAGCTTGAATGCCCAAAAAGCTTTATTTTTGGCGTAAAGTCTTTGCCGGATAGAGATGTTGAGGAACTTCAAAAAAACGGCATTAATGTTAGGTTTGTGGAAGATGCAGGGCATTCTATGGCATGGGAAAACCCGGTTGGGTTAGCAACTGCCATCGCCGAAAGCATTATAATAACATAAATGTCTCTTTTGTAAAATATTAGAATGGGGTGTTTATAATGAATGTAACGCAAAAAATAATAAATTCGCATATTATTAGCGGAACGATGGAAATGGGACAAGAAATTTCAATATTAATTGACCAGACTCTAACCCAGGACACAACAGGCACAATGGCATATTTACAGCTTGAAAAACTGGGGATTGATAAAGTTAAAACAAAGCGTTCCGTTGCATATATAGACCATAATATGTTGCAAGAAGGCTTTGAAAATGCTGACGACCACGCCTATATTCAGTCTGTTGCGTCAAAATACGGAATATATTATTCAAAAGCCGGAAACGGAGTGTGCCATCAAGTAAATATAGAGCGGTTCAGCGTTCCGGGGCAAACTCTTTTAGGTTCAGACAGCCACACCCCCACAGCCGGGGGAGTTGGTATGCTTGCCATTGGTGCAGGTGGGCTTGATGTCGCCCTTGCTATGGGAGGCGTTGCCTATTCAATTGTTATGCCTAAAGTTGTTAACGTTAAGTTAACAGGCAGTCTTGCGCCTTTTTCCAGCGCAAAAGATATAATTTTAGAGCTTTTGCGCTTATTAACAGTAAAAGGCGGCGTAGGCAAAATTTTTGAATATTCTGGTGAGGGGCTTAAATGCCTTTCTGTTTATGAACGTGCTACAATTGCTAACATGGGGGCGGAACTTGGGGCAACTACATCTGTTTTTCCCAGTGACGATGTGACAAAACAATTTTTCAATGCCCAAAACAGGGAACAGGATTTTGATTATTTAATTGCAGACGACAACGCTAAGTACGACGATGTAATAGAAATTGATTTATCGGCGTTAAAACCTTTAGCGGCTTGCCCTCACAGCCCGGATAACGTATGTTTAACTTCTGAACTTTCTGATATTACTGTAAACCAAGTGTTAATTGGGGGATGCACTAACGGAAGTTATTCGGATTTTGTTAAGGCGGCGAAAATATTAAAAGGGAAAACAGTGCATAAAGACGTAAGCTTCGGCATTGCTCCGGGGTCACGTCAAACGCTTATGCAGCTTATTACTGACGGTTATTTAAACGACTTGCTTGGGGCTGGAGCACGGCTTTTAGAAGCCGGTTGCGGCCCATGTATCGGCATGGGGCAAGCTCCAATGACAAACGGCGTTTCTTTAAGAACATTTAACCGTAACTTTTTAGGGAGATGCGGAACAAAATCCGCTTCGGTTTACTTAGTAAGCCCGGAAACAGCGGCGGCAAGCGCATTAACAGGAAAAATTACAGACCCGTCTACCCTAAAAGCTGATATTGATATAAATTATAAATACCCGGAAAAATTTATTATAAACGATGATATGATAATTCCTCCGGCGCAGGACGGAAGCACGGTTGAAATAGTAAGAGGACCTAATATTAAACCATTCCCCGTGGCAAAACCTATGGAAAAAGAAATTTCTGCAAAGGCGTTAATAATACTTGGGGATAACATAACAACGGATCATATTATGCCATCTAACGCTAAATTATTGCCGTTTCGCTCAAACGTTCCGTATTTGTCTAAATATTGCCTTGCGCCATGTGACGAAAATTTTGCTGAAAGAGCGGAACGATATAACGGCGGTATAATTGTTGCAGGGGAAAATTACGGTCAAGGCTCTAGCAGGGAACACGCCGCTTTAGCGCCGTTATATCTTGGGGTTAAAGCAGTTTTAGCCAAAAGCTTTGCAAGGATACATAAAGCAAATTTAATTAATATGGGAATTTTACCATTAGTATTTGCAAAACCTGTCGATTATGATAAAATAGATGTACTTGATGAACTTTTTACATATTTAAATGATTTTATGGATAAAAAAGAAGTAGAAATTTTAAATAAAACAAAAGGGATAAGTATTACAGCAACGCTAGATTTATCTCAATGGGATAAAGAGATTTTGCAGGCAGGCGGTAAATTAAATTATTATAAGAATAGGCAGTGATAACATGAATATTGAGGCGGCAAAGGAGCAATTCGGCAAGCTTTTAGAAAGCCAGCTTAAACGTGCGGAACAGCTAAAAGAACAGCTTGATTTTATTGATTTTAAAGAGATGCCTGAATTGAAAATCGGAATTTGCCACGGTGACGGAATAGGACCTTTTATTACGGCTCAGGCTAAAAGAGTTTTAGAACATTTGTTAGCAGAAGATATTAAAAAGGGTAAAATTGCCCTTGTGGACATTGAAGGGCTAACAATTGAAAACCGCATTAAGAAAAATTCGCCCATTCCCGACGAAGTTATGGATTTATTATTCAGTTGCCCTGTAATATTAAAAGGACCGACCACAACGCCAAAAGCAAGCGACAATATGCCGAATATTGAAAGCGCAAACGTGGCTATGCGAAAAGCTCTTGATCTTTTTGCTAACATCAGGCCAGTGCGAGTGCCGGAGCTTGGAATAGACTGGACATTTTTCCGAGAAAACTCCGAAGGGGCATACGCTCTTGGAAGCTGCGGCATTAGAGTTAGCGAATCTTTGTCAGTGGACTTTACCGTTGTAACCCAGGAGGGTACAAGGCGCATAATAAAAGCGGCTTTTGATTACGCCATTAAAAACGGAAAAACTAAAGTAACAGCTGTTACTAAGGCTAATATTATTAAGCTTACCGATGGAATTTTCCTTAGAACCTTTTATGAAATTGCAAAACAGTATCCCCAAATTGAAACAGATGACTGGTTTATTGACATTATGACTGCAAAACTAATTGACGAAAAGCGCAGACGAGATTTTCAGGTTTTAGTTATGCCGAACCTTTACGGTGATATTCTAACAGACGAAGCCGCAGAATTTCAAGGAGGCGTAGGCACGGCAGGAAGCGCTAATATTGGCAAGCGATACGCCATGTTCGAGGCTATACACGGCTCTGCACCAAGAATGGTTGACGAGGGCAGGGGCATTTATGCCGACCCATGTTCTATGCTTCGTGCTACAGTAATGTTATTGTCTCATATAGGTAAACAAAAGGAAGCCGATAGGCTAACAAGCGCACTGGATTTTTGCGCAGAGCAAAAGAAAGTTGTTATAACAGGCAGAGACAACGGCGCAACCAGCGAGCAGCTTGCGGATTATATTATGCAGCTTATTGATACTCAGTATATATAAAATGTGGGTGTAGTTTGGAGTTATGACTTATGAAAGAATTTTTAGATGTAAGCGAATATATTGATTTTAACTGTGATTTAATAATTTCAAAAGCGAAAGAGCTTTTCAAAGAGGATATGACAGACGAAGAAAAGGCTAAAACAGCTTTTATGTTTGTCCGTGACCAAATACCCCATTCCTTTGACTGCAATGCAAAGATAATTACCGCTTCAGCATCTGATGTTTTGAAACATAAAACAGGTGGAGCAATTTGACAAAACATTAACAGGTGTGGAGCGGAAACAGCAAACGTTTCACCGCTGTTTCCGCGAACATAGCTGTTTATGCTTTTGCAAATAGCTATATCTGCCATGCGAAAGCAAACTTATTAGCAGCACTTTTGCGCTCCCAAGGAATACCTACTGGTTTTTGCTTTCAGCACTTAACCCTTTTAGATGATGATTCACAAGGGTATTGCCTGCATTGCTTCAATGCAGTTAAGCTTGGAAATAAGTGGATTAAAATTGATACGAGGGGTAACACCAATGGTATAAATGCCCAGTTTTCAATGGGTGAACCGATTTTGGCTTTTAAAAACAGAGAGAAATATGACGAGTACTTTTTTGACGGAATTTATTCAGCACCGGACATTGCAACAATGGACATGCTTAAAAAGGCTAAAACATTAAAAGATGTAATTGACGGTTTGCCGGAAAAACCTATAGGCGAGCCTTGTATAATCATTGATTAAATAAGAAAAGAGCAGATGGCATTGTTTATTCTATCCGCTCTTTTCTTGTTTAATTAATTATGCCGCAGGTAATTTAATTATTTGTCCTGGGTAAATAAGATTAGGGTTTTTAAGCTTATTATACTTTGCTAATTCTTGCCAAGAAATGTTATGTTCTTTTGCAATTTTAGAAAGGGTATCACCTTTTACCACTACATAAGCATTTTCTTCTTGAGGTTCAGAAATACTAGCTGTGCTAACTGTACTAGCACTGCTTGAACCAAGGGCAGTAACTAAATGATAGTTATTGTCATGAACAGGTGAAATTGAGCCTTTTTCTTTTATAAATTCTTTAATTAAGCTTCTAAGCTGTCCAACATCGCCTAATTCTGCTTGTGAATCATAAAGCACTTTTGGGTTGTCCAGACCGATGTGGCTCATATGTCCGCCGCCGCCGCCGAATCTGTAATTGTTCATAGCAACTTTAAAGATTTGGTCGTCTGATACTGCTTTGCCTTGGTAAGTTATGTCAACCAAACGTTCGCCGGCTGGTTTTGTAATGTCTAAAGTATAATCAATTCCTTTAACCATGTCGTAGTTGTAACCCGGCATTTCTGGGTTTGTCTTAATTTCTGTATCCCCAGCAACAGACTGTTGGAAATAATTAGCACAATATTCAAGATATTGTTTAAGCTGTGCACCTGTCATTTCAGTTGTATTTAAGAAGTTTTCATATATGTACAAGCCATTTATGCTTACTTCTTTAATATCTCCTGCCGGTATGCGGCTGCTTGCATTAAAAGAAGCTGCAATAGATAAATCAGCGTTACCATATTTAAGCTGAACATCATGTATTAAGTCCATAAGCGCTGTATTTTTAATTTGTTGGTCTTCTCCAGGAAATTCCCCTGTTGCATTGCCGATAATTGTATTAACAGCCTTATCCACTGCTTCTATATCTTCTTTAGCAGCCTCCATAACTTCGGGGGCATTTTCATAATTTGCGGTAGAAATAATTCTGCCTTCTTTTTTAAAAATTTTATAAGAGTCTCCCTCTTTTTCAAATTCAAGGTCTATAGCAGAAACTCTTTCGCCCCAGCGTTTTGGCTGAACGATAAGTACGCCGTTTTCAGTTTGCCCTGCAATTTCAGTATGAGAATGCCCTGCAATAATTGCCGTAACTTCCGGCAAAGCATTAGCCAATTCCTTAACTTGTCCTTCATAAGCCGGACCGCTTGCAGAACCTAAGCCGGAGTGTGCGGAAATTATTATTGCATCGGGTTTTTCCGTTTCCTTAATAATTTGAACCCACTTTTTGCCTTCTTCTAAAACGTCATTAAAAGCAAGCTTACCCTCTACGTTACCTTTATCCCAAATAGTAACACCGGTAGTTGTAAGACCTAAAATAGCAATTTTAACTCCGTCTACTTCTTTAACAGTATAAGGTGTAATAAAATTTGTTCCGTCTAAATTATAAATGTTTGCTGAAAGCAAAGGGAAATCTGCTTCCGATTCAAGTTTGGAAACAAGTGGTATACCATAGTTAAATTCGTGGTTGCCAAGAGTCATTGAATCATACCCCATAACGTTCATAACCTTAATAACAGGGTTTTTGATTGTGTCTTGATTGTTTAAGTAATACTCTGCAAATGGTGAACCTTGAATAGTATCGCCGTTATCTATTAAAAGATTGTTAGGGTTTTTAGCACGTTCCTCTTTAATAACAGAATAAACACGAGCCATACCCATTGGCGATACTTTTAAAGAATAATAGTCATAATCATAAATGTTAGAATGCAGGTCACTGGTTACTAGCACCGTAACTTTTTTAGTATCTGCTGCAAAAGCCGGAACAGCTAATGCAAAAACAAATACAAAAGACAAAAGCAAAGCTAATAGTTTTGAAGTTCTTTTCATATTGTTCCTCCTTATTTTTTGGGATAATTACATTATACGTGATAATTTCTATCTTTGTAAATAGGGGGTTATAGATATTTATGTTTTGTCAAATGCTCTATATCAAAAATATATGAATATGAGTAGAAGTGTAATTTTTACTTTACTAATTTTTAAAAATATGTTATTTTTTAAGCAACAGTTTTATTTGAAAGGAAGTTATTATGGCAAAGGAAAAAAAGGTAGAGGCTATAACCTCTCGGAGTGAGGATTTCGCCAGATGGTACACAGACGTTGTTACAAAGGCGGAGCTTGTTGATTATTCAGGCGTAAGAGGATGCATGATTTATCGCCCCCACGGCTATGCAATTTGGGAGCTTATACAAAAACAGCTTGACGAGCGTATTAAGGCTTGCGGGCATGAAAACGTATATATGCCGCTTTTTATCCCCGAAAACCTTTTGCAAAAGGAAAAAGACCACGTAGAGGGGTTTGCGCCGGAGGTGGCGTGGGTTACTCACGGAGGAGATGATAAGCTTGTTGAACGACTATGTGTTCGCCCGACTTCGGAAACTCTGTTTTGCGAGCATTATCATAATATAATTCAGTCCTACAGAGATTTACCAAAGCTTTATAACCAATGGTGCAATGTTGTTAGATGGGAAAAAACTACACGCCCATTTTTAAGAACAATGGAATTTTTATGGCAAGAGGGGCACACAGCCCATGCAACTGCTGAAGAGGCAGAAGAAGAAACAGTTAGAATGTTAAATATTTATGCGGAATTTGCCCAAAATGTTTTAGCAATGCCTGTTATAAAAGGTCAGAAAACTGACCGTGAGCGTTTTGCCGGAGCAAAAGCCACATACGCCATTGAAAGCTTGATGCACGATGGTAAAGCTTTGCAAGCAGGTACTTCTCACAATTTCGGAGACGGCTTTGCTAAAGCCTTTGACATTCAATATTCCGATAAAGACAATCAGCTGAAATATGTTCACCAAACATCGTGGGGCGTAACCACACGTTTAATCGGCGGCGTTATTATGGTGCATTCCGACGACAACGGACTTGTGCTTCCTCCAAAAATTGCTCCGGTACAGGTTGTTGTAATTCCTATAGCAACTAAAAAAGAGGGCGTTTTGGATTATGCCAAATCAATAGCAGAGGAATTAAGCGGATTCTGCCGTGTTAAAGTTGACGATTCTGATAAATCCCCGGGCTGGAAGTTTGCTGAACATGAAATGCGTGGCGTGCCAATAAGAATTGAAGTTGGTCCAAACGAAATGGAGCAAAGGCAAGTTTGCGCCGTTCGCAGAGACAATAACGAAAAAATGACAATTGCAGTAGATAATTTAAGAAGCGACATGATTAACTTAATCGACAACATACAAAGGCAAATGTATGAAAACGCTCTTAAAAAAATGCAGGATAAAACTTACAGCGCAAAAACCTTCGATGAATTTGAAACGATTTTAAATGAAACTCCAGGCTTCATTAAAGCAATGTGGTGCGGCTCGGAAGAATGCGAAGAAATTGTAAAAGAAAAGACCGCAGCCACTGCCCGTTGCATCCCTTTTGAACAAGAAACAGTTTCAGACACATGCATCTGCTGCGGCAAAAAAGCAGATAAAATGGTTTTTTGGGGAAGAGCGTATTAAAATTTGTAAACTAGGGAATAATTAGCTATAAAACATTTATGCCTCACCCATGAGGAAAGCACATGGGTGAGGTTTTATAAATATATTGATTTTTATTATTTTTTGATGTATAATATTAATATCCTCACGGGGGTGTACTGGTTTCGACGGGGATTGAGCGTGCGAAATAAGCTATCCGCAGCGGCTACTGCGTTAAAAAGTCAATTATAAATAATTAAACGACAATAATAAATTAGCTTTTGCTGCTTAATTAAAGCAGCCGTCAGCCTTGTGTAACCTGCTGCATAAGAATCTGGCGTCGACAGGCAGGGCACTTTTTCGTCTAAGCTTTGCAGCGAAAAAAGAATAATGAAGCTACCAAACCGGGCGGCGTGTCAGCTCGCTCTCGCAGAGGGAATAACTAAAAACTGACTGTGATAGGAGAAAGTTTTGTAAACTGATTTTCGGACAGGGGTTCAACTCCCCTCACCTCCACTTTCCAATTTAATATCCGAACACCCAAAATACATTTTTGTTAATGGGCTGTTCGGGATTGTACTTGATAGGGCGAAAGTGTCCACAAAGTACGATAAATAAAAGAAGCCGCTCCACTTACTGTTAAAAACAAGTTGAGCGGCTTCTTTTATAAGCTGTTAAGCGTATTTGTAATGCGATCAGTCCATTCATTGTAAACCCCATAAGCGTTATCCCACATCTTTTTAACTGCCTTTGCTTCTGTGCCGCCCTCTTGTATAACTTCATTCGCGCATTTAAGCGCATGGTTAAACAGCCTTGTAGCGTGTTTCATTTCATCCCTTGCTAAGTCCGCTTCAAGGTCTGATAACGCTTTATTTTCACGTCTTATAATGTATGCGTCATCAGCGTACTTCTCGGCATCCTCTAATTCGGCTTCAATTTTCAGTATTAAATCCTCAATCTTTTTCATCCTTACACCACCTCACTTTCAGAGTTATTAGCTTCAAAATCAGCCACGTTATCGGCGCAAGTACAACCGTCATCATCGTCATTTGACATATTGCTATTACTATCAATAGCGTTATCAATACGTTTGTATCCAAGCTCGGCTAACCTCCTTGTACCTTTTTTGGAATTGCAAAAATCGGAAAATTCATCGCTGAACAAAAATTCCGTAATAATGTCGTATTCATCCCGCCCACTTAGGTTTTCGGGAGGATCATCAAAGGAAATGACATCAGCTAACTTTGTGCCTTGTATCTTTTCGTTAGCCTTTTTAATGGCATAGTCCGCGCCTATTTCCGCTCCCTTTGAAGTAATTTGTTTAAGTATGCCCTTTAAGTAAATAACGCTCATATTTCACCCCGTACAGCAGTATTGGGGCTGTACACCGCCCCATACTGCTATATATATTTAGCCGTTATTTCTGTTTCTGCGGCGGTTTCTGCGGTTATTTCTACGGCGATATGATGTTTCGTCAACCTCATCATCCGCATCCCAATTATGATGACGGCGGTTTCTGCAATTACATACGCCGTCTGCTATTTCTCTTTTAAGTTCCTTATATTCGTCACGAATTCCAGTAACCGCAATATCACCTACAACAACAGTGGCGGCGGCACAAGCAATAATAAATCCGGCAATGGTTAATCCGTTAAGTGGCTTCTTTTCATCCTGCATTTGAATAATTTCTCCATCTCTCATTAACATTTTAGACATTGTAAAATCCTCCTATAGAATAAATTTTTTTATATGTATAACGCCCGTGTACTGACGATAATACCGCTAACAATAAAACTTATGCCCTCCGTGAACGAACAACGGTTTAAGTGCTTTTTCGTGCCAACAATCTGGCGTAAGTCCGTTTGTAGCTCTAAAAAATAAAGCCCCCTGCGAATAATCAACTCCGCATAAAGCTTCTTGAATTGCTATTACTGTTTCCTGCGATGGTACTGCCTTTTCGTAAGCTCCGTTACGTGTCGGTTCAAATTGGTTTGGGGCGAAAACAACGTCTTTGATGGTGTTCGGATAATTCTTAGCCTTTACCCTGTTGAATATGACGTTTGCAACAAGAACTTTGCCCTTTCTATCCTCTCCGCCCGCTTCCGCTTGCACTATTTTTTGAAGTACGGTTATTTCCTCATTGTTATAAGATAGTGAACTTTTCGCCCTTACCTCTATCGTTTTTATGGCATCATTCCATATTACAAGGAATTCCATAGCTTCTAAAAGCTGTCGGGCTTCAATGAGGGAAACGCCGTTAATGATACTTCCGTTTATACTGACTGTTTTTTGCCCGAATAAGTCAAATTTAATCGTGCTTGCAGTATTCGGCGGTGTAGACTCTGATTTTTGTTCTAACTGCTTAATAAAGTCCGTCCATAACTCCGGCTTATCAAGCATTGTAGCGGGGCAATGCTTACCCCAAGCGTCATAATGCCGTTTAACGGCGGCTACGGTTAAGCTTGTTTTTTCGATAATTAACCTTGTAAGCTCGATGGCGTTCTGCCTTGCCCTCATATAGTCGCCGTCTGAATTTACGCAAATTTCAATTCCTATGGAATTATCGTTTGAAATATCGCTTTTCCCTTTGTTGTCGCCAACATGCCACATTTTGAAGCATTTACCGTTTTCAAACTCTCCAAGCTGTATAATTTGCTTATCGTCTACAACAAAATGAGCTGACGAATTAGCATCGGCGTTTTTATCCCAATAATTGAAATGAGCTAAAGCATTTGCTCCTTTGGAAGTGTTAGCTGTTTCGTGGATAACAATGTACTTAGACTTAATAACAACGCCTTTTGTGTAATTCATTGATATAAGCTTCTTTTCAATATTCAAGGTTATTCCTCCTTATCCGTTAATGTGTTTGTTTTGCTTTCGGCTTCTTTTTCTATTTTTTGCCTAACCGTTTGTAGGATTTTTGACAAAAATGGTATGTTTACGCCTATTTCTTGAAGGTTTTCTAAAATAGAAATTCCCTCGGTAGAAATTAAGTAACATACCGAAAGGATGCCGAAAATTGCTTTCCATTCGTAATAAATGCCAAATTCGATCCCCATCTGATGGATCATATAATCAAGCCCGAACGCAAGCCCAACCAAGAAAAAATAAGACACTTTCTTGATCGCTCCTTTTAACGCTTCTTTGCTTGATACTCCCCCGTGTTCCAAGGCTGATATTAAACCCGTGATGTAGTCGAATACTTCAAACAATATGAGTACAAATATCAACGGCGTAAAGCTATTTGAAATATAACTCGTTATTGATAACATACCCGCTACACCTCCTTTAATTGCCACTTCTTTCATTTTTAAGCTCCTTTCTATTTTCTTGTCAATACCACGCTATCAAGTATGGTTTTTCTGATGTTATACGTGTCGGCGTGTTTAATGTGTCCTAACCAACTTTGCATAGACTTATTGACGGTATTAAAATCTATTTTCCCGTCCGAATACCTCTTTATGAATAGCCGAATTTTACGCCTTATGCGCTTTATGTTGCTCTTGCGTACCTTTTTATGAGAATGCCAATGACGATAACCAACAAAGTCAACGCCGTTTTTCACCTTGAATATGTAGGTTTTCGGGTTAAGTCGCAACTTTAACCGCTTGCTTAAAAAATCCTCAATCAAGGCTAATACGCTTCTTAAATACGCTTTATCATTTGAAAGTATGATAAAATCGTCCATGTAGCGCATGTAATGCTTGATATGCAATTCCTCCTTGATGAATTTATCAAGCTCGTTTAAGTAGACGTTTGCAAAAAGCTGACTGGTCAAATTGCCTACGGGTATGCCTACATGTATGTCCTCATATCCGCTATGGTCAATTATTTTATCCATTAGCCACAAAGTACCCTCACATTTGATTTTATGGCGTATTATGCGCTTTAGCGTGTCGTGATCGATATTTTGAAAGTATTTCGATATGTCCGCTTTAATGCAATAAACGCTATCTCCGTTCTGTAAGTGTAGGTCATAAAGCCATTTGGTTAAATGCTTTGAAGCTACGTGCGCTCCTTTGTTCTTTCGGCAAGCGTAAGAGTGGTAAATAAACATATTCTCAAATATAGGTTCAATTACATTAATAAGCGCGTGTTGTACAACTCTGTCCGAAAACGGCAACGCCATAATCAAACGTTCTTTAGGCTCTGAAACTATGAATTGCCTGTACTCGCCGCATGTGTAACTTTTCCATATGAGATGGTTCTGTATGTTTATTATGTTTTCCTCCAAAATTGCGCTAAACTTCAATACTTCGTGCCTGTAGCGTTTGTTCCGGCGGGCTTTTAGGTATGCTTTATAAATGTTTTCAAAGTCGTAAATTTGTTCAAATAGATTACCTTTGCGTTTCAAAATTATAAACTCCTGCCTTTCGCTGTCGCTACTAACCAGTAGCCATCTTTTTTATGTTTGCCTAATACTCTTAGGACTGGTTAATAATTCTGACTAATGAAATTTAGTCGTGCTGACACACCTTAGTATGTCATGCCTATAAATGTATGACTTTCCAAGTCACAGGCAAGGCGAACGCCAATGTTCGTGTTCACATTCCACGGGTAATTGTTCAAATTCACGGCGCGGCAACCCGCATTCACGCCATTATTCCAATTCCCGCCCGCAATCAACGCATAGCCGCCTTGCAGAAATAAACTATTAACCATTGCTTTTTATTGCCCTTGCGCCCACTTAATCCAACCGCCTAATAGTTTGCCTATTTCGGCTATTTTCTCGCTGATAACCTTATATTTTTGCATGTTGATATAGTGTAGGTCTTTCGCAAGCCGGATAAGCCGTCTTAGCCTTGATAGAAGCATATCGGCATCGTACATGGCACTTTTCTTTGAAGTGCTTTTATTTGCTTTTTCTATGCAGTCCATCAACTCATAGATGCAGTTTTTAGTTTGCGTTTGAAGCGCAAACTTTTCATACTTTGGATAATGAGCTATTACAGGGTACATATAAAGCGTAAACTCATACAGCTTTTCAAGTAGTGTCAAGTTTTCTTTCATGTAAAAAATCCTCCAAAAAAGCTATGGCGTGTCTTTCGACACGCCTAAAACAGAAAATCAGATAACAGAGTACAGATTAGTCACAGGCAAGGCGAACGCCAATGCCCGTGTGCACATGCCACGGGTAATTGTTCAAAACCACGGCGCGGCAACCCGCACTCACGCCATAAGCCCAACCCCCGCCCGCAATCACCGCAATAAGGCTTTGATCGTAATATTCGTATATATTACCACAACCCGGAAATGGTGTAGCACGATCCCAACCCCATGCGCCCGCAACTGGCGCACCTGCATCGTTTCTTGTTGTAGTGCCGTGCGCTGTTCCGTTCGTTACCAACGGTCTTGTTGTTCCGTCCGCTTCAAACCGATCCGTATATGTGTAGTCTGTGGGCGTTGTCGTACCCATTAAAACCCTTCCGCTTGCGTTTGTAATTAGGTCTTTTAACCACTCCCATACATTACCCACGGCATCCCTTGTACCTATTGAACTTGTTGCGTTGGCTACAAAACCCGTTTCTTTGCGGGCTGTGCCTCCCGTCCATGCGTTTGTATTATCACCCGCTAAACCTTGCGGGCTTCCCATTGCCATGCGACAAAACTCATCATAAGTAAGCATACGTTTTCCAACTGTTAAAGCTCGCTCATTGAATTTATACCAGTCCATACCCTCCGTACCAGTCATGGGAATACTGTTGTAAGTGGATTTTAAGCCGCCCGCTCCGTTGTCTGATGAAAGGTATATATCAACCCATACGCCATCCCCCAAGAAAACCATCCCTTCGGGGCTACACTTCGGACGGTGTTTAAGCGTCCATACGGAACGTGGAACGATGCCATCGTATACATTAGCTTCCCAACCCGCCCCATACTCCACGTTAGAAGCGTTTACAGGCTTTAGCGTAATTGCGTTTATGCGGCGGCATTTTCCATAATGGAAGCCGCCTATTTTGCGGGAATTGCTCGCTGTATAGCCGCTCGGATACGTGCTATTTAAGGATATTCTGTATACTTCATCTAACAAGTTCCCTGTGTCGCAAACGTAAACATAATAATCTTTCCCAACGGTAAAACTACCGATGTCCAAATGGGCGGCGGTCAATTTTGTTAGCGTTGACTTGAATACACCGCTATTTACGCTAAAATAACAATCGCTTTCAAGCGTTATTTCAGCGTCACCCGTGCATTTAATAAATGTGTCCGTTTTGGACACTAAATCAAATACCGCCGCCATTTTTGCCGTTGTGAGTAAGGCTCTCGGGTCTTGCCTTGTGGGATCGTCAACTAATATTCTACTCATACTTAACCAATTCCCCCTTTATTTCGTCTAAACGCTCTTGTGATATACCCATTTCGTTAAAAATGCTTGCCGCCAACGGTATTATAAGCTCGGTCGTGTCGGTGGGAACGTTTTTACCGAACGTAATTATTGTTTCTTTTGGCTGATCGTCATCGCCTTTTACAACGTCTATCGCTGTAACTTTAAGGCTGTTTTGTAGCGTCATGCCAATACTAACCTCATTACAGTAGCTTACCGTTGCTTTGCGCCCGTCAATGCCATTTACAGGAACGTATAGGCTGTTTGTGCGCTCTATACGCTCTATTTCCTGTTTTAATTCTACTGCGGGTAAATCGCCGTTTTTAACCATCGCAAGGCAATTATATAAATCTTGCCCCGTCTTTATGGTTTTAGGAAAACCTACCATGTTATCATCCTCCTAAATATGAATTTCCAAGAAAACTAACACCCAAAACTGCCGCGCTGTAGACACGATCCTTAAAGGCTTCCAATTCGCTGTTAATGCCTTTTATGTTGTGAATAAAAGCGCTGTGGTCGTATTCTGTAAAGTTTCGGGCTATTACCGTTGTATCCGTCCAAGCGTTAGCCGCTCCTTGAAATGCCCGTTGCACGGTTAATTTATTGCCTTGCTTTTCTATTAATTTAACCGTTTCCGCGCTTGCAAGATTACCGCCAATTACAAGCAAGTTAGGCGCATAGGGTATGCTCGTTCCGTCCTGCACGTAAATTACTGTGTCTGCGGCTGATATGTTGCCTACAATGAATGTTTCCGTGCTATTGACAACGCCGCTATACATTTCCCTTAATTCCATCAATAATCACCCCCGCCCCTTGAATTAGTGAATATATCTAAGAACAGGCAAGCGGAAATTCGAGTTAGCTTATCGGGTACAATTTCTAACTTATGCCATGTATCCCTTGTAATTCTGCCGCTTTTGTCTGTTGATAAATACTTGATAATATCAATATTGCTATAGTCTGTAAGTGCGGGCATCGCCCTGCCGTCTACCTTTATTTCAAGGCTGTTTGCCATTGTTCCTACATAAATACCGAACTGAATATCATGAGTGTGTTCAGGAATAGTTATGCTGTGAGAGTGTGCCGGAATAGTTATGCTGTGGCTGTGGTCTTGTATGGTTATACCGTGCGTATGTGCCGGAATATTTATGCTGTGGCTGTGGTCTTGTATCGTTACACTGTGCGTATGCGCCGGAATATTTATGCTGTGGTTGTGGTCTTGTATCGTTATTCCATGCTCATGCGCTTGTAGCTCTATTTGGTGCGTATGGTTTTGTAAGTCATGCGTATGTACAATACTATGCGCATGACTTGCATTAGCCCCATGTGCTTCGCTAGTAAAAGCATGTGCTCCGCCCCAACCGCTTGACAAATTGTATGTTAATGTTGTAGCTCCTGAACCATTACTTGTAGCCGTTGTTCCGCCGCCGCTTTGAGTTGTTGTCGTTGTTCCGCCGCCGCTTGATGAAGTCTGCTGACTGCCGCCGCCGCTCTGCGTGGACGTTGTTGTACCGCCGCCGCTTGATGAAGTCTGTTGACTGCCGCCGCCGCTTTGCGTGGACGTTGTTGTACCGCCGCCGCTTGATGAAGTCTGTTGACTGCCGCCTCCGCTTTGCGTGGACGTTGCAATATCGCCGCCGCCTTTTATCGCCTTTGAATATCCCCTAAACGGCTGTATTTGTACCCTTAACATTGCTTTGTTTATATTTACCATGCTTGAAGGTAAGTAAAATTCAAATATTGCCGGATAACCTACATCGGCGTTGTCGATATAGGGAATAGTCATAAGCGTAGCAGATCCCTGTGCATATGTTTCGTTTATCCTTGCCCGCTCCTGCATATCTGCTATACTTCCCGCAACGCTTTTATTTTTATTGGCTATCGTAACGTTTATAGCGGCTTTTGTAACATCGCTCTTTTCAATCTCAACAATTTTAGCGTCAAAATTTATGTTGTCTTCTTTGTCAATAACCCGTACTACTTTACCTTCCTTAAATTCGTCAAAGCTCTGTGCTGTTTTCTTGAATAGGTCTATTGAATTTATGGAATAGCTTATATAGGGTATTTTCAATTCGTCTAACATGCTTTGTGCAGTCGCTTTCAAGCTCTCGGCATCCTCGAAACGCCTATCAACCCATATTACTTCCTTTAATCCGTATGTGCTTATGGTATCAGCTTCAAGATAAGGCACTTTGTCATTGACGCTTTCGATGGTTAATTGGTTATCGCCTTCGCCATATCCAAGCGGATAAATGCGCGTTACAAGGTTAGCGGGATCAACATATTTATCTATAGACTGCATATTTTTTCTGTAACGGATTTCACAGCCTATAGAGGTTTCAGCCGCTACAAGGTTGAGCGTCCACGGATAGCTTGAAGTATCGTAGGTAAAATGGTAGTCCTCAATAAATGGTTTTGGTATAGAGAACAATGCGCTACAGAGGTTTTCATTTTCCCATTTATAAAGGAATTGCTTGTTAAAGTCGCATTTTCCTAACTTCCACTTTTTTGTTTTTTGCTTGTTTAGCACATATTGAATAACTTCCGGCGTATATACGCCAATATTACCAATTTCGTGATACTTAAAAAGCACATTGTCAATTAGGGTAGCAATAACGTGTTCACATTCATATGTGATATATCCGTTAGCCGCTCTTGACAATGTGCTTGGTAATATTCTGAATAGCTCAATACGCCTTTTGTCATCGTATATTTCAACATAGTTAAAAGGCTTGCAGTACGTATTTTTCGGATCATCTGCCGGAAGCGTGAAGGTAGCCGTCCACAAGCCATTAAAAACCTGCCTGTAACCGATCCTTGTGGCTTTATCCAAGAAGCATAACCGCATCATGTTTTGGTCGAATACTTGCGGTATATTGGCATTACCCAAACCATCACCCCCGCGTTATAGAAATGCGTCTTTCCATAGTATTTTTATGTCTACCTTGTCGTTTGCGTTGCCGCTTGTATATATAATATCGTTCTCACGGGGATTGAATAAGAAAAATTCGCTATCCCTGCTTAAGTACTGAATAACGTTTTGCCCGTTGAGCGTTACCGTCATTTCGTCCGTGTTTATAATAAGCTCATCACCCGTTCTTAATATAAGATCGGGTAGCTTGATGTACTCATAACGGTACGTATTAAAGCCTTGACTCGTTACTTCAAGCACTAATCCCGCTTCACCATCGAAAAAGCGTTGACGGACAATTTCTCCACTTGCATGAATAAGCATTATAGAACTGCCGTCAAATGATATAGATTTAATTATAGCCCCATCTAATAGTAATTCCATTTCTGCATTACCTTGCATGTTTACGCTGTAGTTAATATTTCCTTCTATAGATAATTCTGTCTCGGAAGTGCCTTGGAAATTACTTATGGCATTTATCCTTGCGCTTGCTTCAAGCGCAAGATCGATAAACCCATAAAAATCAACAGTATTTTGATAGAATGATACGTTATACTTGCCTTTATTAAAGGGCTGTCGGTTAAACATAAAGCCCGCCCTCCCTTATTATCAATCCATAGATACGGTAAGCGTACTTACATTAAATTTAGCTTCATCGCCGCTCTCTATGAGCTTTGGAACAGGTACAGGCGCATAGGCTAAAAGATTGCCGCCTTCTAAGGCTGTTCGTATACCGAAATGTGTAATTGTTCCCCAATTAGCCGTTGCAACGGGGTAACGTATTTCTATATTGTTTGATATTGTTGCTTTTCCGTTAATCTGTATTGGGGATGAAAAGCTGACCATTTGACGCTGATAACCGCCGCCCGCTATTTCCGTTCCTAAGTCATCATCCGTTGGGTCTGAAATGTACAGGGCTAAATAAAGTTGTGGAGGGGATTGGATACTTCCGTTTCTGAAAAAGTGGTTTAATACAGCATCTTCTAAAAAATTACTCGCACTCATTATCTGTTTACCGCCTTTCTTGTAATGGTTATATTGCTGATGTTTATACCGCACGTATTTTTAATGATTATTATACATGGCGTGGGCTGTGAACCTTTGCTTACAACTTGTATTTCCTTTCCGCTACTAACGCCTGTATTGATACTTTGGAAATAATTGATTGATGTAGCAAACGGCTGACATTCAAAGGTAACAGATGCCCGTTTAGCTCGTATAAGCTGTTCGGTGTTCACGGCTTCATATATCCGTGCGTTATAGGCTTTATCCGGCTCATCATCAAAATATAAAATACCTTTGCCGCTTAACCAGTAGGCTATTTCACGGGCTTTTAATTGCAAATTTGAAACATTGTCGCTGATAAATCCAATATCAACGGTTATTTGCCTTGTATTGTACGTTTCGTTACCATAATCAACCGTTCCGTGTCTGCCTGTAATCTCATAGTCATTACGGCGCAAGGACGGCAATAGCCCACGCGCCGCATCCTCCATTGCTATATCAAACTCTTTGCTGTGCATGTTGTTAAAGAAAAAACCTACCATCATATCAAGGCTATTCCTCCTATCCGGCTGTTATATTGTGTTTCTTTGGTTAATTGCCGCAATACTTCCTTAGCAACCTTTTCAATGTCGCTTTCCTCACGTATTACAAAGGAATTACCAGTAATAAGTATTTCGGGCGGCTTTGCGTTTGATTGTTCTGTTTTGATGTTTACAACCCTGTTAATATTGCTTTTCAAGTCGGGTATAGCTTCCTGCATGTTGTCTAAAACGTCCTTTGAACTTGTTATAAGTCCTGTAGGATCAATATGTAGGCTGTCCGTTACATTTTCAGATATTTTCTTTGACGTTTTAACAAGCTCATCCGCTTGCGAATTTAGCCCGATAATCATACCTTCACCAACCCATGAAAAATACTGCTTCATGAGCTTTGACGGTGACGATATACCGAAAAAGCTTTTAATGCTGTCCGTAAATCCGCTAATCATACTTATAACGGTGTTTTTAACTGCGTCTGTTTTACTCTTTAGCCCCTCAATCAAGCCGCCAATAATGTCCGCTCCAATTGAGATCATGCCAGAAACAGAATTTTCGAATAAGTTCAGTATGCCGCCTAAAAGTGTTCCAGCTACGCTTTTTATACCCTCCCACGAGTTAGAAAATATATTTTTAACACTATCCCATGCGCCTTGCCAATCTCCTTTTAGGACGCTTGTAAAAATGTTTATTGCTTCGCTTATGTTTTTAAGGACTGTGTTTACTACGGTTTTTATAACTTCAAACGCCGTACTGACAATGATTTTGACATTGTTAAACAGGGTTTCAAATAATGTTTTTATTGTACTGCCCCAATTTTCCCAAAAATCTTTTAAGCCGTTAAAAATTGTTTCTGCTAATCTTTTAATATTTTCAAAAGCTGTCGTAAATATAGGAGAGACTTCTCTTCCCCAGTCATTAAAAAATTTTTTAATAGTATCAAATGTAGGCTTTAGATAGTCATATAAGGCTTTTGCCTTTTCCTTGACTAAATCCCAATTCTGATACAGAAGAACACCCGCCGCTACTACTCCGGCGATTACGCCCACTATAGGCAACAATACAGGCGCAAGCCCCGCCAATGCCGGAATTAAACCGCCCGCCGCCGCTATTTTTGTTGCAACTACGCCAAACGCTACAGACAATTCGCCCGCCACACTCATAACACTTCCTATAGCGGCTACTACAGGACCGATGGCGGCGGCGATTCCGGCAAATACTATAACAGTGGTTTTTACACTGTCATCCAATGTGCCAAACCACTTAATCGCTTCGCCTAACTTTTCAATAATAGGCTCTATAGCGGGCGCAATAATATCTCCAAGCTGAATAGCTGTGTTTTTTAGGTCATTTAATACCATAGAAAACGACTTATTAACCCCTTCTTGCATTTTTGCAAATGCCGCATCTGTCGCCCCTGTTGAATTTTCCATTGCTACAAGTGCATTGTTTAGGTCATTCATACCGTTTTCAGAGGTTAATACTGTTACTGTATTGAGGGCTTCAACCGATCCAAACAATTTTGCCATTGTTTCAGTGTTGCCGCCTGTTTTTTCCTTTATTTCGTCTAAAAATCCAGCCCAACCAACTGATTGCAAGTGTGCCGCGCTAAAATCTATTCCAAGTTGTTCAGCCGCTTTACTCGCATCCGATGACGGTTTTATAATGTTTGAATATGCCGCTTTTAGCCCTGTGGTCGCTTGCGCCGTTGCAATTCCGTTTTTTGTCAGTGTTGCATATGAAGCAAATAATTCTTCCGTTGAAACATTTAATGAATTGGCTATAGGCACAACATTACCGATTGATGAAGCAACTTCACCAAATGAAGTTTTACCTAAGTTTTGCGCCATCAACATTTGATCGGAAATTTTAGACATTGCTTCCGATCCTTTTAATCCGTAAGTATTCATAACAGTTGTTAGCCCATTTACTGCTGTAGATGTATCTGTAAAGCCGCCTATTGCCGCTTTATTTGCAACTTCTACATACGATACAACATCATCTCCCAATTCGCCTAACGCCGATCCCATTTGATAAGTGGCTTCTGATATATCGGTTGCGGCAATTCCTGTTTTTGATGAAAGGGCTAACATTTCACCTTTTATTTTATTAATTTTTTCCGGCGGGGCTGACATGTCGAGAGTGTTAATTTTATTAACGCCTTCTTGAAAATCACCAAAAAACTTTACCGCCGCCGTTCCCGCTCCAATTATAGGTGCTGTCAATTTCAGAGATAAATTTTTGCCTACGTCTGATATTTTGCCGCCTACCTCTTGTAGCTTTTTCCCGTTTTCAGTTAAGGAAGTGCCTAATTGCGTCCAACCGCTTTTTTGTGTGACTAATTCCTTGTTTACAACATCAAGCGATTTTTGAAGCCGTATTTCTTCCGCTTCCGCTTCTGTCAATTTGGTTTTAAGGGCTTGCACTTCCTTTGAATTTTCGCCGTACTGTTTAGATGCTTCCTCTACAATTTCATTTAATGCGCTTTGTTTCTCTTTGTTAAGGTTAAGGCTTTCATCTAAAAACTTTTGTTGTGCGGTTAAAGCACCAATTTCTTTACTGTTTTTTCCGTACTCCGCTGTTGACTTACTCAATTCCGCTTGGCTTTGTTTCAAATTACCGTTTATTTCGGACAATGATTTTTGAAATTCAGCCGCTCCATCAACTGTGAGCTTTAGCCCTGCATATTTAATTGTTTCTGTAGCCATGTGTCATCACCGCCCAAAACCCTACCAGTAACCCTGCGGCAACTGATCGAATGTTACCTTTTTAGTTTCCTTTTTTCTTTTTGCTCCGTTGGCTAAAAGCCATTGTTCCGCAACGCCGAAATAAAAGTAAAAAGTAGCGTCCATAAACTGATCGTATGTCCATCCTAATTTTGCCTGTGCAAAGTGGATATGATAAAACCAGTCAAAATCAACTACTTTTTTCCGGCATCCTCCGGCTTTTTATGGTCTTGGACTGACGATATTACTTTTTGCGTTCTGTTTAACAGCTTGGATATTTCCGTCATAATGTTTTGGAATTGCTCTGTATCAAAGTCCATATCTTGCAGATCATCAAGCGTAACCTCAACGCCGCCATATTTAAGCGCAACGTAAAGGATATTTATTATGTCGTTTGTGTTAAAATTGCCGTTTGCGAACCTATCAAACAAGGTCATAAAACTTACTCTTGTTAATTCCTCCAACTCCGCTAATGCTCTGAATGTGAGCTTTGCGGGGTATTTCTCGCCGTTTAATTCGATTGCGATCGGCTCTAAATTACTCTTTACAAACTTCATATATAAACCCTCCATAATAAAATATTAAACCCGCTAAAAGCCTTTTATATGGCTCTTAGCGGGTTGTATGCGTTGTTTAAGGTGTTGGCGTTACTGGTATTTGCGCTTCGCTGTATATTGGCTTTGCGAAAAACTCATCCTTTGTGAGCGGCGTTAAGCCCTCGGCTACTGCCGCTTTGGTAGAATACTTAACCCGCCATACACCATTGTATGGGATAATCTTTATTTTATAATCCGCTTCGGGATCGGGTATGTCTTTTGTTCTTGTTTTGTGCTTTTCGTCTGCCGGAACGAGTTTACACACGGGATGCCAATAATAAACGAATGAGCCATCGGAATTTTCACCCCAATAACCGAATGCAAACTCACGCCCGATGTCGTTCGTTTTGTTTATTGTGAAGCCCTCTTTTTCCTTAGCCCCTTCAAGCATGTTTATCAATTCCGGCGGCAATATAACGGCTTTAAGTGCTATTTCAGCCCCCGCCGTTTGGTTGATGTAGTCAAATATAATCCCGCTTGCGTATATTTCAAGCTCTGACATCGTGCGCGTCAATCCCAATTCCTTTATAACGGGAATTTCGAGTACATCATCCTCGTATGTGATAGTGTCCTTTTCTTTCTTTTTTATGGCGTTAAAGAAGGACGAACCTACCGTAACTTCATATTCGGGTATTACATATTCCATAGCCTTAACCTCCTATTTCCTGTTTGTATACCTCAATCATTGCGTTTGCTATGTTGTCTTTTTCAGCTTCGTAAGCGGGCTTTATGTGTTCAGCTTTGATAAACTTGCCGGACGGTGCTTTATTTATGAGCTTGCCGCCTTTGCGTTTTCCCTTTACAGGCTTGTAACCCTTTTCATAAAACCGCCCGTAGAAGCCCTCTTTACTCCATCCGATGTCTTGTGTCTGTGTGCTTTCGTTGTATTCTGCTGATATGCTATTTTCAAGCCTACCCGTTCTTTTGTGATTGCTTATAATCCTTTTGGCACGTTCAACTACAGGCTTTGCGCCCGCTTCTAAAGCTTTACGGCGTATACTGTCATCGGTGATTTTCCCGCTAATATTTGCTAATTCCTCCGCAAAGTCCGAAAATCCGTTTTCAATGTCTGACAATGCTATCCCTTCTTACTTTGTATCGGCGGGCATGGTGTATCTTTCCTCCCTGCTACAAAGGAATTTAACAAGCTCGCCTAATACATGTTCCGCTTTCGCCTTATCCTTGTAAATCCCAAAACTAACGCTTTCAATGCCGATTGAAAAAGGCTTTGTCTTTTGGTTTTCGATTTCAACGGGCGCAATGTTTATTAGATTATTCTCGCCCAACGTAAAAACTTGTTGCCCATCTTGACTTACAACAATTTTCATATGAACCCTCCTAAATGATTTGAGTTATGATAACCTCTAATTGATTGATGATTACTTTGCTATCTTTGTCAAACGTGGTAGCCACGCTAAAGTTAATGTTGTTGTTAAGCAATGTTTTTTTGAGAACATCCAATGACGGATCAAACTCCGTTTTTGAAAAGTGTGTAATATCTACCCGTGTTTTTTCTTTGTACGCCTTGCCGCTTGCGTTGTCATATGAAGTGTTGAACTCTTGATACACTATGTAGGGGTATTCGTCTAAATCCCCCTCATAATGCGAAACGGGTATATTCACTTGAAGCAAGACATTATACAATTCAAGCAATGTCATATTGTGTACTCACCCTTTCAAGTGTAATATCCGTTACCTGTACGCCTTTAGCTGTGCCGCTGTATACCCTGCCTACCTCATATTGAATGCTATCAATCATTATGACGTGTTTATTGCAAATACTCTTGTCTTGAGGTATACGTACACGTTTTTCTATGCTCGTTTCTGCTTGTTTGGCGGCATAATATTCATCCGTTGTAAATCCAATTTCACCATAAAAAGCCGTGGCGTAAGGCTCTAATACCTCAATCGGCTTCCCGCCCTCGCTTTTTTGTGGGATTTTTTTGTATATTTCAAGCAAGCCATCGTTAAACATCAAAATCACCCTCCGCTACACATGCAAGGGAAATTTCCAAATTGTCAAACTGTACTATAGGCTTGATATAATCCCCCGCTAAACAAAGAGAGGTTTTAAGCATGTCATACGATTTTTGATACTTCTCGCCATCGTCTGCATATCCAAAATTAGCCTTTGAATACAGCGTAACCGCTCTTACAATAAGCGGGTCGTTGTCGTTTATATTGACAACGCCCGCTATTTTAAGGTCAATTTTACATGCGTCAATAAGTGCGGTTATTTCGCTGTCAAACGCCGTGCTTGTTATACGCAAGGCTAATCTAACCGCTTCAAGCATGAAACAACCTCCTAAGCCTTTTTATTGAGAACAACTAACGAATTTTTGTCTACAACCTTACCATCAACAAGCATAATAGCCTTTGTAACAATGTCATCGGTGTCGTTGTCCTCGTACTTTTTCACGCCCATATTGTAGTTTGTGTTAAGTACATAGTCCTTCATGTTGAACAAAAAGGCGAATGTTGTACCCGCCGCCAATGAAGCATCGTAAGAGTTGATATAATCGCAACATACAACCGTGCGCCCCAATAAAGAACGCTCCGGCTTGCCCGCTATGCCATAATTTACCCTTCCGATCGGCTGTCCGTTTGTATCCGTCAAGCCGAAATATGTCAAAAATGTTTTCTTTGACATGATCCATACCGCGCCGTTTTCATATGCTTGCGGCAATGCGCTTTCGGCTTCGATAAGGTCGTTATATGCGGGCGTTTGTACATCAATCTTTTGTTTTGTCGGGGCTGTTTCCGCTAATATGCCTTTGGGCTGTCCTGTACCCGTTCCGTTGATGATTGCGTTTTCAACGCCCTTAACCATTGCTTCCACAACGTTATTTATAAGCGTACTCTCGAACACGGACATCGCCATAGTATCTACTTCAAGGCTAACCGCAACGGCGCAACGTAACTTATGATAAGTAAATACAATCTCGCCCGTTGTCTTTTTCTGCTTGTCGCTTCCTTGCCCCTCGCTTACCCATGTAGCAGTAGGCTTAACGCTTGAAGTCGGGATACGTACCCCGCCTTTATAAGCTGTATGCGTGACAAGTGGAAGGATCATCCCCGTGGCTTCCATTGTTTCAATAATCTTGTTAAGTACCGTTGTAGGGATAACCGCGCCTATGTCCGATGTGTGTGTAGTTTCGCTCGCCCTGTACTCTTTCGGTATTGGCGCATCCCTTAAAACGTGTTGCATGAATGCCTTTCGGTACTCCGGAGTATTGAGTGGGTCTGCGTCCTCGCTGTTTGTATCGGCGGGGAATGCCCTAACAACCGTTTGCGGCGTTTGCCCATCGGCTATAGAGTTGAGTAACGCCGTTCTTTTTTCGGCGGCTTCAATGTGTGTTTTCCTTTGCTCTTTAAGGGTAGTTACTTCGGTTTCTAGTGCGGTTAATTCCTCCGCTGTCATCGCCGCTCCCCTTGTCTTGATTTCCTCGGCTATAGCCGCTAATCTTGCTTCAATTTCTTTAGGTGTCATAGTTCTATACCTCCAATAAAATATTTAGTCTTAATATTCTTGCTCTAAGCCCTAACAACTCCTGCCGCTCCGTTTCAAACCTCTTTTGAGCGAAACTGCGGGCTGATATTTCAGTATCACCGTTCGCCGGAATGCTTACGGCTGATACATCATATACCTTTTTGATTTTCAAAATTTTTCGCGTTCGCGTTTCGTTGTTATAGCTTTGTTCCGCTATCGTAAAAGCCCATGACATTTGAGTAATTAAGCCCTCGCTTATTTCTCCGTATAATTCTTGCGCGGCGGGGCTTTTTGACAAGTCCGCGAATATAAAAAGCCCTTTGCTATCCGGCTCAATGCCTAACGTATGGTTAGACTTCCGCGCAAGTACTTTCCCTTCATGGTTATAAAGCATTATAACATCTGACACATCCGCGCCGCTTAATGCGTTACGGTCTATTTCCTCGTAAAACTTTATTCCGTCATACTCATAGAGTAGGTAAGGGCTAAAGGTAGTAGCGTAACCCTCAACATAAAAATCGCTATTAATTCTTTTGTTGCCGCTCCCCGATCTTAGCGGAACGCTTAAAGCCCTGTATTCCCTATCTTTACATATTGGCATCGCCATCGCCCCCTGTATTTAATTTTCCTACCTCCGTGTATTCCTTGCGTATATAATATTTATCCCCGTCCTCAACGTGCGCCATATTCCATATATCCATAACGCCATTACGGGTAATAAGCCCACGATCAAATAGCTGTGTTGATATACTTAATTTTGTTGTGTTACTGGCATACTGTAGGCGGTTAGCCGTGAAAGTTATCATATTCCCAAAACTCAACTCGCGCGGCGTAAACGTCATATTTGACATTGCAAGCGATAATTGAATTGCAAAAGGTTCTATTTTCCCCTCATAGTAGGCGTTCCAATCATCTTCTTTGAATTTGTTTTGTAGAATATTATCGTTTGTGCCAAAATAATTATAGGCGTTCTCATTTATTTGCTTCATTTGCAAGGGATTGACTATAAACGGCTTACTGTCTATTTGCTGTAAGTCCGCGAATTTATTATCATAAATAATCATTCCGCTTTTATTTTCTGCTGATAGATTATCTTCCGTGAAGCGTTCGCGCTCTTTTTTAATGTCCTCCGGCTTAATGACGTTTGCAAGTTTAGCAAGGAAGCGGATGGAAGCGGAATTTTTAACGCCGTTTATGATCCCTTGATTTTGCGTATGTATTAATTGCATTGTCGGCTTTAGGGCTGAATTATCAGTACCGAAAAAATCATCTTTGTACTGGAATTGTGTTAATGCTCCTACTTTGCTATATTCAATCGCCGCTTTTTTGCCATTGGCGAATGTATAACGCAAATATGCCACGCCGCCCACGTCTAATACTTCGCAATTCTGCGGTAATATGGGATAGTAGCCGCTTATATAACCGTATTCATCTTCAATGGGTACAATAAAAGCGTTGTTACACACGGAAAGAATAGTAGCAATACGATAAATAAACTTGCTTGTATCCATGAACGGATTCGGCTTGAATTGCAATGTTTTTTCTAAGTTCTTGTATGCTGTGCCGGATATTTCCGGCTTTAGCTTACTGCAAGCTGTAGCGAACGAATGTATAATAGCCCTCGTAAGCTCCATTTCATAAATACCGCCCTCATATGTCGTAAATACTGGCGTGTAAGCTGTTAAGGCTTTGAAATAATTCGCTACTGTTACCTCTACTTTGTTTTTAAATATGCTTTCAAATAATCCCACTCTTTAACCTCCCTTCCTATTCGGCATTTTTAAGAAGCTCGCCTACCTCGTTCCAATATTTTTGTCGAACGGTCATAGCGTCTATAACGGATACAAACCCGTCTATACGTGTACGCTGTTCTATTTTCACGGGTCTTACTTTCCTTGTTTCCATGTTTTGCTTTAATGCAACATTTAAGAAATGGGCTTTTAATAAGTTGTTATCAACAATAAAAAAATTACCGTCTTTCAATATCCCTTCAAACTCCCATATAACAGGCGTTAAGTTTTCACCTTGATGCACATCGTCCATGTGGAAGCCGTATTCTTTCATGTCGCTTATTAAATACTGTGCGCTGTAGCGGTCATATCCAACCTTTAATACATAAATGTCGTACTGCTCGCGCAAGGAAACAAACCACTTTAACACGTCTTTGTAGTCAACGTAATTTTCACCGCTCAACGTTAGAACGCCCTTTTTAACAAATATGTCGTATGGTACGCCGTCCGTCTGCTGTGCTTTTTCAAGGCGGTTAGACGGCATAAAAAATTGCGTGAACGTGTATAGCTCGCCGCTCCGCTCTATTATCACCGTGGCGGCTGTCAAGTCTGTTGTTTGGGATAAATCTATACCGCCAACGGCATAACTGCCGGAAAAATCACTAAGGGTTTTACTGTCTAGGCTCGCTTTTTCTACTACTCCATAATCAAGCCACGCCACACTACTATTTTGCTTGATGTTACAATACTTAGTTAAAAACTCCGCTTTTTTAGATAGTGAATTTTCCGCTACGGTTATTTCCTCTTTGAAAAAATCGGGAAAAACAGACACGCCCATATTCGGATTAGATTTCTTTAATTCCTCTAAGTCGTTCCACTTGTCCGCATCGTCAACGATATACAGAAACGGCAATAGCCGCCGCTCTTTACTGCTCCCTTTTAAAAACGCTGTAGAACGCTTCATAAGTTCGTCATAAATGCCATCGTTGATATAGCCCGCCGTTGAAATACTAAGGATCATAGGTTGCCGCCGTGCGCCTAAAGCCGATTTCATAACCTCGTATTGTTTCAAGCCGCCATCGCCGCTCCAACTGGCTACTTCATCATTAACCACTAAATGAGGATTGAAGCCATCGGACTTCTTAGCATTAAACGCAAGCGGCATAATGATTGTATTGCTTGTTGATACATATATGTCGCTCCGGCGTTTTTCTGAAAGCTCCTTTAGCTCATCCTCTTTTAAAATCATTTGATGAAAGTTTCCGTAAACAATTTTAGCTTGATCCAACTTTGGGGCTAAACAATAAATTTTAGCTCCATACTCGCCATCAAGGTAAGCCATGTATGCAATAACCGCGCTTGCAAAAAGCGATTTACCGTTTTTGCGGGCTATAATAATAAATACCTCACGGAATACCCTAATGCCATCACAATCAACAATACCGAACATTGTAGAAACAATAGCCTTTTGCCATAACTCCAATTTTAAGAGGTCATCCCGCCCCTCGCAATGATGGCAAAAGTTTTCAATAAACTTGATAGCCTTGTTAGCCTTTTTTGCGTTAAAAAAATACTCGCCGTTCTCTAGCCCCTTAACGATAATAGCGAATATTAATATTATCCACTTGCCCGCCGTTATTTCGCCGCTCTGTATTTTTGAATGATACTCATAAATGTAATTCGAGAACGGCATCATTCTTTTAGCAAGGCTTCAAGCTTGCTATCCTTCCTTTTTTCTGGCGGTACTAAATCGGCTAACTGCTTAATGACTACGGCGTGATTTTTAGTCATGGCAATATGTATTTCTATCTCGGGGCTTTTCTTTGTGCCGAATTGGTTCTCACCGTTTTTGTATTCGCTCGTACAACCATTTTCGTTTATGGCTTCCTGTAAATCCTCTAGGGTAACAGTCATAAAGGCGGCGTTTTGTATGAGCGATTGTACCGTAGCAAGCATATTCCCGTCTAAGTTTTTGAAAACTTTTTTAAGTCTGTTTATCTCGCGTTTAATTTTATCTTCTTTAGATAACAATTTTTTTGTTGCCATAAATACGCCTCCTTTCCCTTGATAGACTACACCCCTCATGTAAGGCTTTCGGAGTAAAATTATACGGGCGGCTCGGTTTCCGGCGGCTGTGGCGCAATTATTTTATAGGGGGGTATACCACATTCCCCCGTTCGTCAAATGTGTAGTGTAATTTCACTTCGCTCGCGTGGTGTTCTTTGTTGTGGCAATCTTGGCACAATGCTTCTAAGTTATCAAAGCACAAACTTATGTAAGGATCGTTTATATTTTGCGGCGTTAAATATATTTTGTGATGTACTACTTTCGCAAAACCGCCGCAACGCTCACATATGTAATGTTGCGTTATTAAATATCCATCCCTACAATCCTTCCACGCTTGCCCCTCATAGAACGCCTTAGCATATGGCTTCATGCTTCGTTGCTAAGTGCAATACTTCAACATCGCCCGAATTATAATAATTGGCTTCAATGCCGCTAAACTCTGCTTTGCTTTCGCCCGCTTCAACTGTTACCCCGAATGTATCATAGCTTCCTTGAAGCTCTATAATCCTGTCATATACTGCATTTAATGATAAGTCGTTATTTGTATTCGTTACGTTAATATCTAACTGCCGCCCGTTTCGATTTAAGTTAATTGAAGTATAGTTTTTAACTTCAAGCGTCTTATTGTTTGAGAACCCAAGAATGATTGCCATAGCCATTTATTCCGCTCCCTTTCCTTGTTTTGGACGTATAAAAGCCTTGCGGGGGTTTCCTGCAAGGCTCGTAAACGCAAAAATTCACGTTAGCATATTAACATGTGTAAAACGAACAGAACGAACAGGATTTACATTTCAGCAAAAAACCTTGTTATAGTCATTCTTGCACGATCCCCGCATGGATAGCCGTATACCTTCCGTGCTGTAACCAACCATGATAAGCCCTGTATATAGCGTAACTGTATTATTTGCCTTATTTCGCTACGCTCAACTGAATTAAGAAATTCCTCAATCTCGACAATGCTACTTTGTATTCGGCTAACTCTATCCGCTAATATGCTTTTGAGCCTGTTACATGTCGCTATATGCTTTTGGCTTATTCCTGTAATGGCTATAACCCGCTCTTGATATGGTATGCTGTGGCTCGAACCCTTTACCGTGTCAAAAACATATATATTTTCGTTGTTGTGCAGTTTGTCTAAGCGTTGGTTAAGCTGAATAACCTCGTTTTTCAACTGCCTGTATTGTTCAAGGGTTTTAATCGTCATATATATCCCCCAATCTAAATACAGCAATCCATAATCATATTCTCAATTATTGCGTTTGCCCGCCGTATTCCCGCATTTACGCCTTTTGAATATGTGTCTTTTACTATTGACTTATCCAATTCCTTATATAGTTCTTTTTGCAATATTTTAAGCCCTTTTATTACTGTTTCTAATTCATCGGGATAAATGCCATGTGTAAGCAATATATCAAATTCGCTATCTACTCCATCCGGCTTTGCTTCGATAAGTGTTTTCGCTATTTGTTCACTTTTCCGCGGTTCGCTTAATTCGTGCTTTGTTTTCAGTGGCTTTGTTACATTCGGCTTTTCCTTACGCTGTTTAACCTTATCCGGCGTAAGCGTAACGCCGTTTTTGTGTTCATTTAATGCCTGTTCCTGCTGTTCGCCTTCCAGTTTCGATAATTCGTAAGCCGTTGTAATGTTTATATTCTCTTGCTTAAATTCGTCTTTAAGCTCCGGCAAAAGATTGTTATTGATACTTTCCATTCTGCCAATCTGTGACGGCGATACATGGAGAAGCTCCGCTACAACCTCCCGTGTTCTGCCTGTAAATTTGAAGCCGCCATTTTTAAGTTCTGTTAATAAGTCTTTAAGCCGCCCCGCTTGATATGTTATTTCATAGTCCGTAAGCCGCCTTGAAGTAGAATTTGCAAAAATAAGTTGTAGTTCCGCTTGTATATCGTCTAATGACTTTATTATTTTGCAAGGCACTAAGCTAAAATTCTCATTTCCGGCGGCGTTAAGCTCCTGTAATGCTTTGAAGCGGCGATGCCCGCTTATAATCTCGTATTTATCCGCTCCATCTCGTTGCCGGACTAACAAATTTTGCTGTAACCCTGTTAATTCAATGCTTAACTTCAATTCCTGCACATCGTCAACGCTGTACTTATTCATTTCCGATGGCTGTATTTTATTTATTGGTATAAAGTCAATTTTGAACGCTATAGTGTCTTTCCCGCTTTCGCCTTTTGACGTGTCATTCATAAGCTGTTTAAGATCGAATTTAGCCATTACGCATCCCCCTCGTTTATTGTGTCCGAAAATAGCACAATTTCTAAACCACGTAAGAATTGAAGCAACTCGTTTTTTGTGTCATTATCAAGGAATGAAGCCATTACAACCCCGCACAATGTATTTATGTATCTCGTTTCTTTTTGAACGTTCCCCATGTTCAACCCTCCATGCTTAAATATTCTTTTACAAGGTTTTCGTAATCCCGTGCCGCTGTGCAATTCTTTGAGTAGGCTAAAAGTGGCTTACCGTTAAATGTTGTTTCATCAACTTTTACGGTCTTTCGTATACATGTTTTGAATATTGGATACTCGGTATTGCTTTCAAGCCATGCGTTACCCTGCATGTTTATGTTATTTTGTTGAAACATGGTTATAAAACAACCTCGCAAGCGCAAAGAAGGGTTAAACTCTCTTACTCCCTCTATTTGCTCTATAAGCTGTTCCAAACCATCAAAGGCGAATTTGTCTATTTTGATCGGTACAAGAACATCGTTTGACGCTACAAGGGCATTTATCACGCTCATATTTATGTCGGGCGCATTGTCGATAACGCAATAATCATAAAGGGGTTCTACTACTGCCAACGCCTTTTTAAGCCTTGTTTGTTGAGGGCGTGACATGTCTAAAAGCACTTCCTTGTTTGCGTTGAGCAAATTCATGTTTGCCGTAATAATATCCAGTCTGCCTATGTAGTCATAATTTTCATCGTTTGAATTTCCGTTGTACCCTGTATTTTTTATAACAGCCCCAACATCAATATTTTTTTCTGTCATAATTTCGGCTATTCCTTTTTCCTCATAGTTGTATAGGTTGAAAAACTTTGAAGCGTTTCCTTGCTTATCATTATCAACTAATAAAACCCGCTCACCGTATACAACCGCTAAAATATACGCAATATTTATAGCGGAAACAGTCTTAGCAACCCCGCCTTTTAGGTTTATTATACTTATAGTTTTCATTGTTTGCCCTCCATATCTAATAGTGTTAATTGAGCTTTTGGAATTTCCGTTAAAATAAAGCGTTCGTTTTCGTTATCACGTTTAAGTTCTAATTGCTCATTGTAGATGCCTTTAACTTCCGCTTTCTTTTTTAATGTAAGCGTTACCTTGTGTTCAATGGTAGGCTTACGGAAATGATAAGACTTTTCTATAATCTCGCCGTCATTGCCTGTTGTTGGGTAATGCTCGTAATCGTTTACAAGCTCAATGCTGATTTTTGCGTTTATTTCCCCTCCGTTGAAATTTTCGGCGTAAAGTTCCTCTAAACAGCTAAGTATTTTGTTGTTAAGGTTTACGTTAAATTCCTCGAATAT
>CAZJGG010000004.1:0-13933 GCA_964545475.1 uncultured Eubacteriales bacterium | reverse complement strand
CCTCTAAACAGCTAAGTATTTTGTTGTTAAGGTTTACGTTAAATTCCTCGAATATCGGGCTGTTTATGCTTACTTCAATTTCTTTCATATCCTCGTTCCTCCTTTTGCCATTTCCTTCTGTAAATCGTCTTTTATATAAAATTCTCGTCCGTGCCGTTCGCATAGCTTTACACATTCAGCTCCAAATAACGCCCAATCTATCATACTTGGTATATGGTTCATTTTTCCAATTCTGAAAAGATCAATATACCAGTGATCGCGTATAAGAAGGTATATTGATGACGGTTCAATAACAGGTTCGCACGATACCCACGTATTTATTTTTCTGTGTTTCGCTATCTGCAATGTTTCAAGCCGATCAATTTCATGTGCCGCTTTTGGCTCATATTCCCATTTTGCGCCTGTTATAGTTACTCCAAACCAATCATCGCAACCTAATAAATCTAAATCCCTTACCGCACGATGTCCGCTTTTTGTTAATATCTGTACGTTATTTCCGCTTCGCTTTATGGCTTTAATAATTTCCCTTGTTGGCATTGTGTCTATTTCTGCCGGATAAGGATCGCACATAAAACATAGATGAATTAGCTTGTTTGTTATCTTTTCGCGTTCTAACTGACGCTTGACACTCTCCGCAATATCGCGGCGTGGTGTGGGATTGTCAAAATTACATATACAGTCTTTTGATGTAAACCTTTTTTTCATACTCCGCGCATAGCAGTATGTACACCCGTGGTTACAACCGTCATAGATATTTAATGCTAAATCACCGTATTCACGGGCGCGGGTTTTTGGTGTATATATTGGCTTGTGGATCATGTCATGCATCCCCTTTCAAATACTCTATAATGACCTTAGTAGCCGCTTCCCAACCGTAACATATGGCTGTTCTGTACCCGTTGGCGGCTAATGCCTGTAGCCATCTGTTTTGATTGTCTGTAGCTGTGTTTTTTCCTGCTTTGAGTTCGATATAAAGCCCGTGGTAATTACCCTGTGGAACAGGCAAGCATATATCGGGTACGCCTGCCTTTACACCCTCCGCTTTAAGCCGAATAGCTGTTGACTTATCCCGCTTGCCGCCGTTTGGTATGTGATACATAAATTCAAGTGCTGGATATTTTCTTGTCTGCAAAGCCGCCCATTGAAATAACCCTATTTGTTCCTCGCTTTCGCTTGCTGTTACAGGCAACTTTTTTATACTCTCATTAACTCTGACATCGTTTTTTGCGTGACCTAAAGGCTTTATTTGCCCGCCGCAATGGGCGCATGTTCTACCATCGCCACTCCTTGTATAATAAACGCTGATTTTATTGCATACTAAGCACTGGTACACGATTTTGTTTGTTTTAACGATAGATATTAACTTTCTGATTTCATCGTTCATTTTCTGCCCCCTCATGCCGCTGTGTCGTAATTTCCCGCTCCGCTTCCGCTCTCGTTTCATAAAGCTGTGTGAGGTCTATTATTTGATATTCACCTAAACAGCTCTCTATATCGTCCTGCCATTCAAGCGTAATTTTGCCCTTGTCTGAAACACTCTTTACTGTGACGGGTACAGCGCAAAAGGCTTCCCATATATCCGTTATAAACCAAAATTGAAGCCCTATTAAACCATGTGCATAGTCCTTATGCTTTATATGCCCCTCTTGATTGTTGCATAAAGGGCAATAACCCGTTTCTATAAGCGGTATAAAATCGCCTTTCTTACCGTGTCCGCATTTACCGCATATTAAGCGTTCTATGTTTGGTTGAATGCCGAATGCATCGCTAAACGTGGCTTTCTTAAATCTGCCATCACTTCCCCTTGCGGTTATTCTGCCGTTAGAGTGCTTATAGCCTTTCATGTCATGCCTCCTTGAAATCAAACAATGTCATTTGCCCGCTATCGTCTTTTTGCTCTACTTCCGGCAATGGTAGCGTACTCTCATCGGGGGCTTCATTGCCCCAACAATCCCATCCCGCTGCGCTGTCACGGGCGAATAACTCAATACGTGGAATATCCCCCATAAGCTCAATGATTTTATCCCGAACAATCGGCGGCTTTGCTGAATGTCGCGTAAGCGGGTACTCTATAATTTGACTTACGCCTTTACTTCTAACAAACTTGTAGGGTTTACCCTTTACCCCTATTAAACAAGGCTCTGTATTCCCCCGTGTCCATCGCCCTAATCCAAAGTAGAAGCCCTTGCCGCTCTTATTTAATTTTAGCCATTGAAAAGCAATAGATTTGTATTTGAAGCCCCATGCTTCCATCAAAGTCATTGCTTCTTGTAGCATCGGGTATGTAGTCCATAAGAATAAAACACAATCGTCATTGGCTATTTCCTTGACGGGTAGGGCGCAAATATCACTTATTGTCATCGTGTTATAATGGTTCTCACAAGCTCCATTGCATCCGCTGTCTGAATACTTCCACGGCGGATCGGCGTATATGATTTGATATTTATTTTGTGTATTGCTTATATCTATAAACACGCATTCACCCCCTTGTATGGTCGTATTCCTCGAATTTATCGCAAGCCATAAATATTTTTTTGTTATTTACCCATCGTTGTAGCCGTCTTGTGATTACTGGCGCGTTTTCCTTGTCATAAATCATTACATAAGGGTTATAACAAAGGCTTCTAAGTGCATATACCCTTTCTAAATCCTCTTGATGTGTCGAATTAAAATTTGTGAGAATGTAAACGCTCCGCTTATGCCTGTGTTTTAGTATTGAGTGTTGATTGAACATTTCAAAACGTGCTATTAAATCATCTGCGGGATCATCCCATGCAAAATGAACTATCTTTACTTTGATTTTATTAAGAAGCTGTATTAAGTCCTTATCAATAAGCCGTATATCTAACCCCTGTGTAAAATCTATCCACGCTTTAGAGTTCGCAAGCTGTTCTAAAATTCTCTCACGTTCTTTACAGGCAAGTAAATTAGGATCGAGTAGTTTAATGCTTTTTTTGTCCTGTGTAAAACTCACTTAATTCTGCTACTTGCTTTGATATGTAACCCTCTTTTTCCGAAACAACGCAAAATTTACATTTTCGTGGGCATCCTCTTGTTAAAAATCCATACGCTTCATCGTATTGAGGATATAGGCTATAATCCGGCGTGATGTGTTCAATGCCATGTGGCAAATTTACGCTTGTTTTATATCCTGTGCCGCCCTCGAATATCTGATCTGCCATAGGCATATAGTCAATATCCGGCGTAAAATCAAACACTTTGCTTTTATAAACAATGTCGTATTTGTTGAGCGGCATCCAAAATTCAACTTCATCGCCTTTTCGCTTGTGGTATGCAGATAATTTCATAAGCGGTAAGTTAGGGAAATGATGGCTATCAACATCAACTAACCCGATTTTCATTACCTCACTTCCTTTTTACCTTTTCCGGCTCTTTACGCCTTAACTTTACATACAATGACCATCCTGTTTCCTCGTTGTATACGGGTTTATATCCGTACTCGTTATTGATAAGCCTATAACCCTTGTATTCTCTTTCCCAAAAAGCGGGATCGGGCGGCTCTTTGCACATTTTTTCTACTTGCTTCCGGCTGTATTTATCATCATTGTTCCTGCTCCACGGCTTAACAAGATTATGCGAACTACTCCAACGCCTTTTTTTGTTTGGGTTTTTTGTAAGATACTCACTGAGGGCGGCTAACCCGTTTTCATCGGGCTTTAGCCTGTCTGCGTTTATGTACCCGATATATTCAACTTCGTATTCCTGTTTCTGCCCTTTCTTTTTTCTTTTAACCCATAAATCCTCTACTTTATCCCTGTTAAGCCCGCCATTCATAATAATGTGATGGTGTATTCTTACTGGCTTTTCGCCGTCCTCGCCTGTGCTGTACTCTGTTATTAACAGATATTTCAAAGGCGGCAATTCTTCTTTACCTCGCCTATAGCCTATACGCCGTAAATAGTTGTAGGCTTCTCGCTCTGCATCCTCTATGGACTGCGGTAAATTCTCTTTGCTGTAGGTAATAGTTACATGCAGATCGTTTTCATCAAAATTAGCATTTGCAAGCTGTGTAAAATACCTACGGGCGTTTATGTCGTTCAAATTTATTTGTTTGGGCGGGCTTGGTACATATTCCTTTTTGCTTTTCTTGCCTTTAATCTTTTTTTCCTGCTCTGCGGTTCGGGGGAATATATCAACCTCCAAAAAGTCATCCCCGCAAAATATTTTCTTTTCCCTTTGAAACGTCCTCACCCTTAAACACCCCCGCACATGTCATGCTTAACTAAGTTTGTGTAGTGTGCTTCCATTTCAAAAACAGAATTATAGAGGGCTGTTTGTAGGTATGACTTTTTTTGATATATCTTACTTGTCATGTTCTTAAAGTTGTTCAGTACCATATCAACGTGTGAATGTGTCAACCTCCTGTATACCTCTTGAACAATGAACACACCCATCATAATTTTGTTGATCCTTATTTCCTGCATAGGGTTAAGTAAAAATATTTCTGCAATTATTAAGCATATTTCATCTATGCACGGGTCGGCGTGTGCTACGCTCCTGTTTGTTAAAACGGTTTTTTGTACCGAACAGAACCCATCGTATTCAATTTGAGTTTTCACATGTTCGAGTGTCTGAAAAAGAGACGGACGGACAGACGGACAGACATCATCATGCACACATAATGAATTATTTTTATTTTCCATTTCTACCACTCCAATAACGGTTATTTTGTCATCGTTGAAAGGTTAATACCTATTACAAGCCCGAAAACGCCTTTAACCGTGGCGTTTTTCTGTTGACTGCCGCCGTAAAGTGTGGTACACTTTGGATGGAGTTTTTACGGATGCAATCAAAGAAACAAGGGGTTACGCCTTGCTTACTATTCCAGAGTAGGCAAGGCGTTTTTCTTTTATTCGGTTACTTTAGAACGGCAAGCCGTTTTCCATGATGTATAGTTGCTTAATAGCTTCGGATACTTCCGACAATGGTATCATTACGCCGTTGATGTAACGTTCCTCTGCGGAAATGATGCATTGCCTAAACAGGCTTACAACCTTTTCTTTCTGCTGTTCTGCTGTTTCCTGTGTTTCCTCTGACATGCCTAATATCTCGCAAGGCTCATTTACTTCCGCTTCCGCTTCCGCTACAGCGGTAACAGATACACAGAGATCAGATAACACAGTCACGGCAAGGCGAACGCCAATGTACGTGCTCACAGCCCACGGGGAAGAGTGCAAATGCACGGCGCGGCAACCCGCAGCCACGTACATAGCGGTACAATCGTTTCCGTTGTCCTTCGTACTCCACGGCGTACACGTCCACCATGCCGTATTGACGGGCGGGATTATGTAACGGTACATTCTATATTGATGTGTTGAAATAAGCCCGATTTTTGCCGTGTACTTACCATAGTCGATAAGCCCGTCATCTGCCGTTAAGTCCATTTCATAAGCCAAAAAAGCGTTTTCGTCCGCTCCATTTTCAAGCAAGCCCTTAAAAAATGTACCTTCTACCCACGTTTTAAGCTCGCTTTCCCGCTTCCAGTCGTTGTGATCGCATTCGTCAATGTTGCTTGGGTAATAGGCTTTTTCTGTTAAGCAAAGAACGCCGCCGCTCCCGTCATGATCCAAGACTACCCAACTTTCCCCGCCATACGCGAATACACTCTTAGGGGCTAACTCGCCAACTTTCATAACCTTGTTTTGCATGTTCATTCCTCCATATTTTTATTTTTCCTAAACTCACAATGAGGGCATATATACCCGCTTTTAGGTATCACCGCTAACACGCTGATGTTCCACTTTTTACCGCATTTACAGCATATTTCATGTACAGGGCTATCCCTGCCGCTATACGTCCGCATATCTTTAACCCCCTTTGAATGGGGAAACATCAACCCCCACAAGCATCGGGATCGGCTGTGTATCCGGCGGCGTTTTGAATATGTCCATCGGTATTTCGCCCTGTGTTACCGCTTCGCCGATTGTTTCAAAAACTCGTATTTCTGCCGCTTCTTTGTTTTTGGCTGATACGATTATTTCGTATTCAATATTCAATTTGCATCTGTACTGCATATTCCCGCTCCTGCCTTTCTACCTCATATAGCTGTTTGCTTGTTAGTGTCGATATGCCATCCCGCTTCTCTGACTTGAAAAGCATCACCGCATTCTATAATGTCGATGAAATTGCTCGTTGCTATTTGCATTGCGTATTTGTCTACCTCGTAAGCGTAATATGTCACATTTTTATAGCCTAATTTATCAAAGCAATAACGCCCTGTACCTATTCCATCATAAATGGATAGTACGATAATTTGTTCATCAAGTGGAATGTTCGCATGTTTCAAAATATGAATGATAGTTTTTGAATGCTCCCATCCTAAACCTTGCGGCTCTGTTTCTCTGTTATTTTTTTGTGCTATACTCCAATGTGTACAAGGCGATCCCCTATGAGAATTTTAGTCATCGTTCTTCACTTCCTCACTTGGAAAATCTATATAATAATCTGCTTCATTTTCACAACCCAAAACGCCACATATGCCACTACCGCTGTCATCAAGCAATTTGTTTTCTACTTGATAGTTAACAACACATGTATTACATATTTGTGCCCATAATGTACCGTCATCATTTTTTGTATAGTCATCAAAGTTAATACCGTTATACTCCATCGTTTATTTAGCTCCTTTCGGCTTTACGCCATCGGTGTACTGCTTGAATTTATCAGCAAATACCTTTCCTACATTTATAAGAGAAATTTCCTCGGCTATGGTTAGCCCTGTTTTCTCGTTTACTCCCCCTGCGTCCTCTGCTTTGATAAACAGAGGAACGGATGGCAAAAACTCACCCTTCGGACTGCGTAATGCGAACGTACCGACTTGTATAAACCTTTCTTCTTTTGCGCCTTTCTGCGCCATAAAAATCCCCCGCTCCCCTATAGATATTAAGCCGATTTTGATTGACTAGAATTTTTAGCAAAAATCATGCCGTGTATAAACGACTGCATTTCCTTTTGTTCTTCAATAGACAAAGTTTTCAACATTTTAACAATTTCTTCTAATGTGCTTTCTTCTGTTCGATTGATATGTATGTTCATTTAGTATCACTCCTCTTAGTTAATGTGTTTGTAATCATACTTTAATACAGTTTAATGTGGTTGTCAACACTTTTTTTAAAATTTATTTCCTTTTTGTGTTGACAACCACTATTCTTGCCAGTATACTATTTGTGAGGTGATGAATTTGAATATAGATATAGCGAATAGGATTAGATTATTAAGAAAGTCTTTGGAGCTTACTCAAAATGAATTTGCGAAAAAACTTAATTGTAGTCGGGATAAGATTGTTACTTACGAACTCAATAAGATTAACTTTGATTTTTCATTCCTAGATTATATTTGTAAGGTTTTTAAAGTTAATACAAATTGGTTATTGAATGGCACGGGAGAAATGTTTGCACAAGATGCCATACTTACTCTTGATGAATATGCTGAAAAAAACAGCTTGACAGCCCTTGAAGTTGATATTATTAAGGCTTATATGCAATTAGATGAGGATATTAGATTTAAACTAATAGAACATTTTAAACAGGTATTTAACAAAAATGACGAAATAGCGGCAACTAAGGAAGACATTATAAGAGAAAATTTAAAGAACTATGAACTTGAATTAAGGGATGAGTTAAAAGGGGAAACATCATCAGTATTAATACACTCAGACGATTACGGAAACAAAGGCATTGTTTAAAAAGAAAATAAATTATAAAAAACAGGGGGTATATATTTATGAAATGGTATCAAAAAACATGGGCTACTATATTATTTCTATTTTTATTTTCACCACTGGGTATATTTTTCTTATGGAAGTATAGGAATTGGAATAAGCTTGTAAAAACATTATTTACATGTTTTTTCGGTCTTATTTTTATTGTAGCTATTTTTCCAAATAGCAAGCCTACTAAACAACCTACAACGGCGATAGCAAGTGCTGAAATTTCTAAACCGCCTGAAACAGAAACACAAATTCCAGCCGAAACAACAATCCCAACTGAAACGCCAACACCAATTGAAACTCCTAACTCCACGCCGACATCCGATACACCACTCTCAAACAATAATCCAAGCGAAACGCTAGGGCAAAAAAATGCGCTTAAAACAGCTAAAGCATATTTAAGTTATACATCTTTTTCATACACAGGTTTAATAAAACAATTAGAGTACGAAAAATATTCAAGTGAAGATGCTAAATATGCGGCTGATAATTGCGGCGCTGATTGGAATGAACAAGCCGCTAAAATGGCTAAATCTTATTTAGATTATTCTTCTTTTTCTCGGGACAGTTTAATTACTCAACTCGAATATGAAGGTTTTACTAATGCGCAAGCGGTCTACGGTGCAGAATCAAGCGGATACTAAAAGATAAATTCTACTAATTAATTTATGTGGTGTGCTGTATGTCAAATAAAATAAAAAGGAGATTATTACTATGTTTGGTGGCAAAAAGGAAACAGCAGAAGAAAAGAACATTAGAGAAATGCAAGAATTTATGAATAGGTACAATTTAATCGACTTGGATGGAAAAGATTTAGCTGTCCTAAAAAGAATTGCGGGCGATCTTGCCGGAAATGGATTTTTCAAAGTTGGAATTGCTTTGAGTTTTGCAAAAGGTGAAGAACAAGCTAAGGTTACATACTTATCCGCTTTAGTTGAGCAAAACTGGCTTATCATCAATCAACTTAGTAGAATTAACAAAAACATTGAAGCACTCTTAAATAAACAGTAGGTGATAATATGAACGCTGTAATTTATGCCCGTTATAGCAGTTCTTCTCAAACAGAACAAAGTATAGAAGGACAATTAAGGGATTGTTATACATTTGCCGAACGTGAGAGCTATACTATTGTCGGTGAATATATTGATCGTGCTATATCGGGGCGTACTGATGATCGCCCCGATTTTCAACGCATGATTTCAGATGCAAGAAAGAAAGAGTTTCATTATGTTATCGTTTACAAGCTCGATCGCTTTACGCGCAATAGGTACGATAGTGCGGTATATAAGCATAAATTAAAGCAACTCGGCGTAAAGGTTGTTTCAGCTACAGAAAACATAAGCGACAATCCAGAGGGCGTAATTTTAGAAGCAGTTTTAGAAGCAAGTGCGGAATATTATTCGCTCGAATTGAGCCAAAAAATTAAGCGCGGCTATCGTGAGAGTGCGTTGAAAGGTCAATACATCGGTGGTTCTGTACCTATTGGCTATAAAGTTGTTAATAAGCGGCTCGTAATTGATGATGAAAAAGCCCCAATAATAAAACACGCCTTTGAGCAATATGCTAAAGGCGTGTCAAAAAGGGATATTGTAGATGAACTTACCGCAAAAGGCGTAAGAACAGCAAGCGGCAAGCCATACGGTCATACAGCTTTTCAAACTGCTTTACGTTCAAAAAGGTACATCGGTATTATGGAATGGAATGATATTGTTGTAGAGGATGCTTGCCCCGCTCTTATTGAGCGTGAATTATTCGATAAGGTACAAGAACGGTTAGATTTAAATAAAAAAGCGGGCGCAACTAAAAAGGCGCGGATTGAATACCTTCTTTTTAATAAACTCTTTTGCGGTTACTGCGGGGCGCATATGCACGGGGATGCCGGGACAAGCAAACAAGGAAACAAGCATTATTATTACACTTGCCACAACCGCAAAAAAAATCATTCATGCAAAAAAGCAAGTGAAAAAAAGGATTATTTAGAATGGTATGTAGTGGAACAGACACTTGAATACGTTTTAACGCCGGAACGGATGGAAATTATAGCGGATGCAGTAGTAGCCGAATATGATAAGGAATTTAACAATAGCCGGATACATGATATGGAAAAGCGACACGCCAAAATTGAGCGCGACATTAAAAAATGCTTCGATATGATGCTTGAAACAAATTCTAAGTCTATAATGAAAAACTGTGAAGCAAAAATAGAGGAAATGGAATTACAAAAAACTGACTTAGAAATAGACTTAACCAAGCTTAAAATTGCCAACAACATCCGATACACAAAACAAGACATAATAGCGTGGTTGAAAGTGTTCTGCAAGGGCGATCTCTTTGACATGGAATTTAGAAAACGTATTATCGATGTTTTCATCAATGCCATTTACCTATACGATGATAAAGCCGTTATCTATTATAACATTAAAGACAGCAAGCAAATTTCTTATATAGAAATGTTGGATAGCATGGATGAACGAGTAGAGGATGGGGATGTAGGTATGAGCGTATCTAAACCCACCAAAAACAAAGGCTTGACGGGTTCGGATACTAAATGCTATACTCCATCCTAAACCTTTGAATTTCAAGGGTTTTTATTTTTTGGTAGACTTGTTGGTAGACAAATGCATTTTTATCTGTTATAATATTCTATATTGGTAGACAAATCCAAAGGGTGGTAGACAAATATGGGAAGAAAAGCAGTACAGCGAAATATTTCTTTTGATGATGTTAGAGAAATTTATTATGTTCATTTTGATTACGGCAAAGACGAAAATGGAAAAAGAATAAAAGCAACAAAGACTTTTAAAGATTTTAAAGAAGCAAAAAAAACTTTGACTGCTTTTGAAGCCGATAAAAACAAGGGTAATATCGTAGCGCCTACTGGCATTTTGTTAAAAAATTGGTTGGAATATTGGCTTAATGACATTAAAAATATCCGTTGCGAAGAAACAACGCTATATGGATATAAAAATATTATTTATAATCATATTATTCCTTCTATTGGTGAATTGAAGCTACAAGCCGTTACACCTTCCGTGATCAATTCATACATTCGGCTTATGCATGACAAAGGGTTATCTGATAACACCATCAGAAAGCACTACGCACTTTTGAAAGATGCATTAAAGTATGCCGTCAATGAAGATAAAATAATTAAAAATCCTTTAGAGAAAGTCGAACCGTTAAGAGAGGTTAAAAACGAAAGAGACTATTACACAGTTGAGCAATTTAAAAAATTACTATTAGTTGTAAATGGCGATAGAATGGAAATTGTTGTAAGGCTCGCTGGAATGCTTGGATTAAGGCGTGAAGAAATAGCCGCTTTAAAATGAGCCGATGTCAAGACAGGACTAAGAAAATTAACAAATATTTTTCATTGCAGGACGAAATCCGCAAACTTCCACTTTATCTCTACCCTTGTTTCATCATGCACAATAACACAATCCACTAAGGCAGCGACAAGCTCAGGTGTGTATTCAACAGGATAAGGTGTACCGCCTAACACTTTTGAAACGATACTGTCGCTTGCAGGCGTTGCTTCAAACTGAGCATATTCCTGTTCAAGCTCATGTAGTTGTGATGATAACTTCTGAATAGTTTCATCGGCAGACTTTCGCCCGGCAAAATAATCCTCACGGCTTATCATTCCGTCGCTATAATTCTTGTACAAGGATAGCTTGTGATTCGTCAAGCGTTCGATTTCTCTTTGCATCGACTGTCGTTGCTTTAGGCTGTCAACCGGAGGATTGGCTATACTCTCAGATTGAAGTCTGTCATTTTCTACAACTGCTTTGTAAAGCTGTTGTATGGAAGCAAGTAAGATAGCTCTAAGCGTTTCAACCTCAATCTTACCATCAAAACAACCATCAAAAGCGGCTGTGCGCCGATATTTGCAATAGTACGCCATTTTCTTAGCACTATTTTTAACCATAGCATGACCGCAACCGCCGCATCGGATTTTCACAGGAAAAGAATACGGAGATTTTGTTAGGGTTTGGCTTCTGTCAGCACCCTTTTTTATTTTACGGATACAAAGCTGTGCTTTATCGTACTCAACCTTTGAAACAATTGGCTCATGTGTGTTTTCGGTAATGTACCAATCAGATTGTTTAGTTTTGCGGCTTCTGCGACTTGCAAAGCCAGTTACTTCATACATGCCATTGGTCATAGTCCCTGTGTAGCGCAAGTCCCGAATAATCTCAATGACTTTGTTGTTCGTCCATGAAAGGGAACGCTTACTCCATTTCTGGACATTTTTCTTTTTTGTAAGATACATAAGCGGTGTAGGAACGCCTTCGCGGTTGAGCGTTGCAACAATCAGCGACGGTCTTACTCCTTGCATAGCCATATTAAAGATACGCCTTACAATCGCCGCCGCATCTTCGTCAATAATAAGCCGGTGTATATCCGTGGGGTCTTTGCGAAAGCCGAACAGAGGGTAACTCGACAAGTATTTGCCGGACTTCCACAATGTCTTTAGTCCGCTTTTTACTTTTCGAGATAGGTCTTTGCAGTAGTAATCGTTGCAAAGGTGCTTAAACGCAATACCAACGTCACCGGCGTTATACTGCTGTGTTGCGCTGTCATATCCGTCGTTGATAGAGATAAACCGTATCCGCAGGAATGGAAACACCTGTTCAATGTAATCGCCAACCTCTATATAGTTGCGCCCAAAACGAGAGAAATCCTTGACAACAATGCCATGTACCTTTCCTGTCTTTATATCGTCCAGCAACTGCTTTACGCCGGGGCGTTCAAAGCTCGTGCCGGAAAAACCATCGTCGCAATACTCTACACAGTGGACTTTTTTCAATTCGGGATGGGATTGCACAAAAGCATTGATAAGATCACGCTGACCTGTAATGCTTTGGCTATCGCCATGCGTTCCATCGTCTGACGAGATACGCAGATATTTTGCCAGTACAAATGAATTATCCATGCAGATAGCCCTCACTTTCCCGAATGAATGATAGCAACTCCTTATACTCGTCTTGATACTTAAAGAAGATTTCTGTATTGAGGTTGCCGTTGACTTCGATTCTCTCAATTAAAGCAGTAACCATTTCTCTTGTCAGCTCTTTTTCATCCATAAAACGTTCAAGCATCGACATCCACCTATTATTCTCAACAAAAGTAGGTTGCAGCTTATCTTTTTCAGCTTGGAGCTGTTCAATTTGTGAGGTCAGCTTTATGCGTTCAGCTTCGTACTGGTTACCTAACAATTGATACTCACTTTCATCAAGAACACCTGCACATAAATCATTATATAGCTTTAATTTGACTGTCGGATAACGATCAAGCCATTTTTGTATTCGCCGCATTTCAGTGTCCATCTCTGTTTGCCTGCGGCTTACACCTTTTGAAGCCTTGATACCCTCAATAAGTTTACGAGTGTCGGCACACAGTTCAATCTGCTGGCGAATGGCAGCATAAACAACTTGATACAGTTCCTTTTGAGGATAATGGCGGTATGTGTTTTTAGGATGATTACGGTTACAAGTGACACAGTTATAGGTTATACGGTATCTTACATTATCCCGCATTAAAGCAACTAACCGTCGGTATGCACGGCCGCAATCAGCACAAAACACCATACCCTCAAGAATATATTCGGGCAGTGGCTCACGTTGGTGCTTTGTATATCCGTTGCGTTTATCAGTTTCCTGTTTAATGAGTACAGCAACAGCTTCAAAGTCTGCCTGTGAAATGATAGGTTCATGCGTGTTATAGGCAATAACCCATTCGGATTGTGGCACATCTTCTTGCTTGCGGAAAGTTTTAGTTTGCGTTTTCCCCATAGCCAAATGCCCTAAGTATACGATATTTTCCAAGATTGCCTTGACCACGGTTATATCCCACGGCTGCGGATTTCTATATCGTTCCTCCTTGTTTGTACCTTTGAGAAAACCATAATGACCGGGTGCTGGGATAGTGTTTTCACTCAAGTACCGTGTAATAGGATAAATGCCCATACCCTCTAACCGCAGCTTAAAGATTAACCGAACAATCTCAGCAGCTTCTCCATCAACAATGAGCTTGTTCTTGTTTTCGGGTGATTTCATATACCCAAACGGAGCCATCTTGCCGGTAAACTCACCGTTGCGCCGTTTGACTTCATAGGCGGTGCGGACTTTTGTTGAGATGTCCTTTGCATAAAAGCTGTTTATCATATTCTTTAAGGCTATGGTCATACCCTCACCTTGACAC
>CAZJGG010000003.1:0-78142 GCA_964545475.1 uncultured Eubacteriales bacterium | reverse complement strand
TTAATTACTGTACGAATTTCCAGCGAGAAAATCCACTGTAATTTTTGTACGCTTAGAGCCTGTACCTTAGAGCCTGTTCAAAGTCTCCATTTCAGTGTCTTTCCGGCAAATTTTCTTAATTGCTGCGGCAGAGGCAAACGCCCATACTTATCGTAGTATGAACGTTCGCCTCTTCCTTGCAATTAAAAAAATTCGCTCGAAAATCCACTAAAAGCGAGACTTTGAACAGGCTCTTAATTAATCAGTGCTTATACTGTTTTCATTTAAGAAGGTATATAAAAATTTTATCAACTGAATTAATTGAGATCAGTATTACTTAAAAAATAAACCGCATAAAATGGCTTATGCTCATAATAAGCCAAATGCTGCCGAATATCACTTCGGCAGCATTTTTATTTGGTTTAACGTGAGTTCGACGAAGTCGAAAAGCCGCTTTATAGCAATTTGCAAAAACATAAACAGCTATGTTCGCATGAACAGCGGTGAATCGTTTGCTGTTCCTGCTCCACACCTGTCAATGTTTTGTCAAATTGCTCTTGCGGCTTAATTGCGGACCAATTCTCATGTTATGAGCGACAATTTACGGCGGTTTTTGCCGCAAATTGTGCCAGAAAACCTATCGAAAGCTAGCTCCTAGAGAGGCTCTAATATAGAAATCCGTCTACACTTACTGGCTCAGTTAATCCCGGCAAATCCGGCGTAGGTATACCGGGAGGCGGAGTCTCATTTGCAGGTGACGTTTGAGCTGGCTTTGGCGTATATGCCGGAACAGGAGTGCCTGCAGGCTTTGGCTGTTCTATTGACGGTATGTCAATCTGTGTATCACCAGGTGTTTGTGTTGCACCAGGTGTATTGGGAGTCAAGCCGCCCAAATCCGGAAGAGGTGCGCCTTCCCCTGATGTTGATTCCGAGTTTTTAGGAAACGGAACAGGTTCATTAATAGCGTTAGGCCCATGGTAGTTGCAAACAGGACCATTTATCCATTCCGGGTTAATATAATAATCTTTATCATCAACGTTATTTGCAGTTTCATCAGTTTTTAAAATACCCACAACTCTTTTAACACTGTCCGATGGACAATAAGCACTTGCTTTCATGTTTGTAGTAACGTCTACAGAAGCGGTAGCATGAATATCGCAATAATCGGAAGATTGAGTCCCAGCCATAAACAAGTCTGTCTTAACCATATTTCCTCTTGGGTCCGCACTACAAAGCCCAGAAACAGCCATTTTGCCAGATGCGCCACATATTGAAGCCGAAATTATACCTTCTGGCCGCTCAAATTCCTTATATGGTAAGTCTTCATGAACTCTTTCCATAACTTCACGCCAAACGCTTATATGATAACCGTTATTTTCTTTTATAGGCTTAGGCTGATCAAACCCAATCCAAACACCAGCAACATAATAAGGGGTATAACCCACATACATTAAGTCTTTTACATCAGTGGTTGTTCCGGTTTTTCCTGCTTCCGGCATTTTAATTTTTTGGAACTTAGCTTTTCCGCCAGTGCCGTTTGTAATAACGCCTTTCATCATGTCAGTTAAAATATAAGCAGATTGCTTTTTCAAAACCTGATTTGGTTCCGGCGTGTTTTCTAAAATAAGCTTGCCCTCGTGGTCTATAACTTTTGTATAAACAATAGGTTTGTGATATTCGCCTAAATTTGCAATTGTACCATATGCAGACGTAAGTTCCAGCTGGGTTACACCGTCTGTTATACCGCCTAAGCATGTTGCGGCGGTTCTGTCTGTATGCATTTTTCCGTTTCTTATTTCTCCGTCAACAAGTGTTGTAAAACCAAAGTTATTTAAATATTTAAAGCAATTGTCAATGCCGGTATCTAGCATGTTTTTAACAGTTACAATATTCATTGACTGCTCAATACCTCTTCTTATAGTGCTTAATCCTTTATATCCGCTGTACCAGTTGTGAACTGTCCATCCGTTATACTCAAACGGTGCATCGTCATAAACAGTAGCCGCAGTTGAAACCCCTAAGTCAATAGATGGTGCAAAGGAAGCCAAAACCTTAAATACAGAACCCGGTTGACGTTTAGAGTCTGTTGCACGGTTTAGCGCAAGGTTTGTCATTTTTTCTCCACGCCCGCCAATCATCGCTTTTACTTGACCGTTATGAAAATCTGTTACAACCATGTTTGCCTGGGGCTGAGGTATCGGAATATATTTATCAATGACTAAAGTATCGTTTGCGCCTAAAAGCTCGTTTTTAAACTCTTCAATTTTTGCCGGAATATCCTCTTCTTTGTTAACAGTTCCGCTTTTATAAAAATTCTGTGTTTTATCTGTTATACTGTTTTTTATTGTTGCAGAATATTGAATATCAATTTCAAAGTCTTTCTGAGAGAAATTTTTGTTATCCACAAAAACATCATCAACAATAGCTTGTATTTTTGGGTCTTGAGTGGATTCAATGTAAAAACCGCCGTTATAAAGCCAGTTAAATGCCTCTACCCGCCCTATGCTGTATTGCTCTATTAAATCGTCTACTACACTTTTAATTACTGCATCGTTAAAATAACTGTGAACAGAGTTGTTAACCTCTGCAATTTTAGATTTAGGGCTAACTCTTGAATAAACATCGTCATCATATGCTTCCCGATATTCACTTTCAGTTATCATTTCATGCTCAAGCATTTTGTCTAAGATTCTAACTTGTCTGTCTCTGTTGCGCTCTGGGTTCATTATAGGCGCATTTTTAGCTGGGTTTTGGGTAATTGCAGCTATTACTGCGCATTCGGACAACGTAAGTTCGCTAACATCTTTGTTAAAATAATAATCCGATGCCGTTTGAACCCCATTTAAGCTGTAATGCATATTAATTGAATTTAAATAAAGCTCTAAAATATGATCTTTTGCCGCCCTTTTAGAACCAAATTGCTCTATAAGCTTTTTCTCGTATTCAATGGCCATATATTGTTCTTGAAGTTTTGTTGTCATTGTGTTTTTGCCAATTTTTCTAACATTGTTTTTTATAAGCTGCTGAGTTATTGTACTAGCGCCTTCTTTTCTCTTGGTGGTTAAGTTTGTATATACCGCACGAACCATACCCCTTAAGTCCACTCCGTTATGGTCATAAAAGCGCTCGTCTTCAATAGCGACAAAAGCGTCTTTTAAGTTTTGGGGCACTTTATCAAACGAGACGTATTCTCTGTTTTCCTCGCTTCTAAGTCTTTCAGATTCTGTTCCGTCTTGATAATAAATTACCGACGGGTATTTGCTTGGCATAACCTTTAAAGGTTCTAACGTAGGTGTGTTTTCAATAACACCTAAATATGCGCCAACCAAAGCTCCTCCCCCAGCAAACATACCTATTAAAATAACAGCAATAAAAACTCTGTATACTATTAGCGCCGCCTTATTTTTAACTTTTGTGCTTTGTGATTTATATGCCTTTCTTTTCTTTTGATTATCATTTGAAGAATAATCCATTTATTGACCTCCTAGAAAATGTAATCATTTTATAATGATTATAACCATTATACCAGATTATTTTAAAAGAATAAAGAAAAATGTCCAATTTTTTGAACAGGCCGCATAAAATATGTAATAATGATTAACTTCCCCGGAGGCATTTTTATGAGACGCCGCAAGAAAATGTTCGGCATAAAACTGTTCGTTTTTATTTTTTTATGTGTTTGTGTCTGTTCCTTTGTATCAGTTTTATTAAGCCTTGACACAAAAATACTGCCTCCTGTTTTAGCGGCAGTTGATAACGCTGCAAAAACGAGAATTAATAAAACAATAAACACTTCCTTAGCAAATATTACGCAAAAAACAAATTTAAGTTCCGAAGACTTATATAACAAAACAACTGACGAAAGTGGCATGTTGAACACATTATCAATAAATACCGTTTTAGTAAATGAATTATGCTCAAGTCTTGCAGTTGATATTTCCGAAGAACTTGATAATTATGGCGAACAAACTATAAAAATACCAGTAGCTACACTACTTAATATACAAATTTTATCAAATAAAGGTCCTTCTTACCCAATAACAATATTACCAAAAGGACACGCAATTGTAGATTATGAAACGAAATTTGAAGCAGTGGGCATAAATCAAATTAACTTTCAGTTATGGCTAAAAATTGACACATATATACAAATTGTAAACCCAATTCAAGAAAGAGACATTTACATCAGCAGAAAAGTTTCGCTCGTTAATACCGTTTTCAGCGGAAAAGTCCCAGAGGCCTATTATGAAGGAATGCCTTTAATACAGTCCAAATCAGTTTCCAATTAGAGTAATTTGACAAAAGATAATGGCGATGTACGCCAAGGGCATGAGCCAGCGTGATATAGAAGACAACCTGCACTTTTAGTTGGCTTAATAAATCATGCAGACATTCTAAGGATTACGATATTTTAACCATTTCAGAGGAAAATAAGGTTATTATTTCTCATTTCGCTACATTGCTAAGACGTTTTTGAATGCAAGTTCTTAGTATCAGCTTTTTCACAATTAAAAAATAGAGACAAAGCTCCCATTTTTAGTGGCATTTGTCTCTATTTTTTAACAATTAGTTAGCTTGCGTAGCTTCAGAAAACCCCATGGAGGAGGTTGCTTTTGTTCTTACAAATACCTTTTCGCCCTCTTTAATTTTTATATTGTAAAGCACAGGCCTATAAAGGGATCTCCATTTTGTTAGCCTTGTGTTTAATAACCTATCAATTATTGCATTGCTGTCATTGTTTAAATCGGATATGTCTACTATTGTTGACGAGTGCCAGCTGCAAAGCCAGCAAAGTAAGAACTGCAATAATAGTTTTTTTCATAAATTTCCTCCTAATATAAGTATTATAATAGGCGGATAACACAATTTTATAAAAAATGAAAGCCTATTTTATTTTTTTCCATAAAGCATAGACATGATGAATTGTAAGGTTAATGTTTTCACCTTCGTTTGCTGTTCCTGCTCCACACCTGTCAATATTTTGTTAAATTGCTCTAGTTAATCAGTTAATACCTTTTTATATGCTTCAGAAAAACCTGTTTGTGATGTTGCTTTTGTTCTGATATAAATAGTTTTTCCTTCTGGAATAGCCACGTTTTTGATAAGAGCACTTGAAACTGCTTTCCATTTTGTTAATTTTGTGTTTATTAATTCGTCAGTTGTTGCGTTTTCATTTGCAACGGCGTATTGCAGTGTTTTAAGGTTAACGCCGCTTCCTGCCGTAATTTCTACATCATTTAATACAACATTTGGCTTAGTGCTTGGTTTTGTTGGAGGTTTAAACTCTACAGAAACATCCGGTATTTTTGGCGAAATTAAAGTTTTACTGCCCTTGTTGTGCATTGACGCTGGGTATTGCTCGTTTTGTATTGCTCTAATAAATATTAAGTCTCCAGGCTCTGCTTCTTGCTCCAGTGCAACTTTGTCTTCTGGGCAAGCTTCCCATTTTGTTCCGTCAAGCTGATTATATTTACCAATCTGATATTCAAAATTTGGGTAATACTTTGAAAAAACAAGGTTAGTTGTTCCGGCAACACCAGATGAAAGAGATTTAACGCTTGCAGACGGTGCTTTTGGAGCGGAAATATGCTTTTGTGCAATAGCAACCGAAGAAATAATAATATCCGGCTTTTTGTATTCGGAAAGCAGAATTTTATACCCAGCTTTTACCGCTACCCCTGCAATATCTTTCTTTGAAAGCCTTTTCCAAATTATTTTTTTATTAGGAATTTCCACTGCATACTGATAATTTTTTATATCCCCGGCAATGTTGAATGAAATATCAATTGCGGCTGCCTTTTTTTCGGCTGGGGTTACATTTATATAATGTTCAGCCTCAATTAAAACAGGGTTTGCATTAATTACAAAGGTGTAAGGGTTGCTTTCAGAAATTTCTTCTGAATTAATTATCCAACGTTTAAAACTTTCTGCAGGGGTTGCTTCAAGCGTTGCTTTAAACGTTTTATAATCAAATTCAGTTAATTTAACAGATAAAACCTGAGCATTATTTACTTTAAATGATTTTGTATCAGTAAGTTTTAGGCCAGTTAAATTGTTGTTATGGCAATAAAACTCTGTCAAACTGGTAAGTTTAGAAACATCAAGCATACCTGTTAGGTCTTTTTCAGAAAGGTTAAGTTCTGTAACCCTTCTTGGCTCTTGACTGTTCCATTTTGCAAAACCCCAGCTTCGTGGAGAATCCTTAACCGCTTTTAAGCCGTTGTTGTCTATTATTGCGTTAATTACAGCAACATCTTCTCTACTATAATTAATTGTCTTTAGCACGGGGGTTAATTCAATATTTTCATTAATTGTAAAGGTATAAGGGTTGTCTTTAGAAGTATCGGCTGCTCCAATCATCCAATAGTCGAAATCCTCTTCAGGGGTTGCTTCAAGCGTTGCTTCAAACGTGTTAAAATCAAAATCTATTAAATTAACAGATAAATCCGTCTCGTTATTTACTTTGTAGGCCTTTTCATTATTAATCTTTAAGCTTTTTAACGGGTTATCTTTACAATAAAAATATAGCAAATGGTCAAGGCTGCTAACATCAAGTTCAGTCAGGCTGTTACCAGAGCAATCCAGAATATCCACATTGGTTAGCCCGCTTAAATCAAAATGGGTTAGGTTGTTATTTGCAAAAACTATTTGTAGCAAATTTGTAAGCCCGCTTACATTAAGTTCGGTAAGACCCATTCCAGAGCTTAGTAGAAATTTCAATTTGGTAAGCCCGCTTACGTTAAGTTCGGTAAGTTTATTTCCAGAGCAATTCAAATACTCCAATTTTGCAAGCCCGCTTACATTAAGTTCGGTAAGACCATTTCCAGAGCAATTCAAATAATCCAAATTGGCAAACCCACTAACATCGAGAATACCTGACATGCTTTTATCAGAAAGGTAAAGTCCAGTGATTCTTTTTGGCTCTTCCCTGCTCCATTCTACAAAATCCCAGCTCTTGGGCGAATCCTTATCTGCGACTAAGCCGTTATTTTCTATTATTGCGTTAATTAAAGCAACGTCTTCTTGGTTAAATGATACTGGCTTATACACAGTGGTTAATTCAATATTTGCATTAATTGCAAATGTGTAAGGGTTACTACTTTCCTCAGTGCCTCCTGATCCAATAGTCCAATGGCTGAACCTAACTTCAGGAGTTGTTTCAAGTTTTGCCGTAAACGTTTCATAGTCAAATTCTATTAAATTAACAGATAATTCCGTATCGTTATTTACTTTGTAGGACTTATTATTACTAAGCTTTAAGCTTATTAACGGGTTGTTTTCACAATACAAATTTGCCAAATTGGTAAGGCCGCTTACATCAAGTTCAGTCAGGCTGTTATTTCTGCAATCCAGATTTACTAACTTGGCGAGGGTGCTTACATCAAGCTTACCTGTCAAGTTTTTATCATTTAGGCTAAGTGTGGCAACCCTTTTTTGCTCATCATCGTTCCATGTTACAAAAAGCCAGCTGCTCGGCAAATTCTTATCCTCGTTTAAGCCAAAGTTATCTATCATGCTGATAATAACGTTAAAGTCATTTTGGTCATATTGCTTAAATCTAGGTGTTAATTCAATGTTCTTCTCAATTTCAAAAGTGTAAGGATTACCATTAACATCATAATAGCGATCAGGATCAGAATCAGGTACCTTATACTCCCAATGACTGAAAAACAAACAGGATTCTTCGTTAGGTGTCATTTGAATTTCTGCAGACAAGCTGGAATAATCAAATTCATTCAAATTAATAGAGCCGTTTGTAGTATCTGTCACTGTGTAGGACTTATCATTAGTAAGCTTTAAGCTTTTTAACGGGTTGTTAGAACAATAAAGTGCTGTCAAATTGGTAAGGCTGCTAACATCAAGTTCGGTCAGGCTGTTTCCTTCGCAATACAATTCTTCCAATGTGTTAATCCCAGTAACATTAATTCCAGTTAAATTGTTATCTTCGCAAACTAAACTTCCCAATTTAGTAAGCCCGGTAACATCAAGGACACCTGTTAGGCCTCTGTTATCAATTTTAATCGATTTAACTCTTTTAGGGGTGTCACTGTTGAACGCTATGGACCAATTATCTTCTTCTTCCCAGATTTGAGGTGAATCTTTTGTAATGCCTAAGCCGTTGTTTTCAATTATTGCATTAATAATGTCCACGTCTTCTTTGGCGTAAACGGCTGGGTCGTAACTTTCCGCTGCATAGGCCGGGTATACAAAAGCAATTTGTAACGCCAGCAGTGTTAATAAAGCAGTAATGATTTTTTTCATTTACAATCCTCCTAGTTTTTTGACACATAACTTCTTAGAGCCTGTATTCAATAACGTTTTTAAAGCGTTGATAAATGAGAGATAATGGTCATGTTTTCTGCTGATTTTTTTGTGATTTCATAGTCTTTTGTTTAGGTTTGATTTTTTCTGCTATTTCCACTTTCAACCCAAGTTTTTCTGCATACGCCTTGAAAGTTTTACGATATCCGGCATCAGCACAAACAATTTTTAATGTAGGATATTTTTTAAAGACACCAAGAATGAATTCACAACCTGCGACTGTATCGTGAATATTCCTGCTTTTACTCGCTCTTTCTCTTCAAACAATGCAAGAACTTTTGCCCACAATCCAATTTTCACAGCACGATGATAAAATGAGGAAACAGTTGTATACGTTGGAAAATCATGCGGAAGTTGCCGCCATTGACAACCAGTTTTATTCAAATATAAGACAGCGTTCAAAAATTTGCGCTTGTTTTGTTTTTGAAATGTCTACCACGATTTTCACTTCACTATACTCTTCTTCATATATCGGAGACTTTAAGAGATTTATTGAGTAAATGCTCTAATTCCTTATTTGACCAGAACCGTATATAACAAACTTTGTTGTAGTTAAGTCAGTAAGCCCCATTGGCCCCCGGGAATGCAGTTTTTGGGTAGAAATACCGATTTCCGCCCCAAGCCCGAACTCAAAACCGTCTGTAAACCGTGTGGAAGCGTTAACATAAACAGCCGCCGCATCTATTTCATTTAAAAACTTTTGGGAATTTGAATAGTTTTCTGTAATTATAGCTTCTGAATGCCCTGTGCCGTATGTGTTAATGTGGTTAATGGCCTCGTTAATGTCACCTACTACTTTGACAGCTATTTTCAAGTCAAGGTATTCAGTGCCCCAGTCTGTCTTGTCCGCTTCCTCCAGCCAATTAACTAATTTTTTTGCCTCTACGTCACCTTTTACAGCAACATTTAACTCTTTTAATTTTTCACACGCTAATGGCAAAAATTCCGGCGCAATACGTTTATGAACAAGAAGTTTTTCCAGTGCGTTACAAACGCTTGGACGCTGAACTTTCCCGTTTATAAGTATATCAAGAGCCATTTTAAAATCGGCGGATTCATCTACATATAAATGGCAGTTTCCAACCCCTGTTTCAATAACAGGTATTGTGCTGTTTTCAATTGTGGACTGAATAAGCCCTGCTCCGCCACGAGGTATTAAAACATCTATATATTTATTAAGCTTCATCATGTCTATTGCAGATTGTCTGCTAGTATCTTCTATTAACTGCACAAAATGTTTGTCGTATCCTAATTCATTAAGCACGCTTTGAAAAATTTCTATAATCGCCATATTTGTATTAATTGCTTCTTTTCCGCCTCGGAAAATGCTTGCGCTTCCTGCTTTTAGGCATAAAGCGAAGGCATCCGCTGTAACGTTTGGGCGAGCCTCATAAATAATGCCAATAACCCCCATGGGTACTCGCTTCCTGCCGATTTGTAAGCCGTTTGGCAAAGTATCCATTGATACAAACTCTCCTGTAGGGTCTTTAAGGCGCACTACAGCAAGCAAGCCCTCTGCCATCTGCTCAATTCTTTTTTCATTAAGCATTAATCTGTCTTTTAAAACAGGAGACAAAGAAACGGCGTTATCCATATCTTTTTTATTTGCTTCAAGAATTTTTGCATTGCAAGAAATAAGCTTTTCTGCCAATTTTATAAGTATTTGATTTTTTTCATCGGTTTTTAAAACACCTAGCTTAAGTGAAGCACTTTTGGCTCTTTCACCGATAATATTTAAATCAGACATATTATACCTCCGATTATTTAGCGGAAAATAATGTTCCAACATTTTCTCCGTTTAATATTTTATTTAATATAGCCGAATCTGCACCTTGGGCTATTATTGTGTCAATGCCTTGTTCTACTGCGGATTTTGCCGCTGAAATTTTCGCCGCCATGCCGCCTGTGCTAAATTTGCTTCCGGCGCTTCCTGCCATTTCCTCTATTTCTTTTGTTATACTGCTAATTTCGTGTATAACTTCGGCGTTAGGGTTTTTTCTGGGGTCTTCCGTGTATAACCCGTCAATATCGGATAAAATTATTAAAGCATCGGCTTCCACAATCCCTGCCACATATGCAGACAGCATATCATTTTCGCTAAACCCAAGCTCTTCTGTTGAAACGGTGTCGTTTTCATTAACAATGGGTATAACGTTCATGCTTAATAATGAATAAAATGTATTTTTCGCATTTAATCTTCTTGTTTCATCTTCAAAAACATCTTTTGTAATTAATATTTGTGCCACTTTTTGATTATATGTCATAAAAAAATTGTGGTAAATGTGCATTAAAACACCTTGACCTACAGCCGCCGCCGCTTGCTTGCCTTTAACGTCTCTGGGCCTTTCCGGAAGCCCTAAAGTATCCGACCCTACTGCTACTGCGCCGGAGGAAACAAGTATCATTTCTTTGCCGCTGTTTTCCAAGTTGGTTAATACCCAAGACAAACGCTCAATTGCCTGTAAATTCAACTTACCGTTTGGGTGCGTAAGGGAAGATGTGCCCACCTTTACAACAAATCTTTTGTAATTTTTTAATCGCTCTCTCGAACTCATTATGTCACCGCTTTTTTATTTTTATATTACCTCAAATGTTTGTTCTGTGCAACAGCTTTTTAAGTGTTATCAATTTAAATCAGTAAATCATATACGTTCACTTTTAGTCAACGCTTGCTAAATAATCGCTTAATAAGTCTCCTACTTGTTGTAAATATTTACTTTCTAACTCTGTAAATCTGTTAAATTCCGGGCTATCTATATCCAATACGCCGTAAACCTTATCCCCTTTAAACAAAGGGATTACAATTTCAGAATTTGTGTTTGAGTCACAGGCAATATGTCCGTCAAATTTATGTACGTCTTCTACTATAATAGTTTTGCCCTCGGAAGCCGCTTTTCCGCATACTCCACTTCCCATGTTTATTCTTATACATGCAGGTAAGCCTTGAAAAGGACCGAGAACTAACTGGTCGCCTTTTAATATATAAAACCCAACCCAGTTAATCCTTTCCACATAGACGTTAATAACGGCTGAAATGTTAGAAAGGTTTGCAATTATATCTTTTTCCGTTTCCAGCAACGATTTTATAACCTCAACCATTAATTGATAATTTTTCTCCAGTTCATCAGCTTTTTGTATATTAATCATATTAACCTCCTAAATATTCTGTCCTTATATTTTTATATGCTGTCAAAAATATTAAGAACAGTTAAAGCAGTACCCACGTTATAATTTGCGAAAGCGAAAAGCCCTTGCCCTTTCTCATTAACAGCAACAATAAATGGCTTTCTTTCGTCCCCCTCGCCCATTATTTTGCGAAGTTCAGTTGAATAACTTTCGCCCGGGCAAACAGCTATTGTTATATTTTTTATTCTTTGTATTAGTGTTTGTAAAGTATTATCTTTAAGCTCTTCCTGCTTGTTAAGAATTATAAATAAATTTAACTGGCGGTTATTATATTCGTCCGCTAAGTCAATAACTTCTCTGAAAAAATGTTCTGTTGGTTCTTTTCCTGGTTCGCCAAAGCATAAAACTCCACCATTAGAACCAATGGATTCAAGAGGTTTTACTTCCCTACCCTCTTGAGTTTTTAAGGCATAATTAGGAAGCTCTGCGTATTTTAAGAGCTCTTTTGTTTTATCTTTGCATAAGCCAATTTTCAGTGTTTTTGTTTCTTTCGCTTCTAAATTCAAGTTGTAAATTTTACATAAAGCCGAACCGTCTATTTGCCGTGCCATAGTCATAACTCGGTAAACGCCCGAAGGCAAAGAAAAGTTTAAGCTATTTTCCAATATGTTATTTTCTGATTTCAAACTTTGGTAAATACCGTTAATAAGCCTTGAAATAGTAAACTGAACACCATAAGTCAATGGCTTTCCTTCGTCATTTATAAGGGTTAATAAACTATTATTTTCACTTTCTACTAATATACTGGTAAACTTACCGCTGGAATAAACCTCTTTTTCTCCTGTTATTGGTGAAAGCCTAGCAGGTATTCCCATACTGCGGCAAATTTGCACAAACAACACATCATTGTTATGGGTTGTGGAAATTCCGTGCTCCAGTATTCCTTGGGGAGATGCATAAAGGTTTGGGTAATCATAATCGTCCATTAAAATTGTATTTTCCGTTATAAACTTCCAAACTTGTTCACCTGTTTCAAACTTTAAATTTACTAAAACGTCTTTTCTATGAGCATATAATTTTTCATTTTCTACCCTTGGGCATAAAATATATTTTTTATAAATATCTTCTGGGTATTTCTCAGAATATGGAAGAGCAGTAGCCAAACAATCTATTAAACATTGAGCTGTTGTATCTACAAAATCTTTTTCTCTTAATGTGTCAAGAGTTGTAAGCTTATCTGCAATAGAAAATCCGTCAAAACTCAAAAAATCCCCAATCTCATTACAGTTTCCTTTTGCATGTGCCATAACTTCTTTTATTTGTTTTTCACTTCCAGGGAATTTTCGGCATAGTTGTTCAGCAAGTTCTATATTAACTAAGCCTTGGTTTCTATTGTTTCTTTTTTTCTCGTTTTCTTTAAAGCGTTGTTCATGTTTTTTGTTTATATCAGCCGAAATTGGTTGTGGCGGCGTTAATAATCCCTTGGGTGGTGTCATTTCAATTATTTCTGTTTCATTTTGCAACTGAGGTTTGCCCAAATCTATGGTTAACTCTGTATTTACTCTTACATCAATAACATCTTCTGCAAAAACAACACCGTCTGTTGCATGAACAAGCAAATTACCTACTCCTGTTATAAACTTCACATAGCCCTTATTATCGGATTTTAAAGATGTTATGGGATAAAATTCTCCGGCGTTAGCAATTTCCAGCCGGACAAGAACATCTTTTGCGGCTTTACCGTTTTGTGTAACTTTTATTGATATTTCTTTTGTTTCGGCATATGTTGGCAAGCTGTTAAATGTTGTATCAATATTGCTTTTGCATATTACACTTTCGCCATTAATACCATCAATAAACCCTCTGGAATATACTAACATAGCCTTTGAAGCCGCAGACGTAAACCAACCTTTATTTAACACTGGTTCAGGCTCACAAGCCCCCATATAATGCCACATCCCGTCTATGTAAGTCTCAACCCAAGCGTGATTATCATCACAATGAGCCCACCTTGGGGTGTAGCATTGGCGTGCAGGAACGCCTATGCTCCTTAAAACACAACATAAAAGCGTGGATTCCTCGCCGCACCGCCCGAACCCCCTGCGCAAAACAGCAGAAGCGGAAAGTGTGCGGTCGTCTGTTGAAAGGTATGTTGCATGTTCTGCGCACCAATAATTAGCTTCCAAGGCCGCTTCCCTTGCTCCCATTTCTTTAATTCTTGGGTATAAAGAATTATATATTTCCTGACGGTAAGGTTCTGCCGCTTCATTGTTAATACGGTAAAATAAAACAAATGGCAAGAATATGTCTATAGGCGTATCCTTTAACCAAGAAACAGTTTCATATAGCATTACTCCGTGTTTAACAAACTCTTCAATTAATTCTGTAGAACAGGTAAGAACATCACTCACCGGCATAAAAGCATATGTGTACTTCATGGAAAGCTGTTCATTTTCCGTCATATCTTTAAGGCATAAACTCACCTTTTCCCCGGCAAGGGGCATACGAGAGAAAAACTCGCCGAATTTCTCATTTATCCAATTCTTTCGGTTTTCTGTAAACATTTTATAGTTCTCCTTAATTATTCTATTACCAATTTATTAACACCGCTGAAAAAAGCTGCAGATGCACCGCCAATAACCGCCCCATCCTTGCCAAGAGAAGAAAACCCTAAACTATAATTATTACTGTTAAAAGCATAGTTTTGGCTGTTCCGGTTATTTAAAATCATAGATTTAAAAGATGGGTTTTCTTCAACAAGGCTTCCGCACAGCAAAATCGCCTGGGGGGCAAATGTGTTGGAAAGTAAATTAAGCGCAACAAATGTAAATTCCACAACTCTGTCTAAAAGATTTCTTGCCCAGTGCTCACCTGCTTCGTAAGCTAATAATATATCTTTCATTTGTATGTTTTGGTTAGGGCGTACCGAGCGAGCTTCCTGCAAAATAGCCCATTCCGCTACATTAGTTTGCAAGCACCCAATTTTACCGCATTCGCACATACGCCCACTGGGGTTAATAATAATATGCCCTATTTCCCCTGCGGCATTATTTTGCCCTCTGTAAATTTCACCGTTTATAAAAGCCGCCGCACCAACACCGTTGCCTATATTTAACAAAACAAAATTTTTATATTCCTTTGCTCCGCCAAATAACCCTTCTGCCAGCGCAAGAGCTTTTATGTCATTTTCCGGCACAAATGTATATTCCGGGAGCATATTTTCCATTACGTCCACAACAGGAACGTCTTTCCATCTAAAATGAGATGAAAATACAAGCGTGCCGCTTTCAACGTCTACTAACCCCGGCATAACCACCCCAATAGTTTTTAAGCAAGTTATGTCTTTATTATCCTCTAAAAATTTTATTAAAACATCCCCAATAAATTTAAAGGCTTCTAGAGATGATTTCCCCTCTAAAGTTTCTTTAATGTCAAGTTTCCTTTTAATATTTCCATAAGGGTCTGTTATTCCAACGGTTACTCCGCCGCTTTGTATAAATACACTGACGCAATTAAGATTTTCTTTTGCCAATGTAAGTATTTTCGGCGGTCTTCCCACTGTTTGCTGCTCTGTGCTTTCGCTTTCTCTAAGAAGCCCTTTCTCAATTAATTCGTCTGCAATGCGCCCGGCACTCATAACGCTTATGCCTGTTATCTGCGCAATTTGGGTTCTTGATATTTCCTTTGCTTTATAAATTTCTGAAAAAACAAGCTGACGGTTTGTCTGCTTCATTAAATCCTGATCTATACGGCTGTTTTTAACCATTACCCACCTCTTTGTTTTTAAGCGCCAATATTATCATAGGTTTAATAATTAATTAGCCGTAAAACTAATTATATATTAATTATATACAATGTTTTTAATTTTTTCAAGATATATATTGACATTTTGTTTAGTATTTATTATAATGCGTTTATAAATTAATAATACATAACAGTGAGGTATTACAATGAAAGACATTCTTGTAGAAGTTTGCTGCGGAAGCGCAGACGATGTTCTTGAAGCTTGCAAGGCCGGTTCCACCCGTGTTGAGCTTAATTCAAATCTGTTTCACGGCGGGCTTACACCTACGGTAGGCACACTTTTGGCTGCCAGAAAAGGGCTTGAAAAGCTTGAAAACGGTTCAAAAATGCGTATTATTACAATGGTACGCCCAAGAGAAGGCGGTTTTTGTTATACAGAAACCGAATATGAAACAGCAAAAGAGGATGCTCGCCTGCTTTTGGAACACGGCGCAGACGGCATTGTTTTCGGCTTTTTAAATGAAGACGGAACAATTGACGTTAAACGCACCGAAGAAATGTCAAAAATTGCCAATGGTAAAACAACTGTTTTCCACCGTGCAATAGACGTTGTGCCGGACTGGAAAGCCGCTCTTGACATACTTATAAGCCTTGGCATAACCAGAGTGCTTACAAGCGGACAAGAACCTTTAGCTCCTCTTGGCACGGAAACAATTCGCCAAATGATTGAATATTCAGCCGGGCGCATTGAAATTCTTCCCGGAGCAGGAATTGATTTAAAAACAATGAACCGGGTTATTACTGAAACAAATTGTGACCAAATACATTTGGCGGCTCACAAAACAATGACGGACAAATCTACCGCTAACAACAACAGTATTTTTTACGGCGGCGCATTATATCCCCCGGAAGACCGCTTTAATATTATTGACTGCGGATATATTAACGCTGTTTGTTTAAATGCTAAAAATTAAGGACTTATAATATTAGGGTCTTTACATCATGTTTTAAAAATAAAAGGAGGTTTTTACTAAATGAAAAGAAAAAGTATAGCGCTTTTCTTAGCTGCTGCATTATGTTTTTCTGTGGCAGGCTGTGCAAGCAAGCCAGCTCAGCCAGCCCAAGGAACTGAAACTGCCGGCGGCAACCAAGCCGAGCAACCGGCACCGGAAGCACAAAGCGACCAATCATCCTCACAATCACCAGATAACGACCTTGTTGTAGCTTTTAACAATGACTTACAATCTCTTGACCCACATAACACTACTGATACATTATCAATTACAGTTAGCCGTACTATGTACGAAGGCTTAATATCTTTTGACGACAACCAAAATATCATTCCCGTACTTGCAGAAAGTTACGAAGCCTCCGACGACAATTTAACTTATACTTTTAAATTACGCCAAGGCGTAAAATTCCATGACGGCACAGATTTTAACGCAGCGGCTTTCATTGCAAACTATGAAAGAGTTATGGCAAATGAATCTTTCCGCCAATATCGCCGTGCAAGCACTTGGGAATCCGTTACTGCACCAGACGATTATACCATAGTTATTGTAACAAATAAACCCAACAGCTCTTTTATTAACCAGTTTACTCAATTTTTAGTAATAAGCCCAAAAGCTATTGCAGAACTTGGCAACGAAGGCTTGGCTAAAACTACTGTAGGTACAGGTCCTTACACATTCGGAGAAAGAATTGAAGGCGACAGAATTACTGTTAATCCTTTTGACGGATATTGGGGAGAAAAACCTTCTGTAGACAGCCTTACTTTCCGTGCTGTTCCAGAAGACGGCTCAAGAGTTGCTATGCTTCAAACAGGCGAAGCGGATTTTATTTATCCTCTTCCGGCAATTCAAGCTCCAAACGTTGATGGCACAAAAGATATTAAAGTTGTTGCATCTCCGTCTAACATTATGAGATATGTTACATTAAACAACGACAAAAAAGAACTTTCAGATAAACGTGTTCGTCAAGCAATGAATTATGCTATTGATAAAAATGCATACGCTAAAACAATTTTTAACGGTTATGCTTCCGAAGTTAATTCTTGCTTCCCGTCCACAGTATCTTATTACAGCCCTCAAACACCTTATACATATGACTTGGAAAAAGCAAAACAACTTATGACAGAAGCAGGCTATCCAGACGGCTTTGATGTAACAATTTGGGGCGACAACACAACTAACGAAGAAAAAGGTATGCAGTTTGTTCAGCAACAACTTTCTCAAATCGGCATTAACGTAAACATAGTGCCAATGGAGCCTAACATTATTGACAGCTTGATTTATGTTGAAAAAGCACAAGCTACTATTGAAATGTGGTATGTAAACTGGTCTGCTTCTTCTTTCGACGCAGACGGCTCTATGAGAAGCATTCTTTACAGCCAAATGGCGCCACCAACTAGCGCAAACACTGCATATTACAACAACCCGGAATTTGATAGATTATTAGATGAAGGCTTGGCAACAAGTGACCCTGAACAGCTTAAAACTATTTACGCTGATGCTCAAAAAATAGCTTGGGATGATGCTCCTTGGTTATTCCTCGGCAACGACCAAGTTATTGCCGGAACAAAAACTTATTTAAGCGGCGTTTCTTTAAGACCGGACGGTTCTCTTAACCTTAAAAGCGCTGCTCTTAATTAATTCCGATGCTCTATACAATCCGGTGGTTTTCCGCCGGATTGTTTTATTAAGAATTATGAAGGAGGGACAGATTTGAGTCGGTATTTTATTAAACGAGTACTTGGCACTATTCCGCTTCTTATTATTATATCCTTTATCGTCTTTATGTTTATGCATATGATACCCGGCGACCCGGCAAGAATGCTTGCCGGAAAGGAATCCACTGCGGAAGATGTGGCTCGTATACAACAAGCTCTTGGTCTAAACGACCCTTTGCTTGTACAATACGGTAATTATATAAAAGATTTGTTCCAAGGTGATATGGGAACATCTTATAAAACAGGGCTTCCTGTATCAGAAATGTTAATGGGGCGGCTTGGGGCAACCATTGAGCTTACATTGTTTGCTATATTATGGTCTGTTGCTCTTGGTGTTCTTATTGGTGTTATATCCGCTGTTTTTAGAGGTTCGGCGCTGGACTATTTCAGTATGGTGCTTTCAACCTCAGGCATATCTGTGCCCCCTTTCTGGCTCGGGCTTGTTCTAATTCAAATATTTGCCGTTGATTTAGGGCTTGTGCCTACGGGAGGGCTTTCAAACTGGCAAAGTTATATTTTGCCTTCATTTACATTAGGGTGCAGTATAATGGGTATGCTGGCTCGTTTTTCCCGCTCCTCAATGATGGAAACAATGCAGGAAGACTATGTTAGAACAGCCCGGGCAAAAGGGCAAATTGAATGGCTTGTAGTTTTGCGCCATGCTTTCCGTAATTCTCTTATGCAGGTTGTAACTGTTACAGGGCTTCAAATTGGGGCGCTTTTAGCCGGTTCTGTTCTTGTGGAAACTGTTTTTTCAATTCCAGGCGTTGGGCGGTTGATTATTGATTCCATAGTTTTCCGTGATTATAAAGTTGTTCAAGCACTTTTAATGTTTTTTGCCTTTGAATATGTTGTTATTAATTTAATAGTAGACTTGCTGTATGGCTTGTTGAACCCCAAAATCAGATACAGTTAAGGAAGGAGGATTGACAATGTCCGAAATCAATAATACACCTCAACAGTACATAGAACCTGAAATGAAAGAATATAACAAAACAAAAGAGTTTTTTAAGAAATTTATGCAAAGAAAAACATCGGTTGTTGCCGGATGCTTTATTGTGTTTCTTATTTTAATGGCGATATTCGGCACACGCTTTGCTCCATACGACCCTGCACTGCCGGATTACGACAATTTGTTAAGTGCCCCGTCTTCTCAACATTTTTTGGGAACAGACGAATACGGCAGAGATGTTTTAAGCAGGCTTTTAGTTGGTTCTCGCCTTTCTTTGGGGGTTGCGTTAAGCTCCGTTTTAATTGGGGCGGCCCTCGGCAGTATACTTGGGATTTTAGCCGGATATTACGGCGGAATACTTGAAATGCTTGTTATGAGAAGCAGTGATATACTTTTTGCCATGCCGGATATTTTGCTTTGTATTGCCGTAGTTGCAGTTATCGGCCCAGGGGTAATAAACGTAGTTATTGCCGTCGCCGTTTTTACAGTGCCCTCTTTTGCAAGAATTATAAGAAGCGCAACGCTAACAGTAAAGCATTGCCTTTATGTAGAGGCGGCTCGCTCAGTGGGCTGTTCCGACAGCAGAATTTTATGGATTTATATTTTACCCGGCACACTGCAATCAATGATTGTAAATTTTACAATGCGTATTGGTACTGCTATTTTAGCGGCGGCATCATTAAGCTTTTTAGGCTTCGGTGCTAACGTTTCCGAGCCGGACTGGGGCGCAATGCTTTCTTCCGGCCGCAGTTACGTAGGCGTAGGCTCTCATTTAGTATATTTTCCGGGGTTGTTAATATTTTTAACCGTGTTGGCTTTTAATCTTTTAGGCGATGGTCTCAGAGACACACTCGACCCGAAAATCAAGTAAGGGGGAAAATTATGAACGAAAATTCTTTAGTAAAAAAAGACCAGCCTTTGCTTGATATAAAAAATCTGCGTACAGAATTTAAAACAGGGAAAAAGTCTAAAGTTGTGGTTATTGACGATGTCAGCTTTCAGGTTTACCCCGGGGAAATTGTAGGGCTCGTTGGTGAGTCCGGCTGTGGAAAATCCGTAACGTCATTATCTATTATGCAGCTTTTTAAAAGTACATCAGGCAGTATTGCCGGAGGAGAAATTATATTTGAGGGAAAAGACCTACTTACATGCAGTGAGCGAGAAATGCGTTCTGTCAGGGGCAAAAGCATTTCAATGATTTTTCAGGAAGCTATGACTTCGTTAAATCCTTCTATGCGCATTGGAGCGCAAATGGTTGAAGCTATTCGTCTGCATATGGATTACATCAAAAAACAGGCGACAGAACACGCTGAACATATGCTTAGACAAGTTGGAATACCTGTACCAAGCGTAACTATGCGAAGCTACCCTCACCAGTTATCTGGGGGCATGAGCCAAAGGGTTATGATTGCTATGGCTATGAGCTGTAACCCAAAATTGCTTATTGCAGACGAACCAACTACCGCCCTTGACGTTACGATTCAAGCTCAAATTTTAGACCTAATGCGCAACATTAAAAACGAATATAACGCCGGAATAATATTAATTACCCATGACTTAGGTATTGTTGCGGAAATGTGCAGCCGGGTTATGGTTATGTATGCAGGGAGAATTGTTGAAGAAGCTTCTGTAAACCAGCTTTTTGCAGAACCTATGCACCCTTATACTAAAGGGCTTATTGCTTCCGTTCCGAAGCTTGGTTCTGGAGTAACTACACTACCCTCTATTCCCGGCAGTGTGCCGGATTTATCCGCAATGCCTACTGGATGTAAATTTGCACCTAGATGCGCATTTACAACGGAGCAGTGCCATAAGGAAGAACCTGTTCTTCTTGAATATGGGCAAACAAGAAAATGCCGCTGCTGGCATACAGAAAACGGCGCAAAGGAGGCGGTTAAATGAAACCCCTTGTTACCGTAAAAAATGTTGTTAAAAAGTTCCCTGCCGGGAAAAGTTTATTTGGCAAAGCTCGTTTTGTCCATGCGGTAAATGATATTAGCTTTGAGATTTATCCCGGGGAAACATTTTCCGTTGTAGGAGAATCCGGCTGTGGAAAATCTACAACAGGCAGGCTTATAAACAGGCTTATGAAGCCAGATTCCGGGGAAATAACCTTCGACGATTTAAACATATCAAATTTAAGCGAAAGGGAAGTAAGACCTTTACGCAAAGATATGCAAATGATATTCCAAGACCCTAGCGGTTCTTTAAACCCCCGAATGAGAGTTGAAGAACTTGTTGCAGAACCTTTGCTTGTGCATACAAAAATGAGCTCTAAAGAGCGTTTGCAAGCGGCAAGGGAACTTTTGAAAATTGTAGGTTTAAATGAGAAACATGCAAGACGGTGGCCTCATGAGTTTTCCGGCGGTCAGCGCCAGCGTATCGGTATTGCAAGAGCATTAACTGTGCGCCCAAAGCTTATAATTGCTGATGAGCCAGTTTCTTCTCTGGACGTTTCAATTCAGGCGCAAGTGCTTAATTTAATGCAACAATTGCAAAAAGATTATGCCCTTACTTATCTGTTTATTTCCCACGATTTAAGCGTGGTTGAAATGATTTCAGACCGTATAGCGGTTATGTATTTAGGCTCTATTGTTGAAATGGCGCCGAAAGAGATGCTTTATAAAAACCCTATGCACCCATATACAAAAGCTCTTTTATCCGCCGTGCCCATACCAGACCCAACAAGGCAAAGCGAGCGTAAGATTTTACAGGGTGATATTCCAAGCACTGTTAATTTGCCTGTTGGCTGCCCATTTCAAACAAGATGCCCAAAATGCGCAGACAACTGCAAGGCTTATAAAATTCCATCTTTTGAGCCAGAACCGGGGCATTTCGTAGCTTGCTTGCATATATAATTATGGAGATGTTTAAATGATTACTTACTGGAACAACGAAGCTGCACAATGGCAAATTGATTTTGCCTTAAAAAACAATGAAAATAATAATTTGCTTAATATTAACTGCTCTTTTAATGACGGACAAATGCCTTGCGCTACGGTATGTTTGGGGGATAAGGAAAAACTTTCCTCACTGTTAGTAAGGCGTGCTGTTGCGGCAGGTATAAAACATGTTCAGTTAAACGGAGGGAAATCCGTTGTTATTCGCCTTAAAGCTTTAGCTGAACTTTTTGGTGAAAAAGCCGCCGTTTTTGCATACGAAAGCGTTGCACTTACCCTTTACAAACCGAAAAACTGGAAAAGCACTAACACAATAAACGAACTTACTGTTTACCTCGATTTACCAAATGGGGAAAAAGACTTTAATAAGCTGTCTGAAATATCTGCTATAGCAGAAAGCGTTTTAATAGCTCGGGATATGGTAAACGAACCGGCAAACATGCTTACTCCTGATACAATGACGGCAAGAATGGCTGATTTGGCTGAAAAAGCCGGATGCACTGTTGAAATATTAGATGATAAACAAATGAAAGAGCTGGGTATGAATGCTTTGCTGGCTGTTGGCGGAAGCGCAGGAAACCTTCCTCGTATGGCGGTTTTAACCTATAAAGGTGCGCCGGAGAGCAAAGAAGTTATAGGGCTTGTAGGCAAGGGCATAACCTGCGACACAGGAGGATATTGCTTAAAGCCTGTTCTTTCTATGAAAGGCATAAGAGGAGATATGGCAGGGGCGGCGGCTGTTTGGGGCTGTATAACTGCTCTTGCTAAAAATAAAGTTCACGTTAATGTTACTGCTGTTATTCCGGCGGCGGAAAACCGCATATCAAGAGATAGCTTCTTGGTTGGAGACGTTGTTACTTCCATGAGCGGAAAAACCATTGAAATCGCCAATACTGATGCCGAAGGGCGGCTTGTCTTGGCAGATGCCATAACTTATGCAGTATCAAAAGCCGGAGCAACTAGAATTGTGGATATTGCCACATTAACAGGGGGAGTTGTGTTAATGTTTGGGTTTACAACTGCCGCTGTGCTTTCTAATGACGATGAATTTTTCAACAGACTTAACAATGCTTCTAAAGACACCGGAGAGCAATACTGGCGCCTTCCTACTTTTGATGAATATGCCAAACTAAATGAAAGCCGTGCCGCTGACATAAAAAACAGCTCTGAAGAGGGCTGCGCCACAATAGCGGCTGGGCAATTTCTTTCATGTTTTAATGAAGACCTGCCTTGGATGCATATTGATATTGCTGGTACAGCTTGGGTAAGCACTCAAAAATGGGAATTCCAAAACATAGGGGCAACAGGAGCAGGAATAACTACGTTGTATGAGCTTTGCAAGTCATTTGCATCTATTAAGTAAGCACTGCGAGTTGTTCGGTACATCATTATTTTTTTAATAGCTATAGATTTGGCATAAATGTAGGGGTTGGCGCCCTCGACAACCCGGAAACCTTTCTAAGAGCCTGTTTGGAATCTCGCTTTTAGTGGATTTTTGAGCAAATTTTTTGAATCGCAAGGAAGTGGTGAACGTTCATACTAGAAGAAGTATGGGCGTTTGCCACTGACGCAGCGATTCGGAAAATTTGCCGAAAAGACACTGAAATGGAGATTCTAAACAGGCTCTAAGGAAGGGGCCTTAAGCAATTTACAATGCGGTGAGGAGATTTTCAAAAATGAAACCTAATAATAAGAATAAAATTAAACATTATATAACAAATATTCTTTGCACGGCATTATTAGGAATATGTCTTTCAATTTTTTATCCCTTTTTACCTGTTTATTTTCAAGAAAGACATGATACATATGTTTTAGTCTTTTTAGGTATAATTGTTGGAACTTGCATTGCAGGCTTAATTGAGATACGAAAAAAAGACAATGATTAAAAAGCATATCAGTAGATTTTTATAGAACTTAAAAGCGGCAAACACAATACAGCCCTGCTGTATACATGTGTTTGCCGCTTTTTATTTTACTTTAATGTAAATGGAGCTTTAATATCCCCCACTATATCGTCGTTTTCATTATATACAGCCATAGGAGATAAGTTTTTAAGCCTGTTTATAAGTTCCTTATCTTCATAGCTAATTTTTTCAAGAACAGAATAGGCAATTTGAGGAAGCCTGTGGTGCGCTCCGTCTTGAAGGCGGATAACAATGCCAAGCCCCTCTTTGCGAAGCCCCATTGTTATAAGCCCCCCTGCCCCATCTTTAGCTAATATATTTGGGCTTGCAGAAAGCTCTGATACAGCTTCCCCTTCACCGCATATCATTGACGGTTTTTCATGAATGGAATCCCACACTATTTGAGTTGCTTTTCTAACGCTTTCGTCATTAATAAGCTCAGGGCGTGCATATTTTAAATAAGATAGAGCAATTTTTTCCATTGGAACTGCAAAAACAGGCACACCGCAACCGTCTGTTCCGGTTTTTATATCGTCAGCGTTAACTTCCGCCAAATAAGATATAAGCTCTTTTATTGCATAAACAATTTTATTGTCCCCATGCCAGTAGTTTTCTTCTTTTATGCCGTAATGTCGGGCAAGAAGAATAAGCCCTATATGCTTGCCAAAGCAGTTGTGGTAAACTTTTCTCGGGGGCAAGCCATTTTTTATAACCGCAGTTTTGCTGTTTAAGTTTATTGGGTAAGTTGGTTTCATAACGAACATATCTTCGTTTAAACCAAGCCTTTTTGCAAGGCTTTCCAAAACTTCAACATGCTCCGGGTTTCCATGGTGGGAAGAACACATTATTGCTATTTCCTCTGGTTTAATATCATATTTCTCGTGCAACCCATTTAATATAAAAGGTAAAATTTGAATAGGCTTGCTGCATGAGCGGTAAAACATAAGCGTATTGTGATCTCCTATATGCTTTATGCTCCTATCTTTATCAATAATGCATACAATGCCTTTATGAATTGTTTCAAGTATGCCGTTTCTGTATTCTTCCAATAATGTTGCTGACATCTCCCCAACTCCTTTCCCGAATTTGATGTATACGGATAAATATTTAAATCAAAAGTGGCTGAATTTGCTTTCCTTCCAATGCTTTTTCAAGAGTATCGGGAATTAAATTAAAATCCGCTACTAATGATTTGGATTTCTTTATAGCATCATCCTGCCCAAAGGGGACAAAATAAATATTGTTTATATTAAGCAAAAGACCGATGTTTTTTGCGTTTCCTCCAAGGCCGTCGTTTGTGGAAATTCCAATTACAAGAGGGCTTTCATTGCGTAAATGAGCCTTAGCAGCCATTGTAACTGTAGAATCTGTTATCGCATTAGCTAATTTAGCTATAGTATTGCCGGAAGCCGGCGCAATAACCAAAATATCCAAAAGTTTTTTAGGACCAATGGGCTCTGCTGTAACAACAGAATCAATAATTTCATTTTTAGTAATTTCAACAAGCTTCTTCTTAAAATCCGCAGCCGTGCCGAACCTTGTATCTGTGCAACTTGTTATTTCTGATATTATAGGAATAACATTTGCTCCTGAATTTACTAACTTTTCAACTACTGGTATAATTTTATCATGTGTACAAAACGAGCCTGTTATCGCAAAACCTATGGTTTTATTTTTCAAATCCATATTTTTCAATCCTTTCGCATAAAATATTATAAACTGTCTCCTTAATATATTTTGCGGCACTTATAGGCGCAACCTTGCCGGGCAGAGAGCCTGCCAAAACCGCATTTATACCCTCTCTTTTGCATTCCTCAAAGTCCACCCCGTAAGGCGCAGAGGCTAAATCAATTATTAAGCAATCCTTTTTAATAAATTTAATGTTGCTTTTATCAATAAGAACATGAGGCGCAGTATTAATAATAACGTCCATTTTAGAAAGGTATCCGTTTAATTCTGAAAGCATCAATGGATTGTAGCCATAACTTACCATTGAAGCATAATCGTCATAACGCCTGGTAGCACCAAAAACGTTTGCCCCGATTCCTTTGAGCATCTTTGATAATATTTTACCAATCCGCCCAAAACCGATGACTAAAATATTTGCACCATGCAAAGTGATTTTTGTTTGTTCAAACGCAATTTGTATAGCGCCTTCCGCTGTAGGAATTGCGTTTAAAATGGCCATTTCGTTTCTTTCAAGCACGTCATAAATAATTATTTTTTTCTCTTTCGCCTTTTCAAAAACTTCTTTGTCAATTCTGCCTGCAACAAAAATCTGTCTGCTGTCCATAGCCTCAAAAATTGAATCTATTGAAATTGACTGTTTATGAAAAGGAGTGTTTAAAATGTTTTTTTCGCTGCAGCACGGTATCGGTCCGATAACCACTTCCGCATTTTTTATTGCCTTTTGCATATTTTTTGAAAACATAAGATGTGGAAATTCTTCAGGTGAAAGCGAGGAAAAGCCGTAAACCATAACTTTGTTGTTATCTTCCTGCAAATGACTAGAAAGTGAGATGTTTCTCATATCTCCGCCTAAAACAAGAAATTTATTATGATACAATTCATTCACTCCCATTCAGAAGCCTTTTCATTGCTTGTATAGCTTTGAAAAATGCTTAGAGTAATTATTAATATCTTATGCTTATTCAATTAAGGGCGTGTTCTATTTTAAAACAATCCTTCAATTAAATTATGTATATAGCAATTTTATTTAATGTAGTCCAATTAATCACTAAACGCCTACAGCGTTTGCGCTAATGCGCCGTGATTCATTGGACTGCTAATTAGAAAATTGCTATACAACAAATTTTGAACATTGAATATATAGTACTATCAAGTGGATATAATTGTCAATAACCGTATTAATGTTTTAGGAGGTTATCTTAATTGATTGGAAAAAAAAGACTTGTTTTTTTTATTAAGCTTGTGGTCATAATATCATTATTATTTGGTATTTCATACTTTGTCTATAACAAAAATTTTAAAAAACCACCATCCTACAGAGGAGTGTTACTTCATGGATATTTACTTAAAGCCCATGAAAAAGGCAACTTTAACAAACCTTTCGGAAATTACGATTAAAGATATTTGCGAGGTTTTAGCAACAAAAGACGTTGCAGACACCATAAACAGCGTAAAGCTTATTGAAATTGATAACCAATCTCTTCTTAATAAAAAGAAAAAAGATCAGAAACAAAGTTATCTTGTAACCATTACGGACATTATTAAGCAAATTAAAAAGAAATACCCAGATGCAAGCGTTGTTAACGTTGGCGAAATGGATACTTATATTGAATATTCCCCTACTAAAAGCGAAGACAACAAACTTTACAAATGGTCAAAAATTGCCTTTGTATGCGTTGTTTTGTTCGTAGGCTCTGGCATTGCCATTATGAGTTTTTATTCCGATGCCCAAATGAGTGAGGTTTTTGAAAACACTCATAAGCTTATATTTGGGCAGGAAACAAAGCATCCTATTGCCTTAGAAGTGGCTTATTCTATCGGGCTTACTTCAGGTATAATAATGTTTTTTAACCATTTTCTTGGTAAGGCTATTACTAACGACCCTACCCCAATTGAAGTCGAAATCACCAAATATGAAGCCGATGTCTCTGACACAATGATTGACATGTTAGACACATTAAAGAAAAACAAGGGGGAATAGCGTGTTTTATTTAAAATATTTATGCGGCATGTTTTTAGCCTTTTCCGGCGGCGTTATCATTGCCGGAGGTGTTTATGCTTTTATTGCCGTAATAGGCGTAATCCCCCGGCTTGCGCAAAAAACTAAGACGGAACAGTATGCTAGGCTTTACGAAGAAGCCGTTATGCTTGGAGGAATTTCAGGTGCTGCCATTGATGCCCTACACTTTAAAACACAAATAAACATTTTTGTCGGCTCTTTACTTTCTTTTTGCGGCGGCGTGTTCTTAGGCGTTCTAGCAATGTCTTTAGCAGAGGTTCTAAACGTTATTCCCATTTTTACAAGGCGAGCAAGAATTCAGCAAGGTATATTTTATTTTATTTTATGCATAGCAATAGGCAAATTTGTCGGTTCAATATTGTATTTTACAGTACCGGGCTTTTACAAGCCGCAATAAACAAAAAGGAATGATTTGCTATGGACAAAACTCAAAAAGGCAAAGATAAATATAAAAAAATGGTTGAAAAAGCCTCACCAAATTCAAATATCGTTTCCGATTGCTTAAAGGCGTTTTTAGTTGGCGGTTTTATTTGCACAGTTGGGCAATTTATTAATAATTATTTTGTTAACCGTGGCTTTGAAAAAGACGACGCAAGCATGTATACCTCTATTATTCTTATTTTAATCGCCGTTTTATTAACAGGCTTTGGTGTTTACGATAAATTCGGCAAATTTGCCGGAGCAGGTTCTGTCGTTCCTATTACAGGCTTTGCAAATTCCGTTGCCGCTCCAGCCATAGAATTTAAAAAAGAGGGCTACATTCTTGGTGTTGGCGCAAAAATATTTTTAGTAGCTGGTCCTGTAATATTATATGGGGTTTTAACATCGGTAATAGTAGGTTTAATTTATTACTTTGTGAAATGAGGTGGGATTATGAACAAAAGACTTGGGGCGCAATCGGTTTTTTTTGAAAGGCCTGTAACTATACTTGAAACTGCTTCAATAGTAGGCCCTAAAGAAGGCGAAGGTCCTCTTGCAAAACATTTCGACGTTGTTTTAAGCGATGCACTTGCAGGAGAAGACAGCTGGGAAAAAGCCGAAAGCAAAATTGTTAAAGATACAATGGAATTAATAATCAAAAAGGCGCAAATGCCTAAAAAAAACTTGCATTATTTGCTTGCAGGGGATTTATTAAACCAATGCACAGGCACAACCTTTGGCGTAACGGGTTTAGATATACCTCTTATTGGAGTATTCGGCGCATGTTCGACCTTTGGACTGGGATTAAGCCTAGGTTCTATGCTTATTGACGGCGGATTTGCAGATAATGTATTAATAGGCGCATCAAGCCATTTTTGCTCCGCAGAAAAGCAGTTTCGCTTTCCTCTTGAATTAGGTGGTCAACGCCCCCCTACTGCCACCTGGACAGTTACAGGAGACGGCTCTGCTATACTTTCTAAAACAGGAAGCGGCCCTTATGTAACTGGAGTTACAACAGGAAAAATAGTTGACCTTGGCATATCTGATGCCAACAACATGGGCGCAGCCATGGCGCCTGCCGCAGCGGAAACCCTTGCTGCACATTTTAAAGACTTCGGCAGAACTCCGGATTATTATGACGTTATAGCAACAGGGGATTTAGGTTATGTTGGGCATCAGCTTGTTAAAGATTTAATGGGAGAAGAAGGATTCCAGCTTTCAAACAATTACACCGATTGCGGAATTGAAATTTTTAATAAGGACAAGCAAGACACCCACGCCGGAGGAAGCGGCTGCGCATGTTCTGCAGTAACTTTTTGCGGATATTATTATTCAAAACTTAAAAAGAAAGAAATAAAGAAAATACTGTTTGTTCCAACAGGAGCACTTTTAAGCACAACAAGCAGCCAACAAGGACAAAATATACCTGGCATTGCACATGCAGTTTCAATTGAATTAAAGGATTGATAAAATGAGCGGGTTTAAAATAGCAGACGGTGTTAACGTCCATGTAATACCGTCAGAAAAGTTCAATTCTGTTTACACATGCGTAATATTAAGGCAACCCCTTACAAAGGAAAACGCCGCAAAAAACGCATTAATATCTCAGATTTTACAAAGAGGTTCTCACAAGTATCAAGATATGAAAGAAATAAACGCCCACACAGAACGTCTTTTTGGTGCGGCGTTTGAAATACAGATAATAAAAAAAGGCGAAAATCAAATAATTGAGTTTTATATTGAATGCTTTAAAGACGAGCTTGATAACTGCTTAGATTTTTTAAAGGAAATGCTTTTAAACCCTCTTTGCGAAAACGGCGGATTTAAAAAAGTATATACAGATTCCGAAAAAGAAAACCTAACTCATGCGATTTCCGCAAGAATAAATAACAAAGCCGAATACGCAAAACTTCGTTTGTTAAACGAAATGTGCAAAGATGAACCTTTCGGCATTTACGGAGACGGCGAAATAGAAGATTTAAAAGCCATAAATGAAAAAAATTGCTACGAACATTATATACATTTGCTTGAACATGCCCCTATTGAAATTATTATTATGGGCGATGTTAACGAAGGTATAATAGCTAATAAATTAAATGGTTGGTATACTCATAAACGTTCTGAAATTGACAAAATACCTAAAGAGGAAATAGTTTACAAGCCGGTTGATAATCCTAATAAGGTTTTAGAAGAAAAGAACGTTAACCAAGGCAAAATTTGCATTGGTTTAAGAACAGGAGTTAAGCCTGTAAGTGAGGATTATTTAAGGCTTTTAATTTTAAATGAAATTTTCGGTGGCGGTGCTAACTCCCGGCTTTTTGCAAAAGTCCGGGAGGAAGAAAGCCTTTGTTACAGTATTGGTTCTTTTTTATTTAGGTTTAAAGGCATTATGGTTATGCAGGCAGGCGTAGATTCCAAAAACTTTGAAAAAACTATTGAAATTTCTTTAAATCAGCTGGAAGACCTAAAAAAAGGCAATATTAGCGATAAGGAATTTGAGGCAAGCAAAAGCGGACTTATTAAAAAAATGGTTGGAATAAAGGATTATCCGGGTTCAACCATTGATTTTTATGTTTCACAGCTTTTACTTCATGATGAAAATAATATAAATGACTTTATTAACATGATGAAAAATGTAAAAAAAGATGAATTACCTCCAATTGCAGAAAAAATTTATACCGATACAATTTACTGTTTAAAATAATAGCATTAGGTGAATAATTATGGAAAAGACTTACTATGACGAAACCCTTGGAATGTCCATTAAAATAAATGTGTTGTCAAACGGGCTTACCTGTTATATAATTCCAAAGGAGCGGTTTGCTGAAAAAGAAGCCGTTCTTTGCGTTAATTATGGCTCTTGCGACACAGCTTTCGAGTATAACGGAAAAACTGTAAAAACTCCGGAAGGCATAGCTCATTTTTTAGAGCACAAGCTTTTTGAAGATGAAGAAATTAACGTTTTTAACAAGTTTACCGAAAACGGCGCAAATGTTAATGCCTTTACCAACATTTTAAATACCGCTTATTATTTCAGCGGTATTGATAATTTTTATGAAAACTTGGATTTGCTTCTTGAGTTTACCCAAAGAATTAAGCTAACAGAAAAAAATGTTGAAAAAGAAAAAGGCATAATTGCTCAGGAAATCAGAATGTATGACGACAACGCTTTTTGGCAAATGCGGCTTAATCTTATGCAAGCCCTTTACAAAAACTGCCCTGTAAGAAATAATATTGCAGGCTCTGTTGAAAGTATAACTTCTATTACAAAAGATATGCTTGAAAACTGCTTCAATACATTTTATTATGCTGAAAACAGTGCTTTAATATGTGTTGGGGATTTTGATGAAAACAAAATTTATGAAATGGCTGAGAAAAAAATTAAAAAACTGGAAAAACGAGAAATTAAAAGTCTTTACGGCGAAGAACCTAACGGAATTTTAAAAAGCAAAACAGAAGCGGAGATGGAATTGTCTCGCCCTATGTTTTCTTTAGGGTTTAAAGAGACAAACCTATGTGAAAGCATTGAAAACCGCATGGTTGGCACAAAGATTTTAATGGACGTTTTGGCAGGGCTAAGCTCTAACTTTTTTAACACTCTTTATGAAAAAGGGCATATAGACGGGCCTGTTTCTCTTGAATACAGCGCCGAAAGCTTTTTTGGAACAGCAGTTTTTTCCGGCACATGCGAAAACCCCGAAAAAACAACGGAGCTTATTATAGAAGAAATAAATAAGGTTAAAAAAGACGGAATATGCCAAGAACGCTTCGAGCAAATTAAAAACAAGCATTTAGGGCGTTTTTACAGAAGCTTTAACGATATTGACGCAATTGCTATGGGGCAGACAAGCCTTTTCAATAAATCTTTGCATTTATTTGATTTTTTAGAGGCTTTGAAAAAATGCAGCTTAGAAGAAACGCAGAAAAAGCTTGAAAAGCTCTTTAAAGACGATAATTACAGTTTGTCAATCATGCGCCCTGTAAGCACAGTAAAACAATAATAATCTTGGAGGAAAATATGCCTGACGTAATTTTTCCAAATATGGGTATTGAAATTAATAATTTATCAAGAGTAGCATTTTCAGTTTTTGGGCTGGATATTTATTTTTACGGGCTAATAATATGTTCAGGCATATTAGCCGGTACATATTACGCCATACACGAAGCGAAAAGAACCGGGCAAGACCCGGATATTTACACAAACTTTTTATATTATGTAATTATTACAAGCGTCATAGGGGCTAGGCTATATTATGTTATTTTTACCTGGGACGAATATAAAGACAATTTGATTAAAATTTTCGCTACAAGAGAGGGTGGGCTTGCAATTTACGGCGGCGTAATATTCGCTGTTTTAACGGCAATTTGGTATACCAAAAAACACAAACTAAACTTCTGGCTTTTTGCGGACACGACAGCCCCTGGTCTAATTTTAGGTCAAGCCATTGGGAGGTGGGGTAATTTTTTTAATAGGGAAGCTTTCGGTGGTTTTACAGATAGCCTTTTTGCGATGCAGCTTAAAATAGACCCATTTTTATATGTACCTAACATACTTAAGGAGCATATTATATATGTAAACGAATCGCCGTATATTCAGGTTCATCCAACATTTTTGTATGAATCTCTATGGTGCGCATTTGTGTTTGCTTTAATGAATATATATAAAATACGCAAAAAAACAGACGGCTCAATTTTCTGCCTTTATTTAGCAGGATACGGGCTTGGCAGGTTTTTTATTGAAGGGCTTAGAACCGACCAGCTTTATCTTTGGGGTACAAACATAGCTATATCTCAAATTTTATCTTTTATACTGGTAATTTTTGGTATTTTGTTATTTTTACGAAGAAAAAACAAAAATTTAAACAAATAGTAAAAACTTACTCTTTATTTTTTTCGTATATTGTTGTATAATGTTATCAATGAACGAACTTTATTTAATATTTAATGTTCATTAAGGGAGGTAGTTTATAATGCAAAAGAAATTTGTAGCATTTGTACTTGTATTTGTCCTTTCAATTACATTTGTGCCTTATGGCAATAGGTTTGTGCCGGCAAATGCATCTGTTTATTCCGACACGGATAACAACTGGGCAAGTATCGAGATACAAAAGTGGACTGATTATGGCGTAATTTCTGAATCGGGTTCTAATTTTAGACCGGATGATGCTATTACCCGTGGGGAAATTGCTTTCTGGCTTGACAAAATTATGAATTATAAAGTTAAAGCCACCAAATCTTTTAACGATTTGGAATACAGTCCTTACAAAGATTCACTTTTAAGAGTTTATCAAGCAGATGTTTTGACGGACAGCGGCAACAACATGTTACCAAATGAATATATTAATCGTCAAGATATGATTACTCTTTTAGGCAAAGCGTTTGATGTTGAACAGTCTGTAAATAATTCAACTTTTACTGACGATTACGAAATTGCAAACTATGCAAAAGCTTTTGTTGCAACATTCCAAAGCAAGGGATACATAAAAGGTTATCCTAACGGAACTTTTATGCCACGTGAAACAATATCCCGAGCAGAAACAATTAAAATTATTGACACTATTGTTAAAGAAATCGTAAAGACACAATCGCTTAACACAGATGTAAAAGGTACGGTAATTGTTAATTCTCCTTATTCAACATTGTCAGGCATGACTGTTAACGGCGACGTTATTATTTCCGAAGGCGTAGCTGAAGGAAGCGTAACAATTAAAAATGTAAAAATTACTGGTAAACTTGTAATCCGTGGCGGCGGTCCGGATTCTGTTAACCTTGTTTCTTCTCAGGTTAACTCTGTAGTTGTACAAAACAAAGAAAATTCTGTTAAAGTAAGTGCAGACATTAATTCCGTTGTAAACAATACACTTGTTAAAAGCGGAAATAAGCTTGTTACTTTAGATGGCAATTTCAGCAATATTGATGTTAAATCTGATGTTTCTGTTGCTGTTAAAAACGGCAAAGCAAACAGAATCAGTGTTTCTGAATCTAATTCAAAAGTAACTATTGAATCTAATTCAAACGTTCAAGAATTTAACGTTTTAAACACAGCACCAAACACGACAGTTAACGTTTATGGCTCAATTAATACTCTTAACGTTAGAGGTCAGAATTCTGTTATTTCCGGTACAGGAGCTATTTCTTCCTCTAAAATAAGCGCAAACAGCGTTGCGTTTAATGTTAAAGATGCAAAGCTTTCAATTGACAGCAACGTTACCGGTACTACTATTTTCTCCGCATCAGTTTCCGGCGGCAGAGACGGTTATACTTCCGGCAACGGTCTTGGTAACTTCAGCGTTGGTCAATCAACATCTGTTGGTCCTTACGTTTTAGGTGCAGGTTCTAATTCAAGAATTTCATATTACCAAGATAGTAACGGTGTATATTATTATGACTCTTATGGTCGAAAAGTATACGGAAGATACCTTGATTATGACCCATATTATGATCCTTATTATAACGGTGGGTATTATGGCGGCTACTACGGCGGCATCACCTACTACAACCCATGGGGAATAAGCGTATCAAGCATAACTACAACGGGTTCTCGTACTCTTGAAGTTTATATGCCTTATCACAGTGGTTTGTCATTCTGGGTATCCGATACTTCACTTTCAAGCGGATACTATTATAATTATTACGATTATGATTACAATTATTACCCGCCCGGTTATTATGGCGGAAAATACAATTACCTTGACGAATACGGTAATTACGTATACTTCTACAGAGACGGCTACTATTCAAGAGATGGTCGCATAGTTACAATTAAAGATGGTTATTATGACAAATATGGCAACCTCTTAACTTACAGAGACGGCTATTTCGGTTATTACGACAGATATAACAAATTTAGTTACTGCAACGATGGTATCTACGATAGATACGGCAACTATATTTACGGCAGATACGGTTATTATGATGGCATAAAGTATAACGAGCTTGACGGTACTTTAATACAGTATGCTTATTATGACAACTACGGCAGATATTATTATAATAATGGTTATTATAATAACGGTTATTACGGTTCTTCTTACTATAAAAATTATAATAACAACACCGTTTCAAGCACTTATTACAACAGCTCAAAAGGTTGTTATGAATTAACGTTAAACTTTGATTTAACAAGCAATAAAAGCTATAATCTTTATGTAAACAATGACGGATATGTTGCTGCTGGAAAATCTTTCAGCTGGAGTGGTTATTCAAATGATAGTTCCGGAAGCTTATCAGTTTACGCTTCCAATAACCCTCAAACTGTAAGAAGCGGAAGTACAATTTCTACAATTAACTTATCAGCTAACACAAGCTCTAAAGTTTATTGGGAAAAAATTGGCGGCGAACTTCCTTCAAATGTAGCTTTTGACTATATTAACGGTAGAATCTACGGTTCAGTATCTTCAACTACTACAACTGGCGCTTATACTTCAACTTACAGAGGTACTGATTCCAATTACAATAAAGGTACTATTAGCGTAACAATTAATGTAACAAACTAATAAAAAACTCATCCCTCTTATTGGGGGATGAGTTTTTTTATAAAACATAATTAGTAATATTTTCAATATCTCTAAATTCACGGTTTAAAACATTTTTTAAAATATTAAGACCTTTTTCAAATTCTGCTAAACTCTCCGTTCCTGAAAGCGAAACACGAATGCAGTTTGGCGGCATAATATTTCCTACAACAAATTTATTAGCTGTAACTATGTTAATACCGTTAGAATTTGCAGTTTTCTCAAATTCGTAACTACTCCAGTCCTTAGGAAGCGTTAGCCATACAAACATGCTGTAAGGGCTATATGAATATGTGAAGTCAACCATTTTTTCACAAAACAACTCCGCCCTTTTTTTTAGTTCTTGCCTTTTTAATCTTATAATTTTGTTGGCGATACCTGTTTCAATACATTTACAAACTATTTCCGCATTAAGCTGTGATGCCATCCATATTGTGTCTACAACCGCTTGAGAAATTCTGCTGTAGTATTGCTTAGGAGAAACCACAAAAGAAATTCTAAGCCCAGTATAAAATGCTTTTGACAATCCCCCAATATATATGCTTCTATCTGGAATAAGGGAAGTCAATGTGTTAGCCGGATTGTCTGAAAGAAAACGATATAAGTCATCCTCAATCAAAATTAAATCATATCTTTCAATAATTTCAGCAATTTCCCTTAACCTGCTTTCAGACATTTTAGCGTTTGTAGGGTTCTGCATATCAGAAACTGTATAAATCCCTTTTATTTCATTGTTTTTGCAAGCGGATTCAAGGCTTTGTGGAATCATCCCTTCATCGTCGATAGCTATGCCAGCCAGCCTTAAGCCGAGCCTTTTTGCAGCAGTTTTAACCCCCGGGTATGTTAAGCAGTCTACTGCTATTTTATCTCCTTGATTAAAAAGAGAAGACAATATGCACAAAATTGCATGTTGCGCCCCTGCTGTTATAATAATATTTTCAGCTCCTGCAGTAATACCGTATTGCCTCACCCACTCCGCACCAATTTCCCTGTGCTGCTGCAAACCGTTGGGGGAAATATACCGCATAAACATATTTACATTGGACTGGTTTACAACCTTTAAGATTATATCCTTTAAGTCCGGTTCGGCGCAGTAAAGCGGCAATGTCAGCCCCATTTCTATAAGTTCCCCATTTGCTTTTTCAGTATTAAGCAAAGACGAATTTAAACCTAAATCCGATGAAACAAATGTGCCGCTTCCAACTGTAGATGTAATCAGCCCTATTTTTTCGGCTTGCTTGTAAGCCTTTGTAATTGTGGACACATTTACTCCTATTATTTTGCCCAATTCCCTATGAGTTGGCATTTTTTCCCCTGGTTTTAAAACACCTGTTCTAATATCTCTTTCAATTGCATCAGTTATTGCCAAATAAAGGGGCATATCTGTATTAATTGTTTTAACATTCCACACAAAAAATCACCTAAATATTTAAATTGTATTGCATACAATTATATATTGACAGTCATACAATGTCAATATATAATTGAAATTGTACTATAATACATAAAAGAGAGAGGGTATGATTTATGAACAATTTATTTACTGCATGGAATAACATTAGTCTCGTTAAGCGAATTATCGTCGGGCTAATTGTAGGTATTGTGTTGGCTTTGGTTTTACCAGGGGCTTCTTTTTTAACTATATTCGGGGCACTTTTTGTAGGCGCATTAAAGGCAATTGCTCCACTGCTTGTTTTTTTCCTTGTAATGTCTGCGATTTCACAGCATGTTAGCGGTAAACAAACAAATATGAAATCCATTGTAATCCTTTATTTACTCGGAACTTTTATTGCTGGCTTTATAGCTGTTGTTGCAAGCTTTATGTTCCCTGTTTCTTTAACTCTTGCGGCTGGGGTTACAGATATGACACCTCCAGGCAATGTTACCGAAGTTTTACAAAAACTTTTAATGAACATAGTAGACAACCCTGTTAAAGCTTTGTATAATGCCAATTACATAGGCGTACTTTCTTGGGCAGTGCTTTTTGGCATGGCTTTAAGAAAAGCATCAGACTCTACTAAACTTGTAATACAAAATTTTTCAGAAGCTTTGTCTCAAACTGTACGTTTAGTAATAAGCTTTGCTCCTTTGGGCATAATGGGTCTTGTATATGAATCTATCGCAACAAGCGGAATAGAAGCTTTGCTTGGATATGGAAAACTTCTCGGGCTTTTAGTTGGAACAATGCTTTTTGTTGCTTTTATTGTAAATCCTTTAATTACTTTCATATACATAAGAAAAAACCCATATCCCCTTGTTTTTAAATGTTTAAAAGAAAGTGGCATAACAGCATTTTTCACAAGAAGCTCCGCTGCTAACATTCCTGTAAACATGAGCTTATGCGCAAATTTAGGGCTTAACAAAGACACTTATTCAGTTTCTATACCTTTAGGCGCAACTGTTAACATGACAGGCGCTGCTGTTACAATTTCAGTACTTACTCTTGCAGCTGTAAACACTCTAGGCATTTCAGTGGATATTCCAACTGCTATTATATTGAGCGTTTTATCCGCAGTAAGCGCTTGCGGTGCTTCCGGGGTTGCCGGCGGCTCTCTTCTTTTAATACCTTTAGCTTGCAGCTTATTCGGTATCTCCAATGACATTGCAATGCAGGTTGTAGGTGTAGGCTTTATTATTGGTGTTGTTCAAGACTCTTGCGAAACAGCGCTTAATTCCTCAACAGACGTATTGTTTACTGCAATTTCTGAATATGCTTCATACAGAAAAGAAGGTAAACAAATAAATATTAATTTCTAAGGTGATAAAATGAATGGAAAAATGAAAGCTTTAATTAAAAAATATCCCAAAAAAGGTATTTGGATGGACGAAACTGAAATACCTACTATCGGAATAAATGAAGTTCTTATTAAAATTAAAAGAACCTCAATATGCGGAACTGATGTTCATATTTATGAATGGAATGATTGGGCACAAAAAACAATTCCTGTTCCTATGACTATTGGTCACGAATTTGTTGGTGAAGTTTATGAAGTTGGAAGTAATGTTCACAGCGTTAAAAAAGGTGATTTAGTATCCGGCGAAGGGCATTTGGTTTGCGGAACTTGCCGCAACTGCCTTGCCGGGAGACGCCATCTTTGCCCTAACACAAGCGGCGTTGGGGTTAACCGCAACGGGGCCTTTGCTGAATATTTAGCAATAAATATTTCAAACGTTTGGCTTTGCGATGAAACTTTGGATGACAGACTTTTCAGTTTATTTGACCCGTTTGGTAATGCAGTACACACTGCTCTTTCTTTTGACGTTCTTGGCGAAGATGTTTTAATTACAGGTGCAGGTCCAATTGGTATTATGGCTGGAGCGGTTGTTAAACACGCCGGCGCAAGACATGTGGTTATTACAGATATTAACCCTTACAGGCTGGAACTTGCAAAGAAAATGGGCATAAAACACGTAGTAAACACAAAAGAAACATCTCTTTCTGAAATTCGGAAACAGCTTAACATGAAAGAGGGTTTTGATGTTGGTCTTGAAATGTCCGGCAACAAATACGCCTTTAACGACATGATAGACAACATGTGCCACGGCGGTAAAATTGCCGTTTTAGGAATACAAGCACCGGAAACCGTTGTAGACTGGAACAAAATTGTATTTAACTGCTTAACAATTAAAGGCATTTACGGACGTGAAATGTATGAAACATGGTATAAAATGACAACTATGCTGCAGTCCGGTCTTGACATTACGCCAATAATAACCCATGAATACAGCGTTGATGATTATGAAGAAGCATTTGAAATTATGGCAAGCGGAAATTCTGGCAAAGTTATATTAAACTGGTAAAAAGGATTGAGTTTTATGAGAAAAAATTTTTATGAGCAGCTTCAAAAAGATATTGATAATTTAAAAGAGCTGAAAACATACAAAACCTTGAAACATGTTACGGGAGCTATGTCCAGAAGCGCAAATGTTGAAGGTTTTGGCGAAGAAATTATAATGTGCTCTAATAATTACATTGGGCTTGCGGATAAAAAGGAAATAATTGAAGCCGGAATTAGCGCTTTGCAGAAATATGGCTCTGGAGCTTCAAGCGTACGGTTTATTTGCGGCACATTTGATATTCACCGCCAGCTTGAAAATAAAGTTGCCCAGTTTTTAGGCATGGAAGCTTCTTTGACCTACTCTTCTTGCTTTGCCGCAAACACAGGCAGCATTGGAGCTCTTCTTTCCAGCGGAGATGCTGTTATTTCCGACGAATTAAATCATGCAAGCATTATTGATGGGTGCAGAATGGTTTTAAAAGGCGTTGAAAAGCTTGTTTACAAACATGCTGATATGGCTTCTTTAGAAGAAAAGCTTCAGCAAACTAAGGATATGGGAACTGTTCTTGTTGTAACAGACGGGGTTTTCTCTATGGAAGGAGACATAGCACCCCTTCCCCAAATTATTGAATTATGTAAAAAGTATAATGCAATATTAATGGTTGACGAATCCCACGCTACAGGTGTTATCGGCAAAACCGGCAGAGGAACAATGGAATACCACGGAGTTACAGAAGGTGTAGACATTATTTCCGGTACTTTCGGTAAAGCCTTAGGCGGCGCAGGCGGCGGTTTTATTGCAGCTAAAAAATCCGTTTGTGAAATGCTTGTGCAAAAATCAAGGCCTCACTTATTTTCAAACGCTTTACCTCCGGTTTTATGCGCAATAGCTATGGCTTCTATTGAATATTTAGAGAAAAATCCGCAAATAGTAGAATCATTAAAAGAAAAAACTAAATATGCAAGAGAAAATATTAAAAAAGCTGGGCTTAACCCTCTTGAGGGTGACAGTGCAATTATTCCAATAATTGTGCACGACACAGCAAAAGCTATAAAAATATCAGAAAGTATGCTTAAAAAAGGAATTTATGCAATCGGCTTCGGTTTCCCTGTTGTGAAAGAGGGTGAAGCAAGAATAAGGCTTCAAATATCCGATGCCCTTACTTACGCCGACATTGACCACGCAATTAACATTATAAAAGAGTGCGTGGAATGTAATAAGTAATTTAAAAACCACCTCCTAAATGTATTATCATTTAGGAGGGCTTTTATTATAGGAGGAGAAAATTTGAGTATAAGCATCTTTGAAGTTGTTGGGCCTGTTATGATTGGGCCGTCTAGCTCTCATACCGCCGGAGCTGTAAGGCTTGCAAGAATTGCAAGAAAAATTATATCCAAGCCGTTTACCCATGTTTTGTTTGAGCTTCATGGTTCATTTGCCAAAACTTATGTTGGACACGGTACAAATCTTGCCCTTGTTGCCGGAATTTTAGATATAATGGAAGATGACGAAATAATTTCTTCATCTTTTTCTATAGCAAAAGATAAAAACATTACTTATAAATTTTCTGAAACAGTTTTAGAGGGTGTACATGAAAACACGGTAAAAATGACATTTTTTAATAACACTGAAAAATATGGCGTTATTATTGGCTCTTCCATTGGAGGCGGTCAAATTTTAATTAGTAAAATCAACGATTTTAAAGTGGAATTTACAGCTCAATCCTCGGCATTGCTTATTCAACAACAGGACAAACCCGGTGTTATCAGCAAAGTTAGCCATGCACTTGCCAAATACAACATAAATATTGGCACAATGAAAGTAAGCCGGCAGGAAAAGGGCGGAACTGCCTTTTGCGTTATTGAGACGGACAGTAAGCTTGAAGATTCGTTAGTTTCAGAAATAAGCGCAATTAATGAAATTATTGATGTTTGCGCAATAAATATATAAGAGGTGAAAAACTTGTATAATACAATTAATGATATATACACTGGGGCTAAAAATAAAAATGCACATTTATGGGAAGTCATTCTTGAAAACGAAAAGAATTTAACTGGTCTTACAGACGAACAAATATTTCAACAGCTTGATAGCCGTTACGAAGTAATGTGCAAATCCGCAGAAAAAGCTCTTGACCAGGCGCTCCCTACTGTAGGCGGCTTAATTGAGGGGCTTTCCACCACTCAAAACAATTATAGCAAAAATGACAACACTATTTGCGGCGGTTTTATAAATAAGCTTATGGCAAGAGCTCTTTCTTGCAGTGAAGTTAATGCCTCTATGGGTAAAATTTGCGCCGCACCAACAGCAGGGGCTTGCGGAATTTTACCGGCTGTTTTAATATCAGTGGGAGAAAAATATAATTGTGAAAAAGATCAAATTTTAAAGGCTTTATTAACTGCTTCCGGTATTGGCGCAATAATAATGAAAAATGCAACGGTTTCCGGGGCAGAAGGCGGCTGTCAGGCAGAATGCGGCGTAGCGGCAGCAATGTCTGCTTCGGCGGCAGTGTTTTTGGCAGGAGGCACAAACGAAGCTGCTATAAACGCTTGCTGTTTCGCCCTTATGAACTGTATGGGGCTTGTTTGCGACCCGGTTGCCGGGCTTGTGCAAGTTCCATGCGCCCAAAGAAATGCCTCCCAGGCGGTTAACGCCATTTTAAGCGCAGACCTTGCTCTTGGGGGCATGAAAAGCATTATCCCTGCAGATGAAGTAATTGAGGCAATGTTTAAAGTCGGCAAGGCTCTTCCTTTTGAGCTAAGAGAAACTGCCCTTGGAGGCATCGCCTTTACTGAAACAGGTATTAAAATTAAAAACGATATATTTAAATAAATTTTTAGAGCGTGTTTTAACACGCTCTAAAAATTTATGATTATGCTGAAATAACTTTATAATTTTTGCCCAATATATAACCCATGCATACTTGCTCCCAAAATGCTTGGTTCTTCACATGTTGCCAAATGGTATTCCATTAATTTTTTAAAGTCTTCATCAGAAGCGTTGTTTACTTTGTCAATAATACTGTAAAACATACCGTCTGCCCCAAAATGACAAACTTTTTTCAGCCCTACTTGTTCTGCCAAAGATTCTATTTCATCTGGAGTTGAAAAAGTAAAAATGTAATCATCCTGTTTATTTAAAATGCGGTTCATCTCATCCATATTACTTAAATCGTCGTTTGTTTCCAACATTACTACTGGAAACATATTTACATAAGCCAAAACAACATAACCGCCCTTTTTCGTTGCATCAAAACATTCTTTAATTGCCTTTAACCTATCCTCTTTAGAACGCAAATGATAAAGCGCACCCATACACAACACACAATCAAAAGATTCAGGCTCAAATTGTTCCGAAATATTAAGCACATCGCAAACGCTAATTTGCTTTAGCATATCAGCTTTATGGCTTTTTTTCATAATTTCTACATTGTGAGAAACTAAGTCACACGCTGTTACTTCATGTCCTTTTTCTGCAAAGTAAAAGGCGTAAACGCCTGTCCCTGCGCAGGCATCAAGTATTTTCTGGCTTGAACTAAAATATTTATCAAAGTAAGCCGTTGTTGTTAAAAACTCAACTTTATGTAAGTTATCTTTTTTTAGTCTACCGTCTTCATCGTAATTGTTGTAATATTCAATTATTTTATCCTGCATAAGATTATCTCCGTTCTATAAAAATAGTGGCGGCATAACCAAGCCGACCACTATTTCTTAATTATTTAAATATTATACGTCATTGCGGATAATATCTTCATATGTTTCCCGTTTTACAATTATTCTTGGCTTTCCGTCCTTAATCATAACAACAGCAGGTCTCGGAAGCCTGTTATAATTGCTGGACATTGCGTAGTTGTAAGCCCCGGTTGAAAGAACCGCCAATACATCGTTTGGCTCAAGATCTGGCATAACAATGTCTTTAATGAGGATATCCCCTGTTTCACAGCATCTTCCGGCGATTGAAACCAACTGAGTTTCCTGCTCATTCATTTTGTTTGCACAAAGAGCTTGATATTTCGCGCCGTATAAAGTCACTCTTGGGTTGTCTGCCATGCCGCCGTCTACGCTTATATACTTGCGAACACCTTTAATATCTTTTTCAGTACCTGTTTTATAAAGGGTTATGCCGCTTTCAGAAATAATCCATCTTCCCGGCTCAATAAGGACTTTTGGAATGTCAAGGGAGTTTTCGTCGCAAAATTTGTAAAGAGCATTCATCATTAATTCCCAAAGGCTACAAACATCTAAAAATTCAGAATCATCAGTAAAGCGCACGCCGTAACCGCCGCCCACGTTTAACTCTTTAAGGCAAATACCGTATTTATCTTTAATTTCTTTAATAAAGTTAGCCATAACTAAAATTGCATCAGTAAAACTATCTGTAAGTAATATTTGAGAGCCTATATGGCAATGAATACCAACCAATTCTAAGTTTTCATATTGAGAGGCTTTAAGGCAAACATCATGGGCAAACCCGGTTTCAATTGGGAAGCCGAATTTACAGTCTAAAACCCCTGTTTTTAAGTATTCGTGGGAGTGAATATCTATACCTGGAGAAATTCTTAAAAGAATTTCTTGCTTTACGCCACGTTTTTTAGCAATTTCATTTAAAACTTCTAGCTCGTGATAGCTATCTACAACTAATCTGCCAACTTTATAGTCAAGGGCAAGTTCTAATTCTGCAGCGGATTTATTGTTTCCGTGGAAATAAACTTTGTCCATAGGGAAACCAGCTTTGTAAGCCGTGTAAAGCTCTCCGCCGGATACAACGTCTACACCCAAACCTTCTTCTTTTAATATTCTATAAATTTCAGTGCAACTAAAAGCTTTGCTTGCGTAAAGCGCCAAAGTGTTGTCATATTTATTCATAAAGCCTTTTTTAACTATCTGGCATTTTTCACGGATTCCGTCTTCATTTACAACATATAAAGGCGTGCCGTATTCCTTAGCAAGCTCCACAACGTCGCACTTATTAAATTCCATATTTCCGTTTTGGTTTACTGTAAAGAATTTGTCGTTAGGCAGGTTTTTGCTATGAATTTTATAGTCCATTAACATATCTCCTATTAATTATTTGTCTTTTGTTTATATATAAATTACAGTTAGCTTACAAACATAAAAAATTTCAAGAATTCAAAGTAATCTTTTGTGTCAAAGCCAACGCTATGGTCGGTAACTTTATAAGCCCCTGGGTAAAACGTAGCTCTTGAAGCTTGCATATGTGTTTTAAAGTAAACTTCTGCTTTAAACTCCTCTGGAAGTTTAGCGCTCATTTTTGAACGGTTTTTAACAGCAATTTCTGCTGTCTCCATTATTTTTTTTCTTGTTACTTCCGGGTGTTCAGAAGTAACGCTTCCGCCGCATCCCACAAAGCTGGTTACAGTGTAAATGTTAGGCTCAATTTTTTTAATTGATTCGCAAAGAGCTTCGTCCCCGGCTACCATAACAAGAGGAACGCCATTATAAAGCGAAGAATAATAGTTCATTATACATTCGCTAATATACATGCCGTTAATTTTTAAATATATAATTTGCCCGTTCATTGTGTGGGCAAGAGGATTACCGTTGTTCGCTGCACCGCTGTGATAGCCGGAAAATATTGTTGCATCAAAGGAAGAATCAATACCGTACATCATAGAATATGGGTGTCTTGCCCAGCTTCTGTTTAAAGTAACGTTTAATGGAAGCATTTGATGGTCAAGATTTCTACCGCTGCCATGAGCGTCTTTAACAAAAATTTGGCAATCACTAGAAGCATTGTTAATACCATTGCAAACGGCGTTAACTTCTTTTGTCATTACGTCCGCCCAATATTTGTAAGGCGCTTTGTCGTTTTCAGTTTCATCCCAATGTGCAATTCCGTTAGTGCCCTCAATATCACAGCTTAAAAAAATCTTCATGTTTAATCTCCTTTATAGGCAACCTCTAAAAACTCGCTTTCGTCAGATTTTTGAGCAAATTTTTCGTTTTGAAAGGAAGCGAGGAACGTTCATACTATCAATTGTATGGGCGTTTCTCGCTGACACAGCAAAACGGAAAATTTGCCAAAAAAATGGCGAAATGGGGTTTTTAGAGTTTGCCATATGCTAATAATTTATATATATTCATGGCTTGCAGAACAAGCCCTGTTTTCAAGCATCGTTCATCAATATCAAATTGCTTTGTATGTAACCCATAAGGTTCTCTGCCCTGAACACGGCAACCCAAGCTATAAAATGCACCTCTTGTATTAGCGTTAAAGAAAGAAAAATCTTCCCCACCCATGCTCATAACAGGCTTAAAATTAACGTTTTCTGCGCCTAAATACTCCACGGCGTTTTCCGTTATTAAATCAATAATCTCATCGTCGTTAACAAGGGGTAAATAACCGTCTCCCCCAAGCTTCATAATACATTCGCCACCCATAGCCGCAGCAATGCCCGTTGCTATTGTCCTTACTTTTTCCAGCATAATTTTTTCCACATGGGGCCCGGAAGAACGCAAAGTTCCAACTAGCTCCACCTCATCGGCAATAACGTTGCCGGCTTTTCCTCCGTTAATTTTGCCAAATGTTAAAACAGCGCAATCAAGGGGGGAAATATTTCTGCTTACTACTGATTGTAAAGACACAATAATTTGCGCCGCAATCATAATGGCATCAACGCATATGTCAGGGTATGCCCCATGTCCGCTTTTTCCTCTTACAGTAAGTCTTACTGTGTTTGTTGAAGCGTTAAGAGGACCGTGTTTTACTTCCACTTGATTATAATATATATAAGGCATAACATGCAACCCTATTACATAATCAACTTTCGGGTTTTCCATGCAACCTGCCTCAATCATGCGCCTTGCGCCGCCAACAGTTTCCTCTGCAGGCTGATAAAAGAATTTTACCGTACCATGAAATGATTCTTTATTATCATTAAAAAATTTAGCCAAACCCATATTTATGGCTGTATGGGCATCATGACCGCAAGCGTGCATAACTCCCTTGTTTACAGAGCAATACGCTGCTCCGTCATCCTCTAAAATCGGCAAGGCATCAATGTCCGCTCTTGCGGCAACAACTCTGCCGGGTGCGTTTCCTTTAACCCAAGCAATAACTCCGGTATCGGCAATTTTTTCACAAGGGATTCCCTCATTTTGAAGAAACTCCATTATAAATTTTTGGGTCATAAATTCCTGCTGTCCAAGCTCTGGATTTATATGTAAATGCCTTCTCAGCTCTGTTAACAGCGGAAACATTAAATCAGCCTGCCTGTTTATTTCATTTAATTTCATTTCAAGCCTTCTTTTTAAATATATTTATTAACATTTATAACTGCTCCGACGATAATCTTTCATAATTTTTAATATAAACTTTCGCAACCCTCTTAGTTATACCTGAAAGCAAGCCGTTTTTGTTTGTCCCTGCCAACAGCGCAACAGAAGCTACTGAAACCGGCGACTTATCTTCTGTTTCATAAAGAAGCACTTCATCGTTAACTCTCACATCAGAAATATGAGTAACGTCTACAACGCACTGATCCATACACATTATACCAAGAATAGTAGCTTTTTGCCCATGAATAAGCACAAAGCCGTTTTCTCTGCCTAAATTTCTGGGGTAACCGTCGGCATAACCAAACGCCACTGTGGCTACGGTCATATCTTCTGGGGCGCAAAACAAATAGTCGTAAGAAATACCTGCTCCTTTTTTAATTTTTCTAACTTGGGATACGCTTGAATAAAGCCTTACAGTACCTTTAAGCCCCAATTCATCATACCCGGGATAATTGGCTTTAAGCCCGTACATAACCGCACCAAGGCGAACCATATCAAGGTGTGACCATTTGTATGTCACTGCGGAAATGCTATCAGCAATATGCTTAAACTTAAATTTTATTCCCTCATTTTCAAGCCTTGAAACCATATCGGTAAACAAGTCAAATTGCGCCTTGTCGTTTTCCTCGCTTCCAAGGGCAAGATGGGAATATACCCCTTCTGTATTTACAAAAGGATTGTTTGCAATTTCTTTTATTATTTTAACACTTTCGTCATCGCATTCAAAGCCTAAACGGTTAAAGCCCGTGTTAAGTTTTATATGCACATTAACGTTTTTGTCTATTTTTTGTTTCAAAATTTCCCAAAACTCTTTAGAAAAAACTGTAATTGTTAAATTATTATTAATCGCCGTTTCCATATTTTCCGGATTAATGTTTCCAAAAATAAGAATTGGTACTTGAGAATCTATCTGCCTAAGCTCCATAGCTTCTCTAAAATTTGCAACAGCAAACCGCTTTACCCCTATTGAGCACAAATGTTTAAAAATTGATGGCGCATCAAGCCCATAAGCGTTTGCCTTTAAAACAGCCATAACCTCCGCATTTCCCACATGTTTTTTAAGGGCGGTAATATTATGGGTTATATTATCTAAATTAATTTCGGCATAAGTTTCAAAGCTCAATTTAAAGCCTCCTATTAAATGCAAAAACTTTCATTGCAAATAATCTTTTTATTTGTGGCATCAAGAGTAACTGGCACACCGAAAGGCACTGTAATTTTTGGTTCGCAGTGACCTGCTCGTAAATTACCTAAAACAGGTTTTTTAGTTGGAATTATTAAATCGTTAATAACCTCTTCCCATAAAAGACTTGGGTTTGTGTTATAAGGAATTGCATCGTTAAAATCCCCAATAATAAAACCAGCGCATTCATCAAGTTTGCCGGCGTTTTTAAGCTGGCAAAGACGGCCGTCTATTTTATGAGGTTCTTCGCTTATATCTTCAATTAACAATATTTTATCTTTTAAATCTATTTCATAAGGTGTTCCCATAGTTAAGCCGATTAATGTTAAGTTTCCGCCAATAATAGGCGCTGTTACAACCCCTGGGGATAAACATTGAAGTTCGTGCCCTTCTGGGTTTTTAAGTTCCCCTAAAGGTGCTGTGGATGTAACCGTATTTAATAAACTATCTTTTGAATATTCCCCGAATTTATCACTAGTGAAATCAGATGTAGGCATTGGGCCATGGAAAGAAACCATATCCCCTTGTTGCGCAAGCATTATTAGCAGTGTTGTAATATCACTGTATCCAACGAACACCTTTGGATTTTTCTTTATTAAATCCATATCAAGCATCCCTGCAATTCGAGGTGTACCATACCCCCCTCTTATACAGAAAATGCCGTCAACGCTGTCGTCTGCAAACATTTCATGAATATCCGCAACACGGCCTTCTTCACGCCCTGCCATATAACCATACTGCTCTTTAACAGCTTTTCCAAGCTTTGCTTTAAAGCCCCACTCTTCAATAATTTTAACAGCCTTATCAATTTGGCTTAAATCCTTAACTGGGCCGGACGGTGCAACTAAGCCAATAGTGTCACCCTTTTTTAAAGCTTTGGGTTTTTGCATAATTAACTGACCTCCATTTATGGCAATATTTTTCTAATAATCCTTAATCGGGCGTGTCTGAAAAATTCAAACACGCCCTGATATTAATTTAAAATTAAAGTATTAAAATTACTCTACATAAGCCTTTTCAAATACAATGTGGCCGCCGCCTGTTTTGAAAATGCCTTTTAAGTGTGGCTTACAAAGGAAGTTATCAACCATGTGGTACAATGGTATAATAGGCATCTCATCAATCATAAGTTTTTCAGCTTTTAAGAAATATTCTTCACGTTTTGCTTGGTCTGTAGTTGCACGAGAATCTGCCATTAATTTTTCAAATTCTTCGCTCTTCCAGCCAGTTTGTCTTTCTTGTTTTTGCCAAATAAATGTTAAGAACATGCCGTATGGATCTGGGAAGCTTGAAGTAAAGCCGTCACGGAAAATATCGTATTGCATTTGGTCTTGTTCGCTCCAGTAAGCTTTATCTTCAAAAGTAGTAATTTCTGTTTTTACCCCAAGGTTAGACAACCACATGTCTTGCATAGCTTGCGCTGTATCTACGTCAATCTGGTTAGATTGTGTAAAGAATTTAAGAACTGGAAGTCCTTCTCCGTTTGGATAACCAGCTTCTGCAAGCAATTGTTTTGCTTGTTCAACGTCTTCAGTAAATAAATCTCCGGATACATCACGGAATTGTTTGCTTCCGTCAAGCAAGTCCGGCATACCGTAAGGTATTATACTGTAAGCTGGGTGATGTGATTTTTCAATAATATTATTAATAATTAATTTTCTATCAATAGCCATTGAAAGAGCTTTTCTTACTCTAACGTCAGACATTTCTTTATTGTAGTTGTTTAAGTCGAAATAATAAAGGTTAACTCTGTCTGATAATTTCAATTCGCTTGAGTCTTTATATTCAGATATAGCTTCTGCGCTTAAATAGTCGGATACATCAATGTCACCTGTTTTGTAAGCTGCAAAGTGAGCCTCTCTTGAATCCATAATAACGATTTTAAGTTCTTCTAAACCTACTTGATCAGCAAAAACGAAGTTAGGGTTTTTAACAAAAGTATAGTTTAAAGGGCTAATTTCTTTTGCCATAAATGCACCGTTACTTATGTAAGTGTCAGGAGATTTTGTCCACGCATCGCCTTGTTGTTCAACAATTTCCTTTTTAACCGGGAAGTAAGAAGGCATAGTTAATACATAAAGGAAATATGGCGTTGGCCCTGATAATTCAATTTGTAAAGTTGTGTCGTCAATAGCTTTTACACCGATTTCATCAAGAGAACATTCTCCGTTAAAAGCTCTTTCAGCGTTTTTAAGGAAAAATGAATCAGCCGCCGCTTTTGAAGCTATGTTAGGGTCTGCAACACGTTTCATGTTATATTCAAAGTCATGTGCTGTAAGAGGAGAACCGTCGGACCATTTAGCACCCTGCACAATTTTAAATTCATACTTTGTGCCTGTTTCGTCAACAGTGTAATCTTCGCAATAAACTTTTTCAGGAATGTTTTCTTCGTTAACTCTGAAAAGTCCTCCGAATACGTTTTTAAGCATCATGTTTGATCTTGAGTAGTTGCTAAGAGCCGGATCCATTTGTTCAATTTCATTTGAAAAAGCCCAAGTTGCACTGGCTGGCTTGGCGCTGCTTTCAGCAGGTGCTTCGCTGCTTTCTCCACCTGTGCTTGCGGATTCTGTTGGTTGCCCACTATCTGCCGGCGGAGCAGCCGGCTTGCTTGCGCAACCTGCAAAAGAAGCTACTGTCAATACAAGTGCCAATAAAATTGCTACATTTTTTTTCATTGTTTTTCCTCCTTGTTATTTTTAGGGAGCAAGATTATAAATAGCCCCCGGCGGCAAAGCCGCCATTTCCCGTAAATTACTACGGTATTATATTTTATAACCAAAGTGTAACAATAATTACACTTTAGCGGTTATAACTAGAACTTATGACAAGCAACAAAGTGATTGCCGCCAATGTCTTTAAAAGCAGGTTTTTGCTCGCTGCAAATAGGCATACATTCGCTGCATCTCGTCCTAAATGCGCAACCCGATGGCGGGTTAATTGGCGAAGGTAAATCTCCTTGTAAAATTATGCGTTTTGCTTCCCTTGCTTTTTTCGGGTTTGCTTCCGGCAAAGCGGAAAACAATGATTTTGAATAAGGATGCTGCATATTTGAATACATCTCCCCAACTTCAGCATATTCAACCATGTTACCCAGATACATAACCCCTACTTTATCAGAAATATATCGCACAACTGAAAGGTCATGAGAAATAAACAAATATGTAAGCCCCAGTTCCTTTTGGAACTCCACAAGAGAATTAATAATTTGTGCTTGAATCGAAACGTCCAATGCGGAAACCGGCTCATCGCAAACAATAAACTCAGGCTCAACCGCCAAAGCCCTTGCAATGCCAATCCTTTGCCGCTGTCCGCCGGAAAATTCATGGGGATAACGGTTAATATGGTCGCTTTTAAGCCCTACATCTGAAATAAGCTCCTTAATTCTATCCTGCCTTGCGCTCCCCTCGTAAAGCCCGTGTACAGCAAGAGGTGCTCCGATAATTTGCCCTATGGTCATACGAGGATCCAAAGAGGTAAATGGGTCTTGGAATATCATCTGTATTTTTTTGCGATAAGGCAGCATTTCATTTCTGTCAAACTTTGAAATATCTACGCCATTAAACCAAATTTCTCCGGAGGTTAAAGAATACAGCTTTAAAATGCACCTTCCTACAGTGGTTTTACCGCAGCCGGATTCACCAACAAGCCCTAATGTTTCACCTTTATTTATAGTAAAGCTAACATCATCAACAGCTTTTGCAACTTTGCTTTCCCCTCCAAAAAAGCCCTTTCTTATGGGGAAATGTTTTTTTAGGTTTTTAACTATCATTTGTTCGCTCATGCCAATCTTCCTCCGTCCAAATTTTTCGCCTTTGGATGCATAAGCCAACAAGCGACTTTATGAGTCTCGGATACATCACAGAAATTAGGCATATAATCTTGACAAATCATCATTGCCTTTTGGCATCTTGGCGCAAAAGGGCAGCCTTTGGGTGGCGCAAGTAAGTCCGGCGGGCTTCCCGGTATTGGGAACAGCTTTTCTTTTTTGCCCCCCTCGGTTACTCTTGGCAAGGAATTTATAAGACCCCAAGTATAAGGGTGTTTAGCGTTTTCAAACAATTCGTCTGCGCTGGCTTCTTCTATAATAAGACCGCCATACATTACAATAACCTTTGAGCATGTGCTTGCGATAACACCTAAGTCATGGGTAATCATAATTATAGACATATCAAGCTTTGCTTTAAGCTCGTTCATAAGATCTAAAATTTGGGCTTGAATTGTAACGTCTAGTGCAGTTGTGGGTTCGTCTGCAATTAAAAGCCTTGGATTACAACTTAAGGCAATAGCAATCATAACCCTTTGGCGCATACCTCCGGAAAATTCATGAGGATATTGCTTTAAACGGCTTTCTGGGCTGGGAATACCAACAAGCTTTAAAAGCTCCACTGCTTTTTTCTTTGCTTCCGCACCTTTTAATTTTTGATGTATCTTCAAAGGCTCGCAAATTTGATCTCCAATTGTAAAAACCGGGTTTAAGGACGTCATAGGGTCTTGAAAAATCATGCCTATCTGATTCCCTTGTATGCCACGCATATCCGCCCGGGTCTTATTAATAAGGTTTTCACCTTCAAAGTTTATGTAATCGGCAGAAAAATTTGCGTTGCTTGACAATAAACGCATAATCGAAAGCATTGTAACGCTTTTGCCGCAGCCGGATTCCCCAACGATTCCCACAGATTCGCCTTTTTTTATATTAAAATCAATGCCACGAACGGCTTGTACTTTTCCATCTTCAGTAAAAAATGTTGTTTTTAAGTTTTTAACTTCAAGTATATTACTCACCGCTATTCCCCCTTATCTATTCTTAAGTTTCGGGTCAAGGCTGTCTCTTAAGCCGTCGCCGATAAAGTTAAGCGCAAATATAGTTACGCTTATTGCAATTGCCGGAATAAACATTAGATAAGGATAAGATGAAAGCGTTGGTATGGCATCATTTGCAAGAGTGCCCCAGCTTGCCATTGGCACTTTAATGCCGATACCTAAAAAACTTAAGAATGCTTCTGTAAAAATGGCATCCGGTATTAAAAACGATACTGTAACTATAATTGGCCCAAGGCTGTTTGGTATTAAGTGCTTAAAAATAATCGACAAATCACCTTCACCGATACATCTAGCAGCCATAATAAAATCTTGTTCTCTAAGGGTTAAAACTTGTGAACGAACAACACGAGCCGTTCTCGTCCATGAAGATACGCAAATGGCAATCAATATACTTGTAATATTGCTGCCTAAATAAAGCATTATAAGGATAACATAACATAAAGACGGAATACCTGCAATAATGTCTACAAAACGCATCATTATAATATCAATTTTGCCGCCAAAATAACCTGCAACGCCGCCATAAATAACACCAATTACAATGTTTATAGCCGCCGCTGCAAAACCAATTGCCAAGCTTATCCTTGCGCCATAAGCAATTCTTACAAAAATATCCCTGCCGAACTTATCTGTTCCAAACCAGTGCTGCGCATTAGGAGATTGATATTGGTTCAAAATATTCTGTTGGTCATATGTATAAGGCGAAAGTATTGGACCTAGTATTGCAAAAATAACCATAATGACAAGAATTACAAGACCAGCAATGGCTAACGGGTTTTTCTTAAATCTGCCCCATGCATCTTGCCAAAACGTCTTGCTTTTTCTTACGATTTTTTCCATGTCCGACTGTCCTTCGGGCATTGGGTTAAAAAGATTATCAGAAATATTAATATTATCTATTGAATATGCTACTTCACTCATCTTATCACCTACTCGTCAAATTTAATTCTCGGATCAATTACTACATAAACAGCGTCTACAAGGATGTTACAAAGAATAAGCAAACCGCCGAAGAATATGGTCATACCCAGTACTATAGTATAATCCCTGTCAGTAATACCCATTACGAAAAACCGACCTATTCCCGGTATTGTAAACAATCTCTCAATAACGAAGCTGCCAGTTAATAAAGCCGCTATTAATGGTCCGACATATGAAACAATAGGAATAATTGAGTTTCTTAAAGCATGTTTTACTATAACAAAAAATTCTTTTACACCTTTTGCTCTAGCCGTTCTTATGTAGTCTTGCTGCATATTTTCAAGCATGCTTGAGCGCATAAGCCTTGAAATATAAGCGATAGGAGTAAACGAAAGCCCTGCAACGGGAAGAACGTAATCTTTCCAAGATTGTAGCCCCATAGTTCTGAAAAGCCCTAAATACACTGCGAAGAAATATAACAAAAATACACCGATAACAAAGCCCGGAACCGATACACCAATTGTAGCAAAAATTCTACAAAACCAGTCGATAAATGTATTTTTATAAATTGCAGATAAAATACCTAAAATAATACCCACAATAACGGCAACTAAAACAGCCCATGCTCCAACCTTTGCGGAAACCGGAAAGCCTTGCTCTACAATTTCGTTAACTGTTGTATTTTGTTTTTTGTAGGAAATACCTAAATCTCCTTTTAAAATGCTTTTCATGTAGCGACCGTATTGTACGTATACCGGGTCGTTAAGTCCGAATTTCTCGTTCATGCGGTCAATAACAAACTGTGGAACGTTTTTTTCCTCCGCTGCACTAAACGGCCCCCCTGGAATAGCATGTACCAGAAAAAATGTAATTGTTATAAGCACAAACAACGACACGACTCCGGCGAATAAAGTTTTTGCCAAATATCTTAGCATCAAATACCCCCTTAATTATCATGCAATAAAAAAAATAGTGAAAAATAAAATTTCACTATCTGTAACTAAAATAACATATTTTTAACGAAATTGCAACAATAATTTACTTGTTTTGTAAAAATAATTGTTTATGTATGTGCCTTTTGCAAACGTAAGTTAAAATATTTATATATATAATAAAAATAAATATCTTTTGGAAACATTCTGTTGTCTTGTTTGTTAGAGAAACTTCTACGCCACTGTAAAACGTAAAATATAAAACAAAAGCCTTACAAATCGTTAGACTTGTAAGGCTTATGAGTTACCCGGGGCTCGAACCCGGGACAACTGGATTAAAAGTCCAGTGCTCTACCAGCTGAGCTAGTAACCCGTTGTGCGGATAAAAATATGCCCAGGGACGGAATCGAACCGCCGACACGAGGATTTTCAGTCCTCTGCTCTACCGACTGAGCTACCTGGGCTTAAGGCTTTTGTTTGTTGCTTGCCTTAACTTGTGTACCGCAACGAACGATATTGTATTACATATATTCAAAAAAGTCAAGCATTTTTCTAAAATTTTTTTAAAAATTTTTCCAAGCTGTCAAATTCCTTGATTTTACAGTGTTTTTTCTTTTCAAAATTTTTAATAGAAATTGAAATGAAGACAATAAATATTAAAAGCAGTAACATAATTTTAATAAAAGGCTGACGGAGCAACATATAGCTATTTGCAAAAACATAAACAGCTATGTTCGCAGAAACAGCGGTGAAACGTCTGCTGTTTCCACTCCACACCTGTTAATGTTTTGTCAAGTTGCTCTAGATGCCGCTCTAATGTTATCAACTTAAGAACCTGTATTCCCTTGGGGCTTGGATTACTTATTTTAACATGACCGAATATTAATTGAGATTGCGGACTTCTGTTTGTGCTAAAATCCAATTTGCCATATCACTGATCACCTTAGCATCTACACTGCCTTTAATGGTATATTCGCTACGGTCGGTCTTGCCGTTTGATTGCATAAAGATATGATTTAGATTGGGATAGCTTATCAACGTGGCATTGGGCTTATTTTGCAAGATTTCTTGCCATACAAAAAAATCAGCTTCTTTGGTTATTTGAAAATCTTCATCTCCCTGCAAAGCCAGTATTGGAATATCCAATTCACCCACAAGCTCAGCAACGTTTATCCGATTGAGACTAGCCCAAAAATATGAAGAGTATCCAAAATAAGAGATACCCGATTCTCCTTTGGTAAGCTGCTTCGTTTTTTGAAGCTGCTCTTCCAGCTGTCGTATTTGCAAACTCTGATCCTCGTTGTTGAAGGTACGTTTGATGTAGTTCATGTTCTGGTCAAAGATCACATCTGCCAAATGTCTTGGCGTTCCCCCCAGAGAAACAATCGCCGCGACAGCAGGGTGATCCTTTGCAATTTGGGGTGCCAGCGTCCCCCCTAGGCTGTGCCCAACTATGGTGATTCGCTTAAACTGAGCATATTCATTATTTTTTGCAAACGCAATGGCAGACCCTACATCATTGAGGGATTCATCTTCAATGGTCACCTCTTCGCCAGCATGGTCAGGATATTGAAAATATCGTTTATTATAGCGTATTGTGGCAATACCCTGCTCTGCTAGCCCTATGGCAATATCTTGAAACATCGTATTAGGACCTGCCTTACTGTTATAGGCGTTCAGATCGCTTCGCCCCGAACCATGTACCAAGATTACCACATCCTCGATATCGTCAGAGGTTGGCAAACATAAAATTCCATCCAGCTGATATCCATCTGCACCAATGGAAATTGTAATTTCTTGATATGGTGACTCCTCCAATGCCGATTGTTTCTGCTCAGATAAAGACTCTACTGGTTGCAGCACCTCAGTTTGAGCACCCTTAGCGCATCCTCCCATTATGGTGACACACAAAATAGCAGCAATCGTAACAACACATTTCCTTTTTATCAAACAATCGCTCCTTTCACACAGATTTCTGAAAAAATTTACAAAATCTTTACTCATATAGCTATTTGCAAAAACATAAACAGCTATGTTCGCGGAAACAGCGGTGAAACGTTTGCTGTTTCCCCTCCACACCTGTCAATGTTTTGTCAAATTGCTCTAACCATTTTACTCCTCTTCAAGGCTCTGTACAAGATTAATTTTATTTATAGACTATATAACCCCTTTCCCCATTATAAAAAGCCGTGCTACGACATAATAAAAAATTATGGATAGTACGGCTTACAATTAATGGGCGTGTTGAATAATCCTTATTGGGAAAATTTCAACACGCCCATAAGATACCACTTTAGCGGTTGCCTCAAAAAATTTGCTCGAAAACCCATTAAAAGCGAGGCTTTGAACAGGCTCTTAGATTTATGACATCAATAACTATTTTCCGGCTTTTTCAACCAAAGCCATTGCGCCGTTTACTAAAGCTTCTAGCTTTTTGGAAGCATCCCCTGCGCTTTCCCCTTTTACACCGAAATAAATTTTAATTTTAGGTTCAGTGCCGGAAGGACGAATGCAGAACCATGAACCGTCTGCTAATGTATAATGCAAAACATCTGAAACAGGAAGAGTTAAAGCAGTTTTTTCGCCTGTTGAAGTATTTACCGCTTCTTTAAGCTTATAATCTTTAATCAAAGTTATTGCAGTTCCGTTTACTTCCATTGGAGGGTTTGTGCGCAAATTAGCCATAATTTTCGCCATTTCCATTAAGCCGTCTAACCCTTTAAGAGTTATTGTTTCAATTCCCTCTTTGTAAAAACCATAACGTTCATACATTTTTTCAAGAGCATCAATAACGCTTAAACCTTGTTGCTTATAATAAAGGGCAATTTCGCACATTAGCACTGCCGCCAAAACGCCATCTTTATCTCTTACATGAGGGCCTGCAAGTGTGCCGTAACTTTCTTCAAATGCAAACAAAAATGAATTGCTCTTTTCATCTTCAAACTGCTTCATTTTTGTGCCAATGTGTTTAAATCCTGTTAAAACATCATAATATGTGAGCCCGTAATAATCTGTTATTGCATTTGTAAGCCTTGTAGACACAACTGTTGAAATAACAGCGCCGTCTTTAGGTAATACGCCGTTTTTCTGTTTTTGACTTATAATGTATTCGCACATTAACGTGCCTATCATATTACCGTTAATAAAAACATATTCTCCGTTATGTTTTACAACTACGCCAAGCCTGTCGGAATCCGGATCTGTTGCCAAAACAATATCTCCGTTAACTTCATTTGCAAGTTTTAAAGCAAGCTCAAAGGCTTTAGCATCTTCCGGGTTTGGATATGCAAGAGTACTAAATGTTGGGTCTGGATTTTCTTGCTCTTTTACAACAAAAACGTTTTCAAAGCCCATTTCTTTCAAAACTCGGCGGACAAAAATATTGCCTGCACCATTAAGGGGAGTGTATACAATGTTTAAATCTTTGCCGTGTTCTTTTATTAAATCTGGGTTTAAGCTGGAATCTTTAGTATATTTAATAAATTCATCGTCAAGCTCTTTAGAACCAACGGTATATAAACCATTTTTAACTGCCTCGTCATAGTTTGCAATTTTTACTTGCCCAAAATCTGCAATTTTGTTAACTTCGTCTATAACCTCTTCGTCTCTCGGTGATGTAAGCTGAATGCCGTCGCTCCAATATGCTTTATAGCCGTTATATTCTTTAGGATTATGGCTTGCTGTTATAACAACCCCTGCAATAGCGCCGAGTTTTTGCACAACGAAAGACAAAAATGGCGTGGGGCGCATACCATCAAAAACAACTGTCTTAATGCCGTTTCCGTTTAAAACAAGAGCTGTTTGTTTAGCAAATTCAGATGATAAACGGCGAGGGTCGTGTGCTATACAAACGCAAGTTTTTGATAAGTCTATTCCTTGCTTTAAAATTGTGTTTGCAAGCCCTTGTGTGGCTTTTTGCACAGTGTATACGTTCATGCGGTTTGTGCCCGCACCAATAATACCTCTAAGCCCTCCTGTTCCAAATGCAAGGCTTGTGTGGAATCTGTCTTCAATCTCTTTTTCGTCGTTAGAAATAGCTAAAAGTTCTTTCTTTGTTTCCTCGTCATAGTATTTATTGTTTATCCATTCATCATAACTTTTTCTGTATTCCATAACATCACCTCAAAAAATAATTTTACACCATTACCATTACATTATAGTACCATTTACATGTTTTAACAATACAATATTATAAATTAATCAGTGGTTATTTAAATTGACAACTAGAAAAAATCGCTATAAAATGGTGGATATTTCACAAAAATGGGGTTGGATATGGTTACATTATTAACAATAACTTCTGTACTTTTAGTAAGCATTCAAAACGTTTTTTTGAAAGAATTTAATAAACGCTTCATGATTAACCTTTCAAGCTATTATATTTATACAATAGGTTACATGTTTATAGCGTTTTTAATTTTTTTAGCAGGTTCAAACTTTTCCGGCATACCCATTAAAACCATTCAAGTTGCAATCTTTCAAGGAGTTTTATATACAATAAGCTTTTTGCTTTATACAAAGGCTTTTGAAGTAGGGCCATTTGCTTTTACTACCCTTGTTTTTTCTTCCTCAATTGTAATACCTGTTTTTTACGGCATAATGGTATGGGGAGAAAAAATGAAAATAATACAAATAGTTGGGCTTATGCTTTTGCTCATAACGTTTTATTTAGGCAGTATTTCAAATGAAGGCGGCGAAAAGAAAAAAAGCCTGAAATGGCTTATTTATTCTATAGGGGCTTTTTTCGGTTATGGCTTAATTATGGTAACAAGCAAAATGCAGCAAGTTATAACCCCCGGCAAATATATGAGGGAATTTATGGCTATAACTTTTGGCGTTGCAATTATTGTTGCCATAATTTTGCTTGTTATTGACTTAATAAAAAATAAAGCTGTAATTTCAAATTTAAAAGATAAGAAGTTTTTTGCAATATTTATTGCCCACGGTGTAGATTCCGGCTTTTCCAGCGTCTTGGGCTTATTTTTAGCAGGGGTTTTGCCCTCTTTCGTTTATTACCCTGTTTTAAACGGAGGAGTTGTAGTCACCGCCACAATTTTTTCATTTGCTGTCTATAAAGATAAGCCCACTAAAGCAAAAATTGCAGGGCTTACAACTGGGCTTTTGTCTATTATTTTATTATGCCTTTAAGTAGCACTATTGCAAATTAAACTAAAAAAAGTCAACAGTTTCAATACTTGCTTTATCGCTTGATAATGTAAATATTTCTTTGTTTTTCTTATAAAATGTAAACTTAGCTTCTCCTATCGGGCATTCATTAATTGTTCTGGACATTTCGCCTTTAACCGGGGCGGACAAGCCATAAGCAATGTTTTCCGGCCAGTTCACCCTTAACATATAGTTATTATTTTTAACAATCATTTTGTTATTGTTTACAACAATAGGAGCGCCACCGTTATAAGTTGCAATTCTATATTGTTTACCTCTATAATAAACTATACTTATTAACCCAGTAAATTCAGTAGCCATAAAAGGAATTGTAGCAACGGACACCATTATGGAAACGTTTTTCTCTTCAAAGCCGTTGCATTGAAGCCAAATGTATTTCTTAGGGAAACTTTTGCCATAGTCCTTTTCTATATAACCTCTAGAGTTTGAAAAATCGAGGTTTTTTCCGTTTATGTTAACAACGCCGTCAACTTCATGGTTAAGGCTTAAAACATCATGGTTACATTCCATAAACTTAAACATAGAAAAAACACCCATAGCACTGTATTTTAGCGGCGTTATATTTTTAAAGTTTAACTGACCGTGTATTTCTAAGTTTGGTCTTTGAATATCCAAATAAATGCCCTCAGGAGAAAAATACGATTTGTCTACTCTGACAAACAATCTTTTTGTTTCCGCATGAAAGTCTTCATAGGGGAAATTTATTTGAAAAGAACCAGTATTTGTGATAAACTGTATAAAAGCCTTTTTAGAGCCATCTCCGTTTATACTTATGCCGGGAATAAGCGCAAGCATATTTTCATGGTTGTGCTGTTTAAAGTACCAGCCCTCAAAATAAGTAGATTTTTTATTCGTTCCGTAAAAGTGTTTCATTAAAGCCTTGCCTCCTTAAAAGGACGTGTTTATTAAATCTCATATATATTTTTCCAAATAAAGGGGATTTTTATGCTGAAAAACAGAAAAATTACAAAAGAAATTATTATTGGCAATAAAAAAATTGGTGGGACAAACCCCATTCTTATACAATCCATGACAAATACAGATACTGCAAACATATCTGCTACAGTTTCCCAAATTAAAGCTTTGGAAAACGAGGGCTGCGAAATTGTACGTGTTTCCTGTAAAGACAAGGCAAGTGCCGAAGCCATTACGGAAATTAAAAAGGACATAAATATACCCCTTGTGGCAGACATTCATTTTGATTACAAACTTGCAATTGAAGCAATTAAAAACGGAGCGGACAAGCTGCGCTTAAACCCCGGAAATATCGGTGAAAAATGGAAAGTTCAAGAAGTTGTAAAGCTTGCTAAAGAAAAAAATGTTCCAATAAGAATCGGGGTAAATTCCGGCTCTCTTGAAAAGGATTTAGTTGAAAAATACAAAGGCGTTACATCACAAGGAATTGTAGAAAGTGCCCTTAGACACGTTGCTATTTTAGAAGAGCTTGATTTTTACGAAATTGTTATTTCGTTAAAGGCTTCAAACGTTCCTTTTTGCATTGAAAGTTATTTAAACATTGCAGAAAAAACAAACTATCCCCTCCATTTAGGCATAACAGAAGCCGGAACAGCTTATTCGGGAGCAATAAAATCTTCCGTAGGGCTTGGGGCGATTCTTGCCCAAGGAATAGGAGATACTATAAGAGTTTCTCTTACAGCTAACCCAGTTGAAGAAATAAGTTGTGCCAAAGAAATATTAAAAGCCCTTAATTTAAGAAAGTTTGGAATAGAATTTATATCATGCCCAACATGTGGGCGGACGGAAATTGACTTAATAAAGCTTGCAACAAAGGTGGAGGAAAAATGCAAAGGTATTGATAAAGATATTACCGTAGCCATTATGGGTTGTGTTGTAAACGGCGTTGGCGAGGGCAAAGAAGCGGACATTGGCATAGCCGGCGGCAAAGGCTGTGGTCTTATATTTAGAAAAGGTGAAATAATTGCTAAAGTATCTGAAAGCGAGATGCTTGACAGGCTTATGGAAGAAATAATAAAATTCTAAAGAAAGTATGATTTAATGCCTGCACAATTAAAAAAGTTTTGCGAAGTTTTTGAAAAAATCAATTTAACTGATGATATAAAAGACAGCTTTAAACAGACGGAAATTTCAAGCCTTAAAATAAGTACCGGAAAAAAAGCAATGGACTTATTTTTAAGCCATAACAAGGTTTTAGACGAGAAACATTTAACGGAGCTTGAAAACCAAATGAAAGAAAGCTTTCCCGAAATGGAGCATATTTCTGTGCATTTGCGCTACGACTTTGGCGAAAGCGACACTAAAAAGCTTATATCCCTAATTTGGAAAAGCATTTTGCACGAAGTTAGCAATACCAGCCATATGTGCGCTAAAATTTTAAACTCCTCTGAATGGGTTGTAGAAAATAGCAAACTTATAATTACTATTAATTATAACTATGAGTTTTTATTTATTAGAAAAAGAATACCCCAGCTTATAAGCGGACTTATTGAAAAACGCCTTGGAATAAGCCTAAACGTGGATTTTATATACAAACCCGGTGAAAAAAAGAAAAAGACGGAAAGAAAAGAACATATTACATACGATATACCAAAAGAACCTGCCCTACCCATTAAAATACAAAAACCAGCGCCTAAGCCTGCTCCAAAAGATGGCTTTAAGCAGTTTTCTGGCAAAGGTGGCGGAAGAAAAGAGACAAAGCTTGTTGAAAGCATTGACGGCGAATGCGTCTTGCTTTCCGACAAACTTGAAAAGGATTCTGAAATTATTGTAAACGGTGAAGTGATTTCCAGCGAGACAAGGGAAACAAAAAGCGGAAACATACTTGTTACAGCAGATATAACAGACGGCACAGACTCAATAACAATAAAATTCTTTTCAAAAGCAGATAAATTTAATGAATTTAAACCAATTCTTAAAAATGGTAAATATTTAAAAGTAAAAGGCAAAGTTCAATTTGATGAATATTCAAAAGAACTTAACATAATGGCAAATGAAATTGCGCTAATGGAAAAATCTTTAAAAAGACAGGATAATGCAGAGCAAAAAAGAGTGGAACTGCATTTGCACACAAACATGAGCGCAATGGATGGAATGAACACCATTTCCGATTATTTAGAGCGTGCGGCGGCATGGGGGCATAGAGCAATTGCTCTTACAGACCACGGCGTTACCCAGGCATACCCTGAAGCTATGGCGGCTTCCGCAAAATACGGCGTTAAAGTGCTCTACGGCGTTGAAGCCTATGTTATTGACGATTTAGCTTCTGTTGTTGAAAGCCCAAAAGGACAAACCCTTAACAGCACTTTTATTGTTTTTGACATTGAAACAACAGGGCTTTCAAAAAACTCCGATGAAATTATTGAAATTGGGGCTGTAAAGCTAGAAAATGGAGTTATAACAGATAAGTTCAGCACTTTTGTTAACCCAAAAAGGCGCATACCTGATAAAATTACAGATTTAACCGGCATAACCAATGCAATGGTGGAAAACGCCCCTGCAATAACTGATGTTTTACCTCAATTTTTAAGCTTTGTTGGCGACGGTGTTTTTGTTGCTCACAACGCCTCTTTTGATGTTGGCTTTGTTACAAATGCGGCAAAACGCCAAAATATTTACATAACAAACACCGTTTTGGACACCTTAGAGCTTTCCAGACTTTTATTTCCGGGGCTTAATAAGCATAAGCTAGATGTTGTTGCAAGGCATTTAGGCGTATCCCTTTTAAACCACCATAGAGCAGTAGACGATGCGGCGGCAACAGCCGAAATATTTATTAAATGCTTGCCTATTTTACAAGAAAAAGGCGTAAACCACATTGAGGAAATAAACGCCATTGCTTCAAACGAAATGGATAAATCCAAGCTTAAACACAAACACGCTATTATTTTTGCAAAAAATTTAACAGGGCTACACCACCTTTACGAGCTTGTTTCTCTTTCCCATTTAAAATATTTCTTTAAACGCCCGAGAATACCTAAAAGCGAGCTTTCTCGGCTTAAAGAGGGTTTAATATTAGGCTCTGCGTGTGATGCCGGGGAGCTTTATACAGCTATAAAAGAGAACAAGCCAGAGCAATATATAAATTCCATAGCTTCTTTTTATGATTATTATGAAATTCAGCCGATTCCTAACTGCATGTATTTAGTACGAGACGGTCAGGTTTCCTCTATGCAGGATTTAATTAACATAAACAAACGGATTGTAGATCTTGCAAAAGCCCATAACAAGCTGGCTATTGCAACATGCGACGTTCACTTTTTAAACCCGGAGGATGCTATTTTCCGTCAAATCCTTATGACAGGAGAGGGCTTTAACGATGCACACCTGCAAGCTCCTCTATATTACCGCACAACAGAGGAAATGCTTAAAGAGTTTGAATATTTAGGAGAAGCGCTTGCCAAAGAAGTTGTAGTTACAAATACAAATTTAATAGCGGATATGTTTGAAGACTACTCCCCTATTCCAAGCGGAAAGTTCCCTCCCCATATTGACGGCTGTAAAGAGGAAATTGAACGGCTTACAATGGAAAGAGCAAGAGCAGTATACAGCGAAAATTTGCCGGAAATTGTTGCTGCAAGGCTTCATAGAGAGCTTGATTCTATTATTAAAAACGGGTTCTCCGTTATGTATATAGCGGCGCAAAAGCTTGTTTCCAAATCAATGGAGGACGGGTATTTAGTAGGTTCAAGAGGCTCTGTTGGTTCGTCCCTTGTTGCCACGTTATCTGGAATTACAGAGGTTAACCCTCTTTCCCCCCACTACGTTTGCAAAAGCTGTAAATATTCCGATTTTGATTCGGATATTGTTAAACAGTTTGCAGGGGCTTCCGGCTGCGATATGCCGGACAAAAACTGCCCAAACTGCGGTGAACCTCTCCACAAAGACGGTCACGACATTCCTTTTGAAACCTTTTTAGGCTTTGATGCCGACAAAGAGCCAGATATTGACCTTAACTTTTCCGGGGAATATCAGCTTAAGGCCCATCAATACGCCGAATCTCTTTTTGGATCTGAAAACGTGTTTAAAGCCGGCACTATAAGCACCCTTGCGGAAAAAACGGCTTATGGTTATGTTCGGAAATTTTTAGAGGAAAAAGGGCTTAATTTACGGCAGGCAGAAATAAACAGGCTTAAAATCGGCTGTTCTGGCATTAAAAAAACAACAGGGCAACACCCCGGTGGTCTTGTTATTTTACCAAAAGGGCATTCCATTTATGAATTTTGCCCTGTTCAACGCCCGGCAAACGATACGTCGTCTAATATAACAACAACACACTTTGACTATCACTCCATTGAGGGGCGTCTGTTAAAGCTTGACCTTTTGGGTCACGACGTTCCAACAATTGTGCGTATGCTTCACGATACTTCCGGCGTAGACCCACAAACCATTGATTTAGGGGATAAAAGGATTATTTCTCTGTTCCAGTCCCCGGAAGCTTTGGGAGTTAACTTAAATGAAATAAACTGCCAAACAGGAACTTTGGGGCTTCCAGAATTCGGCACACACTTTGTTAGAGGAATGCTAATGGAAACTAAGCCCACAACTTTTGCGGAACTTGTACGTATTTCAGGGCTTTCCCACGGAACGGACGTTTGGATTAATAATGCCCAAGAGCTTGTAAAGGAAGGCATTGCAACTCTTAAAGAAATTATACCAACTCGTGACGATATTATGGTTTACTTAATAAACAAAGGAGCTCCACGTAAAGATTCCTTTAAAATAATGGAATCTGTTAGAAAAGGCAAAGGGCTTACAGCGGAGCAGGAAGAAATTATGAGAAATGCAAACGTTGACGAATGGTACATTGATTCCTGCAAAAAAATTAAATATATGTTCCCAAAAGGTCACGCCGTTGCTTACGTTATGATGACAGTAAGAATTGGGTATTATAAAATATATCACCCCTACAGCTTTTACGCCGCAACTTTTTCCGTTAAGGTTTCAGATTTTAATTATGAAACAATGTGCCACGGCATAGATACTTTGCGGCTGGAAATGAGGCGGATTAGCTCTCTTGGAGACGAAGCATCCGCTAAAGACAAAGCTTCCTACACCGTTTTGGAGCTTGTTTACGAAATGTATACACGTGGCTTTAAGTTTACGGAATTAAACCTTTACGAAGCCCAAGCCACAAAATTTACCGTAACCCCCAACGGACTTATGCCGCCTTTATCCTCCATTTCCGGGCTTGGAGACAGTGTTGCCCAAAACATTGTTGAAGCTAGAAAAGACGGAGAATTTATCACTATAGAAGATTTCCGTGAAAGAACTAAAACAAATAAAACCGTTATTGAACTTTTAAAGAAAAACGGTGTTTTTAAAGGAATACCGGAAACAAGGCAGTTAACACTTATGTAATTTTAGTATATTTGCCATTCAATGGGTTGAATTCCGTTTTCCGCCAAAAAAGCGTTTGCTTTTGAAAAATGCTTGCATCCATTAAAGCGCCCTCCTGCAAGAGGGCTTGGGTGGGCGGCGGTTAAAACCAAGTGCTTATCATTTGTTATTAAATGCCCTTTGTTTTGTGCGTTTTTCCCCCAAAGCATAAAAACTATGGGGGTTGTTTTTTCATTTAACAGTTCTATTACCTTGTCTGTAAAAACCTCCCAGCCCTGCCCGTAATGAGACCTTGAAAGCCCTGCCCTAACTGTAAGTGTTGTGTTTAAAAGCAAAACCCCTTGTTTTGCCCAGTCTGTTAAGCAGCCGTGGTCAGGTTTTTTACAGCCAATGTCTTGTTCAATTTCTTTATATATGTTTTTAAGGGACGGAGGTATTTTTATATCTTTATTAACAGAAAACGCAAGACCATGGGCTTCGCCTTTATTTATGTAAGGGTCTTGTCCTAAAATAACAACCTTTGTATTTTCAAAAGATGTTAGCCTTAAAGCCGAATAAATCTCCTCTGCCGGGGGATATATGGGCCTTGTTTTATATTCATTTTTAAGAAATTCTCTTAATTTTAAATAATATTCCTTATTAAATTCTTCTGACAGCCTTGATGACCAGTCCTCACATATTTGTATCATATATTACTCCTTTAGAGTTTTATTTTAATAATACTATTTTTTATTTGAATTGTACATAGCCTGTTGTTATAATGTAATACGAAGCAATTTTCAAATTATAATAGTTTTTGAATTGTTAATAACGATAGATTTTGAGGTATATTTATGGAAAATAAAGTTAGCATAAGGTGGAAACAAACCCCAACCATTTTCAGAAATAAAATAAACAAAGCAATTCCATTAGCGCTTGTTTTTGATATAGTAAAAGATTTAATTGCAATACCAAGCTATCCCGGGATTATAAAACAGGAAAGAGAATGTGCTCTTTTTATAAAGTCTTTATTTGAGGAATACGGCATAGTTGCAGAGCTTCATGAAGTTAAAGACGGAAGATGTAACGTTACAGCCAGGCTAAAAGGGAAAACCGGCGGAAAAACATTGCTTTTAACAGGGCATATGGATACTGCGCCCCCAAGCGACACAAACCGTGCTCTAAAACCTGTTATAGATAACGACTATATATACGGCCGTGGCGCAACAGATATGAAAGGCCAGCTTGCGACAATGATTTGCGCCATAATTGCCGTAAAAGAAATGAATCTTTACCTTGCAGGAGATGTTTTGTTTTCCGCTGTTATAGACAAAAAAGATAGAAGTTTAGGAACTACATATTTGTTGGAACACAATAAAAACATTGATGCCGCAATTGTGGCAGAACCTACAGGTTTTGATATTTGTGTAACCCAGCGTGGGCTTGTTGTTGTTGATATTAAAATTGAAGGCTCTCCCACTCATAGCGCAATTTCTGAAAACGGTATAAACGCTATTTCCACCGCTTCCAAATTTATTGTATATATGGAGAAATGCCTTGAAGAGAGCATAGCCTATGCCACACATCCGCTTATTGGCAAGGGTTCGTTTAATATAAGCAGAATTTCCGGCGGCGGTCTTTCTTCAACTGTTGCCGGGGAATGCGTAATTACTCTTGAAAGGCGATATTTACCTGATGAAAGCGAAGAAGAGGTTTTAGAAGAGCTTAATTCAATAATAGAGGCCTTTTTGGAATCAGAGCCAAAAGTAAAAATAAGCTATAAATTACATAAAAAACTTAAAAACGGCTTAAAACGCAAGCCTTTAAACGCAAACCTTGACAGCGACATTATAAAATCCGTCTGCCTTGGCATTACAGATATGCTTAACGAAAAACCCCGCTATAATTATTATCCCTCTTGGAGCGATGCAGGGCTTTTAGAGGCATATGGCAAAATTACTACAGTTATTTTTGGGCCTGGGGAAATTTACTCTTCCCATCAAGAAAACGAGCATATAAGCATGGACAGCCTTGTTTCCGCTGTTTATGCCTATGCGTGGATTATTTACAAGTATTTAAACAAAGACAAGCAACATTTAAATGCCATGTCATAAAATATTAAAAGGCTGGTTCTGTATACAGGCAACCTCGAAAATCCAAACAAAGCAGGTTTTTAGAGGTCACCTTCAGAATTAGTATTTTTTAATATTTTATGGGAGGTTGTAATTATGAATAACATGGGTATGGGTATTGGCTGCCCTCCTCAAGCGCCTGGCAACGATATGATGATGATGCTTTTAATGATGATGATGATGAACCCGGGAATGTGTGGCGGCGGAGGCGGAGGCGATAATTCCATGATGATGATGCTTATGATGATGATGCTTTCCGGTGGCAGGATTTGACATTTTTCTTGATTGCGATGTGTTATAATCGGGATGACAGTGAAACATAAATATTGTCATGACGGCGTGCGGACATTTTGTCCGCACTGCTTTCCGACAACTACGCCTTAGTATTAACATGCATAGGTGCGTGGTTGAGACTTTTTTACAAAAAAGTCGTATAATAAAATATAGCAAAAAACAATTAGAGCTTTCCTGGTAAAACATGGAACAGCTTTAGAAAACGGGGGCTTTCGATGTCTGCATTATTAAGCTATGAATCTGATAGTAACAAGATCATTAATAAGCCGACTAAAAACAAAGAGGCAAGTATTGATAAAATGATGAAAAACTTAAGCGAAAATACAAAAAAAATTACAAAAGAGCTTAATGAAAGGGAAAAAATTAATACAAAAATTCAGGCAAGGCTTGATTTTATGAAGCATATTAAAAAAAGCCTTTCTGAAAAACAAATTGAATATTTTGCTAAATTTATTACCCTTTCTCATAATCAAGGCGCAAAGCTGTCTATAGCACTTGAAAAAATACACGCTAATAAAGATTTTAAAATTATGATTTCAAATGCAGATTATACTTCCATTGTTAATAAGCTTCATGAAATTACCGAATATCAGGCAGAAGCGTTGAGCTTGCTTAAAACTATTAACACTGAGGGCGACAGCGTACTGCATATTTTATAGTACAGAACATTCATATTTTGCTTTTACTCATAGTAAAATAGTAGTAAGCAAATATAATATGGAGGTTCTTACATGAAGCAGGTAACAAATGTAGTAACCGAGGAAAAGCCGTCCCAGCTAAATTCACTAATTTCGGGTGTATTAGTGGCGTATGCTATAACGGCCGTTGTATTAATTGGATATGCCGTGCTTATTACATATTCATCGTTTACCGGGCAAAGCTTGCCGCTTGTCGTAACGGTAACAACGTTAATATCCGTTGTTGTTGCAGGTTTTGATGCCTCTAAGTATGCCGAAAGCAGAGGCTGGCTATGGGGCATAATTGCCGGTTTAATTTACGCAGTACTCCTTGCTGCAATCGGCATTTGGGTAAACAAAGGCTTTAAAGTTGATTCCCGCACAATTACATTATTGATTCTTTCACTTTCCGGCGGGGGTTTAGGCGGTGTAATAGGCATAAACATGGGCATTCTAAAAAAACCAAAAAGATAAAACAAAACCGTTTAGCCGGCTAATACAAAATATGTTGTAGTTTCAATCATGCGCTGACGTAAAAAATACGAGGAATCCGTGTTATCAATAATTATAAGGCTTTTCCCTAAGCTTTCAAGGTAATGTAAAAAAATTATTAGGGAGGCGGGGCTGTCTACAAAATTATTTGAAAAGTTATGAATTTGGAGGTAATCCTTTGAAAGGATTGCCTCCTTTGTTTTTATATCATTTAAAGCAGCCTTTTCCGGGGATAAAAAATGGGAAAAGTCTATAGAACATAATAATAATACCTTTTTTTCAGAGTTTTTTGCCGCATTTTCAATGGTTTCTGCTAATATTAAAGTTTCGTCCATGGAAAGTGTTCTGCTAACTAAAAACGGCGCAACCTTTGCTTTTGGAAAATAATAATTAACATAAGGCATTAAAACGGAAGCGGAATGCTCCGCTTCCATTCTTTCATCATTTAAAGTAATATTATCAAAATTTTCGCAAACTTCGTTTATTATGTCTGTGTCGCAATAAACACCACTTCCTGTATTAAAACCAGAAAGAGACGTAACAACCCCTGCTAAGTCCCCTTCATGGTTAGGAGAAATTATAATAATTGTGTCGTAGACGCCTTTTTCGGAGCAAGCTTCAAAAAAGCCTGAAATTAGCTCCGCCGCAGTTGTATGGTGTGGCACAACCCCTGCTGACACTTTCTCACTAAAATAATACTCCCTTGGATTTTGAACAGAATTTTTAAATTCTGCCCCAGTAATGGTTTTAATATTAAGCATTTTAGAGTTTACAGCATATTCCGTACTGTCAACTCTTGAAAAAACACTTATTAAACATAAAACTATAGTCAAAATTTCTTTCATTGGGTAGCTCCCCAAATTTTATCCGTCTTAAAGTTATAACCGCTTACATAGGCCTGACCCTCAACTGCTTCTGAATCGTTTACTTTTATTAAGTGATAAGTTACTTCGTAAGTACTTCTGTTTAGCATATCACTGACATCAATGTTTAAAAACTGTTTTTCAGTGTTGTCTATGAAATAATAACTGCCGTCTTCAAACATAGGTCTGTTTGTCCCTGTGTAGCGCATATTGCTAGGTACTCTATCCCTTATTGTGTAACTATAAAGCTTTTCATTTCCAGGCGGTTCTATTGTTAACGTAACTTTATACATGTTTTCCGAAAAGTCGGATTTTTCAATATTTTTTGTTATTTTAATTTGTTTTAAGCTTTCGTCTAAGTTTGCTGGGCTTCCGTTAAAAGAAAGCCATGTTTGAGTTTTTCCGCTTATTTGCTTAATGTTAAGAGTTTCGTACTGCTCTTTTGAAATTTCTATAAACCTGGTTTCAAAATTTGTAAGCTTAATGCTCTCTGTTTTGCCGTTTAAGCTAATGCTTATTTCGGATTTTACACCGCCAGCCGGGAACGCCTTCCTAATAAAATTAATTTTTTCGCAAACATCACTTACAAATTTGTTTGGCTTTTTGTTTATGAGATAATCAAAAGCTTTGTCCGGCGCAATAGTAGTATTAACAAAAAGCTGCATGGTTTTAATATATTCGTAACGTAGTTCCTCTTCTTTCTCATCTACGTCGCTTAAATTAAGCTTAGGGCTGCCGTATTTTTCCATAAGGGAACTTGCCATAACGTCGTCTCCTAAAGCGCATAAAGCCGCTGCATAAAACATAACCCGTAAATTCTCATAATAATCTGTAGTAAATTTTTGCTGGTTTCCATCGTTTTCTATTATTTCAATTTGCTTATAAATTTCTAAAAGCACGCTTTTTTGACCTGCGGCGTGGGCTAAATAACCTGCGGCACGAAGAGTTTCCTGTCTGCTTTCTGTAAACTCTTTTGGAACTAAACCATTACTTCCATACATTTGTGTTTCTTCATTTATATATCGCAAAATGCTGTCAAAGCTTACAATTTCCGGGAAGCTTGCGGCAAACCTTGCTGTGTATAACGGCTCTTTTTCTCCGTAAACCAGCTCGGAAACACCGTAAACATCATCTATAGAACCTTTTGCATTTAAATAAACGCTTTCATAGGGATTTTCATCTCCGCCATAGTACCGTACTCCTTTTAAAAAGTCTTGCCCGAAAGCAGTTGCGGCTGTGTAATCCGTTCTGTTTGATGTAAAGTTCATACAGTCTTTTAATACGTTTATAAAATCACTTATTTCACCGTTTGAAAACTCCATTTTTATTGGTGAACCGATTATGTCATAACCTGGAAGCTTAAGGTTTTCATCTGAAATTAATGCTGTTGCGTTTATTGGTAAAATGTTGTTAACATCAGATACATTAACGGTTTTTTCCATAGCATCTTTAAATTCCCCAGCCTCGCCGTAAACTCTTACGGTATATTCCCCTTTAGGGAGTTTTCCGGCATTAAAGTCTGCATAGGTCTTACTGGTTTTTTCTCCGTTGTAAACAATGCTGTTATCTTTATTTAAGATTTCTACAGCATATTTAACCTCTGTATCGTTAAATTTAAACTCATTACCGAAAGATTTTATTAAAACCGCAAAATCGTCTCCTTCAACAAAGTTGTCTGCCATAACAACATCTATGTTATAAGGAAGGGTTGAAATTGCATGTGAATGTGTATTTCCTAAATAGTTATCCTGTGTTATTGCGTGAACTGCCGTCCTCCATGATGTAATATTATCCGGCAACCTGAACTTAATTGTTATAGCGCCGTTATCATCGGTTTCGGAAGAAATAAAATAAGGATTGTCAACAAAGTCTTTCCTTAACATATATTCGTCTCCGCCGCCGCCTTTTTCTGCTCCCCCTCCCCAGCCGTAAATCTGTGGAGTATAAGATACATAAACAAAGTAGTCATACGAATAGGAATTTATGCTTCCGTAAAACCCGTCTAAAAACATTGGCACGTGATCCATCATGCCAAACACTGCTTCGTCTACAACGCTTAAATTAACCAATGCTTTTCGGTTTTTGCCGTCTTTGTCTTTAACTTGTATTTTTGCGGCAACCTCTTCTCCCGGCTTATAGCTTTCTTTATCAAAAGAAATGTCTATATCAAGCTTTCTTTCATCGTATCCATAATAAATATAAAGGGGATATAGAGGGTATATATACTTTCCATCGAAATATGCCCCAAACATTTCAGACATATTAATATTATCTTTTGTAAACGTAAACGGCAATTTTTGAGGGCTTCCCGTATGAGAATTTAAAACCCGTTGGTTATGTACATTTACTACTAAAAGTTTGCCGTTTGTTACTTGTTTTTCTTCGCCGCTTCTGTCTTCAACAAACAAATCTACAGTTTCATTAAGTTCCATTTTGGCATAAGAATCATAAACATTATTTGAATCTTTTTTTGTAAAACTAAGGGCATATTCTTTTTTACCGCTGTACATAGGTTTGTAAATGTCAAATTCATATAATCTATAGCTTATATTTCCACCCTTTTTGTCCGTCATATTAAGATCAAAAGAATATGAAACAAGGGGATCTGTGCTTGACGGCAAATCAGTAATTACAGCTTTTCCGTTAACTGTTTTAACGTCTATAACTCCGTAATCCTCTTGCTTACTATCATATTTAAAAGACGGAACTTTTACTTTGTTTATAAAGTCGTACCGTTCCCCGACTTTAACAAGCATATTTGTAGTTTTTGTAACTTTAATGCTAAAGCTCATATCAATTGATTTACCTCTATAAACATCTTCGTCAAAATTATTATTATCTTTTTCAAGATACTTATTTGCTTTTTCCACATCAATTGCGCTTGAAGTAAATTCTATAGAGTTATCAGAAAGCTTTTTATGTTCAAGCATTACATCGCTTGGCATAGTATAAAAATATGTATAAATGCTTTGGGGGTTGTCGTCATCGCTTACAGTTGAAAACCATAACCCTGAATAATAAGGCTTCCAATCCCACCAGCTTCCGCCTTTTACAGTCAGCTTTCCTGTTGCTGTCCCGTTTGCATCTGTAACACAGTTTGCTTCTGGATATTCAGAGCAGTTAATGGCAATACCCCCAACTGGAGTGCCGTCAAAAGTTGTTGCATTAATTGTAAAGCCAATCTCTTCCCCAATCATATATAATGGTTTGTCTAGTTTAATATCAAAAATATATTTACTTTTTTGATATTCAATAAAGTTAACCGATGTTTCAGTTAACCTTTCACCGTTTAAATATATATAAATATAACTGAATCCCTTCATATTACTAACGGGAATTTTTACATTAAAAGTGCCGTAGTTGTCTACTTCCACAGGAATTTCTTTAATGTCCCCTAGTTTTACAGTTACTTTATCATTTTTTGTTATTTTATATTGAGAATATCTTTCTTTTATAACGCCAAAAACGTCAATTGAGTCGTTAGGCTTATACTGGGCTCTGTCTGTATAAACATAAGAAAAATACTTTTGGTTAATACTTAATTCTTTCTGGCTATATGTAACGTTGTTGTAAATAAAAGTTTTATAACTTCCGTAACTGATTTCCGTTACAGCATTTTTATTATCCTTTTTTGTTTGCAAAATTGCTTTGCCTTCGCTGTCTGTAACAGCCGTAATGCTGTCCGTAATTACATTTGCTCCTTCTGCCGGTTTACCAGTTTTTGTATCGTTAACCCAAACTAACATATCTCCACCTATAGAGAGGCAATAAACAGAAAGCGGCGAAACTTGCACAAGCTTGTGGGCTTCAAATGTTTGCCCTCCCACCTCCGTTTTTAAGGAAATATAATAATATCCTTCTTCCAGCGGCTTATTTAAAGATAAGTAATAAGATGTAGAATATTCCTGAACGCTTTCTATAAGCTCTGTTTCAATAATTTCTTCTAATTCTCCGTTAACAGGCTTGTCTATAGAGTTTAAGTAATCCTCTTTAGTTTTTATGCTGTAAATCTTTGTTTCAATGCCTGCTGCCGCTATTTCTTTTCCCACGCTCATTTCAAAAACAACGTCTTCACTTGGCAAATATGTCTGGCGCATATCCCCTGTAATAGCGAATACATTACCATTTGCATCGTACTCCCATGTTGTGTGAAATTTCAAGCTGTAATCCTCTTCTAAAACGTCTCCTTCAAGGCTTTTTAAGCCTTTTGCCACAGTTATGTTATATTCAGCGTTATATTGCAATCTATCGGGAATAAAACTATATGTATTGCCTACTTTTATGAATTTACCAGTCACTTCCGGGCTTATTCTAAAATTTTCCTCAAATACGCTTTCACGGTCAAGTTCTTGATTAAACGTAATCTCTATACCGCTTTCTACAGGGACGGCGTATGCATCTTGGGCTATGTTTGATGATATTATTTTAAGACCGCTTTCTGTTTGAAAAGCAAAAGACAATGGCGCTTTGCCCTCTTCTAAGTATTGGAAATTATATATTTTCTCTTTTTCAAGAGGTTCATTAAAAGAGAGCAAGTAGTCTGCTTCTTTTGATTTAGATTTTTCTATTTTAAAGGATTCTCCGGATTTTACACTAAGCCTTGCTAAAATCTCGTCTTCGGAAATTTCTGCCTTTGCTTTTATTAAAAAGGAGGAATCCACTGAAACACCAAGCTCCGAAAAACTCGCCGGAGTTATAACAATATCACCTATTGCAGAGGGGGCGATTTTAAATTGAGCATTTTCGGGTGTTTCCGGAACATTTTGTATGCTTTTTGGCAGGTTATTATCCGCTACTTTATTGTCTTCCGGTTTGCCTCCGCCCATAAAATAAAATGCCGCTGAAGCTATAGATATAACTAACACAACAGCGGCAACAGCAAATGCGTTCTTTTTGTTCATGTAATTTCCTCCTTGATTTGTTTGAATAATAACATTATACATTTATTTCTTGGGTTTTTCAATAAAAACAGTTGCATTAAGAATTTATTTGTGTTATACTGCTTTTTGATTAATAGATGCTAGATGACGATAAGAGTGGGTGCGAACCCACTCTTATCTGTTCTTGCCCTAATTTATACTCATAACAATTAATTGTTGAAATGGGTATACGTACGAATGAGAGGTGTTTAAAATGAATAAAAAAGATCTGCTTCCTTTTTTGTGGGAAATTTTTGAGCCTGTTGTGCAAAGCGAGGGGTTAAGCTTGTATGACGTAGAGTATGTTAAAGAGGGGCAAGAATGGTATATCCGTGCCTATATAGACAAAGACAGCGGAGTTACTATTTCCGATTGCGAAGTAATTAATAAAAAAATAGACAAGCTTTTGGACGAAAGAGACCCTGTTTCCCACCCATATATACTTGAAGTAAGTTCCCCCGGGGTTGACAGAGCTCTTAAAAAAGAAGCTCATTTCTTAAAACATATAGGAAGTATTGTTGACATAAAGCTTTTTAAAGCAAGAAACGGCTGCAAGCTGTTTCAAGGCGAACTGTTATCCTATCAAGACGGCATTATTAAAATTAATGATGAAAAATGCGGCGTTTTGGAATTTGACCAAAAAGACACAGCTTCATGCAAGCTTGCCGTATTTTTTTAAAGAGGAGGTTTTAGCAAAATGGATAAAGGCCTTGATTTAATCGAAGCATTAAATCAAATATCCAAGGAAAGAGGTATTGACGAGGAAATTATTTTTGAAGCTATAGAAACATCACTTGTTTCTGCTTGCAAAAAGAATTTTGGTACGTCGCAAAACGTAAAAGTTGTAATAGACAGAAAAACAGGAAATGTTGCTGTTTATGCCGTAAAAGAGGTTGCAGAAGAAGTTATTGACCCAAATACCCATATAACTTTGCCAGAAGCTAAATTTTTAAATCCTATGTATGAAATCGGAGATATTGTAGACATCGCTGTTACGCCGAAAAACTTTGGCAGAATTGCCGCACAAACGGCAAAACAGGTTGTTGTTCAAAAATTTAGAGAAGCCGAACGTGAAATTTTATACAACGAATACATTTCCAAGGAACACGACATTGTTACAGGCATTGTTCAGCGTAAAGAACATAAAAACGTTTACGTTGCCATGGGAAAAATTGATGCTGTTTTACCCCAATCGGAGCAAATGTCTACAGACGCTTATAACTTCGGCGATAGACTTAAAATTTATGTTGTTGAAGTTAAACAAACAACAAAAGGTCCTGTTATTAACGTTTCCAGAACCCACCCAGAGCTTGTTAAAAGGCTTTTTGAGCAGGAAGTTCCTGAAATTTACGACGGGGTTGTTGAAATCAAGTCTATTGCCAGAGAAGCCGGCAGCAGAACAAAAATTGCTGTTTATTCAAAAAACCCTAACGTTGACCCTGTAGGCGCTTGCGTTGGGCAAAACGGTGCTAGAGTAAACGTTGTTGTCGCAGAGCTTAACGGCGAAAAAATAGACATTATCAATTACGATGAAAACCCTATAAACTTTATTGCACAAGCTCTTAACCCAAGCAAGGTTTTAATGGTTTCCATAGACGCTGATAACCAAACGGCAAAAGTTATTGTGCCGGATAACCAGCTTTCTCTTGCTATCGGTAAGGACGGTCAAAACGCAAGGCTTGCGGCAAAACTTACCGGATGGAGAATTGATATTAAGAGCAAATCCCATTCACAAGATTTATCCGATTTTATGGTTGTTAATAAAGAGCAAGAAAACGTTATGGAATTAGGCTTGCCCCAAGAAGAAAGCCTAGAAATCAACGTTTCTGGCGATGATGAGGATTTTAAAGAAGCTGAAAATCATGATGAATAAAATACCGCAGCGAAAATGCACAGGCTGTATGGAAATGAAGCCTAAAAAAGAGCTTATTAGAGTCGTACGCACAGAAAGCGGCGAGTTTTTAATAGACAAAACAGGCAAAAAGGCTGGGCGCGGCGCATATATTTGCCCTAATGCCGACTGTCTCTCAAAAGCGGTTAAATCCAGAGGGCTTGAACGTTCTTTTAAGGCTGCAGTGCCGAAAGACGTTTACGAAGGCTTTAAGAAGGAGCTTGAAGAAATTGGCGCAAATGAACAGAGAAATTAAATCGCTTTTAAGCCTTTGCCAAAAGAGCGGAAAAATATTGTCCGGCGAATTAAGCTGCGAAAAAGCTTTACAATCAAATTCAGCCAAATTAATAATAATTGCGGAGGATGCTTCGCAAAATACTAAAGATAAATTTATTAACAAAGCGTTTTTTTATAAAGTCCCAGCCGTTGTTTTTTCTCAAAAACAAGAATTAAGCGGCGCAATCGGACGGGAAAACAGAGCCGTTTTCGCTGTTTGCGACGATGGCTTTGCCCGTTCGGTCAAAGAGAAAATAGAGTCTACTTTTAAGACTTTGGAGGTGGGCGAATGCCACGAGTACACGAAATTGCAAAAGAATTAAATAAATCCAGCAAGGAAATTATAGATAAGCTTAATGAGCTTGGTATTTTAAACAAAACTCATATGAGCGCTTTAAGCACGTCTGAAGTTCAAGCTGTTACGGAAGCTTTTGGGAAAGCGCAAAAGCCAATTACAGCCCAAAGCGTTAAACCACAGCAACAGCAGCAAAAACCGCCTTTTGCTCAAAAGCAACAGCAGTCCCAGAGACCACAGCAGCCAATGCAGCAGCCTAAGCAAGAGCAAAGGCAACAATATGAGCAGAAGCCACAGCAGCAAAGACCACAACAAGACCAAAGACCACAGCAGCAAAGACCACAACAAGACCAAAGACCACAGCAGCAAAGACCACAACAAGACCAAAGACCACAACAAGACCAAAGACCACAGCAGCAAAGACAACAACAAGACCAAAGACCACAGCAACAAAGACAACAACAAGACCAAAGACCACAACAACAAAGACAACAACAAGACCAAAGACCACAACAAGACCAAAGACCTCAGCAGCAAAGACAGCAACAGGATCAAAGACCTCAGCAACAAAGACAGCAACAGGATCAAA
>CAZJGG010000002.1:0-78942 GCA_964545475.1 uncultured Eubacteriales bacterium | reverse complement strand
AAGCTAAATATGAAGAAATGGAGAATAAGGTTAACCAGCTGATTAAATATGATGCGTTATTAGACGTTGAGCAAGAAGCCAAAAGAATCATAAATGAAGCAGAAGATTTATTGATAGATGCCAAAGAATCAAAAGAAGCAGTACTACAAGAAGGCGAAACTATTAAATCTAATGCTAAAAATGAAGCTGCTCAAATTATTAGCGAAGCCAACAAGAAGGCTGAAGAAATTGCTGGTAATGCATATAGGGCGCTTAAAGAATCAGAAGAGTTAGCAAAAACCGTTAAAGCTTTAAAGAATACTATTGATGGTTACGGTTATGAATACATTGTACCAACGTATACCGTATATGACCAGTTAAGCGAACAATACGACTTTACTGAAGCTGGAAAGTCTTTGAAAGAAGCTAGAAATAATATAAAGAAGATGGTCAAAGAAAGCCTGGCAGCTAAAAGTGACTATGTCGAAACTAACCGAAGAGATACCGCTGTAAATTTTATTATAGATGCCTTTAATGGAAAAGTCGATACAATACTTACAGCTGCTAAAACCGATAACTTTGGTGTACTGGAGCAAAAGATAAATGATGCTTTTCAAATTGTCAATTCTCTTGGGTCAGCATTTAGAAACACTGCAATTACTGAGGAATATTTAAACGCAAGAACACAAGAACTAAAGTTCGTTGTCCTGCTTAATGAATACAGGCGAAAAGAAAAAGAAGAGCAACAAGCAATAAGAGAGCAGATGAAAGAAGAAGAGAAAGCAAGAAAAGAAATTGAAAAAGCATTAAAAGAAGCTGAAAAAGAAGAGGAAATGCTAAAAAAAGCAATGGAAAAGGTGCAAGGTCAGATTTCGGAAGCAACAGAGGAGCAAAGGCTTCAATACGAAAAACAGCTTGAAGAATTGAATGCAAAGCTGGTAGAAGCGGAAGAAAAAAACCAACGTGCAATTTCAATGGCACAGCAAACAAAATCTGGCAATGTTTATGTAATTTCTAATATAGGTTCATTTGGCGAAAACGTTTATAAAATTGGTATGACACGTAGGCTCGTGCCGGAGGATAGAATAAGGGAACTTAGCGATGCAAGCGTACCGTTTGAATTTGATATTCACGCTATGATTTATTCAGAAGATGCGCCTGCTCTTGAAAATAAATTACATAATCTATTCAATATTAATAGATTAAACAAAATCAATCTAAGAAAAGAATTCTTTAGCGTGGATATAGCAAATATACGTAAGACCATTGAAGAAATGGACATACATACAACATGGACAATGACTGCAAAAGCTGCTGAATACAGAGAAAGCCTCGTTGTTGAAAGCGATAGAATAGCCGTATAATGATTACTACAGGAGTGGTGCTATGCCTAAAAATAGAGACGGATATTATAGATCAACTTTCGTTATTGGAAAGACAGTAGACGGAAAGCCTCAAAGGGTTACGGTCCGAGGCAAGACAAAAAAGGAGCATGACGAAAAACTCGCAGAGGCTAAGCGCCTTCATGGCAAGGGCATCGCAATATCTGAAATAACTGTAAGTCAATGGTCTCAAACGTGGATTAAGGTATACAAGGCCAATGCAACAGAAACGCAGAAAAGTCATTATAAGGCTAAACTAGAAAAAGACATATTACCGGTTATTGGATATATGAATATACGTGAAGTCAGAACTTCTCACCTGCAAGAATTACTTAACGGATATTCCGGCGGAAAAGTAGGAACCGTAAATAAGATTAGGATAGCATTAAAACAACTCTTTGGAGCGGCAGAAATAGAAGGCATCATAGAGCGTAACCCAGCTTTACATTTGGAACTACCAAAACTTACAGAGGTAATACGCCGGCCGTTAACTGATTTTGAAAGGGCTATTGTATATGAAGTCGCAAAAACTCATCAATGCGGACCTTATATTTTGACAATGTTATTTTGCGGGCTCAGAAGAGGCGAATGCATAGCTCTTAGGATTGACGATATTGACTTTATAAACAAGAAAATTTATGTAAATAAATCATTAAGTTTGTCAAAAAATATTGGTAAGGAAAAAGAGACTAAAACAAAAGCCGGCACAAGAGAGGTTCCAATACCAAATATTCTATATCCTATTCTTATGGAGTATTGCAGTAGGAAAAACAATGAAGATATAGTTTTTTCTAAGGGCGACGGGCATCATGCAACAAAACAAACATGTGCTTGGTGGTGGAAATCTTTTCATAGACAATGTCACTTGATGGCAGGAGCAGAGACTTATAGAAATAAGATTAAAACTGAAACGTCACTTTTTTCAGATGACATTACACCACATTATATGCGACATACATATGCTACTGACTTATATGCTGCCGATGTTGATGAAAAGGCGCAAAAGTATTTTTTAGGTCACTCGTCAACAGACGTAACTGATATATATAGAAAAATGAATGAAAGTGCATTTTTACGTGCATTAGAGAAAATTAATATCTATAACTCAAAATTAACTCTTAATTATAAAATGTTTAAAAATGCGCCAAATGAGTGCCAAAATAATTAGTTAAACATTAATTTATATGTATAATCATCAAACAAACAGGCGTTTATATATTTAGCCTTCCAAGCTGGATGCGTGGGTTCGATTCCCATCACCCGCTTTTCTATTTATAATAACAAAAGGGCTTATCCTAAGAAATTTAGGGATAAGCCCTTTTGTATTATAAATCAAAACCTAAGTTTCTGAACAGATCCTAAAACAAATCTATAGACATATATCTCTCGCCAGAATCAGGTAAAATTATAACAATATTTTTACCTGCATTTTCTTCCTTGTTTGCAAGCAGTGCGCCGGCGTAAACAGCCGCCCCAGAAGAAATCCCTACAAGAAGCCCTTCAACTTTGGCAAGTTTTCTTGTTGTTTCGTAGGCTTGCTCATTTGTGACAGTAATTATTTCATCAATTATTTTTGTGTTTAAAATTTCCGGAACAAACCCTGCGCCTATGCCCTGGATTTTATGTGGACCTGCCATACCTTTTGAAAGCACCGGGCAATCGGCCGGTTCAACTGCAACAATTTTAACATCAGGTTTTTTCTGCTTTAAAATTTCAGAAACTCCGGTTATTGTACCACCTGTGCCGACACTTGCGACAAAAATATCAACTTTTCCATTTGTATCGTTCCAAATTTCAATAGCCGTTGTTTCACGGTGAATTTGAGGATTGGCATCGTTAACAAACTGCCCCAAAACAATTGAATTTTGTATACTTTCCTTAAGCTCTTGGGCTTTTTCAATAGAACCTGTCATGCCTTTTTTGCCTTCTGTAAGAACAATTTCTGCTCCAAGTGCGCTTAACAGCTTTCTACGCTCAATACTCATTGTTTCAGGCATTGTAAGAATAATTCTATACCCTTTAACTGCGCACACAAACGCAAGCCCAATGCCTGTATTTCCGCTTGTAGGCTCTATAATCACAGTGTCTTTATTAATAAGCCCCTTCTTTTCAGCATTATTAATAAGGGAAAACGCCGCCCTATCCTTTACAGACGAGAGCGGATTAAAATATTCCAGTTTTGCAATTAAATTAGCATTTATCCCCTCGCTTTTCATAAAGCCGTTAAGCTGTAAAAGGGGGGTGTTCCCTATTAATTCGATTAAATCATTTGCTATTTTTTTCATAACATCGCCCTATTCTTCGGTTTTTGATACGCTTTTTGTTATAAAAGCATTACCGCTTACAACTACGTTTTTACCTATAACGGTATCTCCGCCAAGAACGCTTGCCCCTGAATAAATAGTAACGTTATCTTCAATGGTCGGGTGACGTTTAACGCCTGACAAGCTTTGACCACCTCTAGTAGATTTTGCGCCTAAAGTAACGCCCTGATACAGCTTAACGTTATTACCGATAATTGTGGTTTCTCCGATAACAACTCCTGTACCGTGGTCTATAAAAAAGCTTTTGCCAATACTTGCTCCGGGGTGTATTTCAATTCCTGTGATGCTATGGGCGTATTCCGTCATAATTCTTGGTATTATTGGAGTGCCCAGCTGCAAAAGCTTATTAGCAAGACGGTAAACCCCTATAGCAAAAACCCCGGGATAGCAGGAAATTATAAGGTTTTTATCAGTTGCCGCCGGGTCTCCGTCGAATGCCGCCTGAACGTCCCCTGCCACTAATTCCCTTGTTTCCGGCAAAGTCAAAAAGAAATTAAGAGTAATCTCTTCCGCTTTTTTATTAATTTCGTCTTCTAAATCATGGGTTAATTCGTCGCGAGAGCAATATTGCTGGCTTAAAGCTAAAGCAATTTGGTTATGAAGTTTTCTTTCTATACTTAATATAATGTCGCCGATATAATAAGAAATTGTGCCAACTTCCGGGGTGATTTCCCCAAAATATCCTGGAAATACAAGTTCTACCAGCTTGTCAGTTATGTCAATAACAGTAAGCTTATTCGGCAAACAACATTTAAACTGCTCCGGTGAAACTGGATAGTCAATATAACTTTCGGTTATACCAGTAACAATTTGCTTTAAATTTTCCTTAACTAAATTAGCCATAAAGCAAAGCACCAACTTTCCTTTTTGTATATAAATATTTTAAATTAATAAACAAGGTTCCAATGATATAAGAATATATTTTTTGTTAAACTTTGTCAAGAAAATAAAAACAGCGCAAATAATTGCGCCGTTTTTTATCATTCAAGAGAAGAAAAGTAATCACGAACAATTTCTTTTACTCCGTAAGGAATGTCATAGTCTTCTAATGCCTTTAACTCGCTGTTTTTATATTGGCTGAAAACTTCGCCGTAAGACACGCTTTGCCCTGCTTGCCCCATGCCTTTTACTTCCTGTTCTTCAATTGAGCCACTGTCTGTAAGTACGCTGTCAAGCTTATCTTCGTAATCAGCGTAATTTATTGCTCCTCTTGAATATATATATTCATTTTCCTTGTGCCCTCTTCCTCGTCCGCCGCCAACGCCCGGTCCTTGGGTGTTTCCTTGACCTTGACCACTTCCTTGACCTTGCCCGCCTCCTTGACCTTGGCCCTGGCCCTGACCCTCACCTTGTCCTTCACCTTGTCCTTCACCTTGACCCTGTCCTTGGCCCTGTCCTTGGCCTTGGCCCTGCCCCGGGCTTTGACCTTGGCCCTGACCCTCGCCCTGTCCTTCGCCTTGACCCTGCCCTTGACCCTGTCCTTGCTGTTGCCCCTGCCCTTGTCCTTGACCCTGTCCTTGACCTTGGCTCTGCTGTTGACCTTGACTTTTATTACGCTTATCAAGCTGCTGTGCGCTTTGGGATAAGGAGGAGTTAAGCTTACTTAAAGCGCTGCTTAACTTTTCATTTTCGGATGCAAGCTTGCCGATTTCTCCTGCAAATTTACCTAAAGCCTGGTTCATAGATTCCAGCCCGGAATCGTTAATCATTTCACTAAAATCATTTACTGTGTTTAAAAGTTCAGAATTTTCAGATAGTTCTTCGGCAGACTGGGAAAGCAAATCTGCAATTTTTTCACGTTCCTCTTCTGAAGCGTTTTTCAAATATTCTGCCAGTTCATTAAAGCTTTTTTCAATAAGTTCCGTATCTCCGTTTGCAAGAGATTCGCCTAAATTTTTAGTCTGTGAATGAGATTTAAGTTTTTCTCCCATTGCCTTTAGGTCTTTGGAAAGCTGGTCGTTTTCCAGCCTTTTTATTTGTTCTTGGGCTTTTTGCAATGTTTTAATGGCGTCTGCTTCGCTTTTAGACTTTTTAAGCTCTTTTGTAATCTCTTTAACTTGGGCTTCCAGTTCCTTTGCCTTTTTATCAGTTAAATCTTTTTTAGCTTCCTGGGCAGAATTATTTATTTTTTCTATTTCTTTTTCAACTTTCGCTTTAGTTTCTTTTTGTTTTGCAATATCATCTTCATTAAAACCGGGCATAAAGCCTGCCACAAACATTGCACTTAAAAGAGCCGTTAAAATAATTAAAGGTCTTTTAGGCATTTTTATTGTGTATTTTTTATTAAGCTCCGCCTTTTCGGCTTTTTCCAATGCATCGGTAACGGCTAAAGTCTCTGTTTCAGTTAGTTTTCCGTTTTGCAAAAGCTCAAAGGCCGTGGAAAACCTTTCTTTAAAACCTAGGCTATCCCCGGCCTTAGCAACAACTTTGTAATTCGGCATTTTTATAAAAGAAAATATAACTGCCGCAAAAAGCGTTGCTCCCTCCGCCGCCAAAATAATATACAAAAGATTCTCAATAAAAATTATTTTAGAAATTCCAAGGGTAATAAGGCTTATGACACTTCCTGTCATAAGCCCGAATACTGAGTACTTAAATAATATTTCAAAAAACATTTTAAGTTTTAAAGGTTTTAAAAATTTTTTTAAACTTTCCATAACAACACCTATTTATACATTTTTGATTTCCTTGTTGGTCTTATAACAAAAGAAGACAAAGCAACCATTATTATTGTTACAATTATTGAGAAAACTCCGTTAGGAACCCAAATAGGCAAGTCTATATGGTTTGTAACTCCCATATAACCGCTTCCGTATCGGAAGTTGTAAGTCATGGATTCAATCAGGGAGTTTACAGTAAAGCTTCCAAGCTGAGAGTCTGCCACCCCCATAAACGCAATAAATGGATTAATAGAAAACACTGAATATATAGGCAAAATAGGAGCAGATGCCAATTGAATTTTTGGAGCTAAAAGCATTGTAAAAATACTAACTCCAAAAATCGTTCCTAAAGATATTGCCCCAATAACAAAATATGTTGCAATTATTGCAACGACTGTTCTTTTAAACACCGATGAAAAAAATATTGTTATGCTGCCTACAAACATTGATATAAGCAATAAAAACAGCATCATCGCAAACAGATTAATAATACTTACACTGCCAAAATATATTATAATACCGAAAACAGGCAAAGACGCTACAATAAGCAGCGATACTACAATTAGGGAAGAAAAAAGTTTTCCTAATATTATAGACATTGTAGACATTTTTGTTGCAAGAAGCAAATCAAATGTTTGCCTTTCTCTTTCTCCGCTTATGGAGCTGCCTGTAATAGCCGGAACAACAAGCATAATCAACCCAAGCTGAAAGCCGGACATAGTTATATATAAAGTAGTTGATTGCTGTGGGTTAAAGCCGGAATACATTGAAAAGTTCAAAAAAGAGGCTAATGTTAAGCCGGTAACGGCTAAAAGAACTATAATATAAATGGTAACAGTTATAAAAGCACGCCATGTTCTAAGGCTTGTTTTAACCTCTTTTCTAAAAACAGGGTTAAGCAATTTCTTCATCCTCCTTTGTAAGCTGCATAAACACATCTTCCAAATTGCCTTGTTTTTCTCTTACAAAAGTAATGGGGATATCTTTATTAACAACCTCTTTAATAAGTTGGGAAAGTGCACTGTCGTCGCCGGAAAAACCGAATTCCACGTCCTCTGTGTTTTCCACAAGCCCGTCAACCTCTGCTTTCTCAGATAAAATCCTTACAAGCTCGGCGGTTTTATCAATGCATTTTATATATATAATTCGCTTTTTGGATAAATCCCTCATAATATCGTTAATAGCGCCTTGAACAACAAGCTTGCCTTTGTTAATTATACCGATTTGGCTGCACATTTCCGCAAGCTCCGGCAAAATATGAGAGCTTATAATAATTGTTTTTCCAAGGGTTTTAAGCTGTTTTAAAACTTCTTTCATTTCTATTCTTGCCCTGGGGTCAAGCCCGGAAGCTGGTTCGTCCAAAATTAAAATATCTGGGTCATGCACAAGGCTTCTGGCAAGGCAAAGCCTTTGCTTCATACCACGGGAAAGCGAGTCTACATAACTTTGCTTTTTGTCAGTTAAGTCCACAAGCTCCAAAAGGTTATCAATTATATCTTTTCGCCTATCATAAGGAATGTAATATGTTCCGGCATAAAAATCCATATATTCGTCAACTTTTAAGTTGTCGTAAACACCGAAAAAGTCCGGCATATATCCGATTTTCTCCCTTAACTTCTCAGGGGATTTTGTAACATCTATGCCGTTTATAAAAACGCTTCCTGATGAAGCAGTTAAAAGACCGGACATAATTTTCATTGTTGTGGTTTTGCCTGCGCCGTTAGGGCCAACGAACCCAAAAACTGTTCCGGGTTCTATTGAAAGGTTTAAATCGTCTACTGCCTTAAATTTCCCGTATTGTTTTATTAAGTTGTTTATTTCCAGCATTTAGTTTTCCCCCTTTATGCGCAATTGAGGCAACGGAATATTTCCAGAATCAGGCTCTGTAAGCTTAAGTGTAATTTTGCCGTTTTCATTTATATAATCCGCCGGGTTTGAATATTCGGTGCTTGCTACATCTTCGTATTCAGCTTTTGCAAAGTTGTATATAAACTTTTCGCCGTACATTGTGTTCCATTTTACTTGGAATAACTCTAATTTCGTATTTTTTGGAATTTCAAAAATAAATTCCACATCTGCATTTTTATCTCTTAAAATTATTTCAACATCATTATATCTGTCGAATAAAGATTCACAATTGATTTCCGCCAAACTTAATAAGCCAAATGGGAAATCAAATTTTTTCATTTTGGAGATGTCAAGGGGAACACTCATATTTATAAGGTTTGTGTTATATTCGTTTGGCGTTTTTTCGTTTATTTTTACGGACAAATCGTAAACCTTATCAAAGCTGAAAGCATAAACATCTACATTGATTGCCTTTTGGAACATATTTTCGGCTACTGCCGGGACAGGCATTGCGTAACTTGTGGCAGAATATCCCATTGAACCGCCCCCATAGTACCTTGGAGAGCTTGAGTAAGCATACTTTACGCTCATTTCGTTAGAGCTTGTTAATAAGTTTTGTTTAATATTAATCATCCGTTTTTCTTCATTTGAAAGAGGAGAATTTTGGTCGTGAATGTCTCCGTAAAGCTGTATAAATGTTTGATACATGTCGTAATATTCTTTTTGGAAGTCAATTTTCTGCTCTATTTCAAGAATATCTCCGTTTTTAAAATTTTCATGTTTAGAAAAAGTTCCTTTAAGCCCAATTAATATTTCTGAAAAATCTAAGCCGGTTTTATTTTCCGCTGTTCCTTTTAAAATACTGCCGTCTAAATAGAAATCGCAAACAATGCCGCCGTTTAAATCAATAGGCGTATTAAACATGTAGCTGTTAGTATCCCAGCTTTGAGCGTTGAAATAAGTAATTTTAGGCGTAGCCCCTTTTTCTATTTCAATTATGTTTTGAGATTTAGTAGTTTTCCCATTCATTCTGTAATAATTGTAATCATTAAGGTTTATGTTTACTGGGATATTTTTATCAAATGTTAAATTTATATTACCTTTATCCGGCGTGAAAACTCCGGTTGTAATATTTGCATCTGCATATTGCTGACCGTTCTCTGCCATTATTTTAACTATTGAGTTTATAATAGGCTTTTTATAAGCTGTTTTCTGGCTAATTACAGTAATCATTGCTATTGTAACAACCGCCATAACAGGGATAAAAAAGAAACCCTTTTCTCTAATATCTTTTTTCTTTAAAATTGCATAAATAACAGGTCCTGCAAGTATAGCGTATACAAATATAATAACGAAGATATAAATAAGCGTAGAGTCGTTTAAAGGCGGTAAGTTACTGTATAAGTAATCAAAATATCCATAATTCATTTTGTTGTAATATCTGGTCTCTGCAAGCTGGCGGTAATATCCGCTTAAAAATTTGTCACGTCCTTCCAATGAAACAAAAGGCTCAACCCCCAAATCAAAAGGGTGTACAACAATAATTCCGTTGCCAAAGGTATGGCTTGCTGTAAATACAACTTCGTCCTTTGTCATAAGCGCTTCCATTGGATCTATATAAATTTTTTCAATTTCAATGGGCTTGTCATTTTTTTGTTTAAGTCTATAGGTTTCTGCAACAAATAAATCGCTTAATTCTGTTTTTCCGTCGTTAACAATTTTTACAAAATCGTTATTAAAAGCGGACACAACTTTATCATAACCGGCACCTGTTCCAAGAACAAGAATACCACCGGTTGAAAGCCATTGTTTTAACGCTTCAAGCTGTTCTTTTGAAAGCTTCTTGGAATCATAGTCGTTTACTATAATTATATTAAAGCAATCTAAAACGCCCATTTCTGTGGGAAGAGTGGTATTATCAAGAAAAAATAATGACTGCTCTATAGATTTAATGGTTTCTTCCTCTTTTTGCGCATAATAGTTATTTATTTCAAGGTTTTTTAAATAGTTAAGCCCTTGCTTATTATCCGTTAAAACCCCAACGAAAATGCTTTCTGATGGCACTCCTTTAGCTTGAATATTTTTAGAAGATACCATTTTGCCGGAATCGTCTATTAATTCCACCGTAAAAAAGTTTTTAAGCTGAGTTATTGGTATGCTCATGTTAACTTGTTTTGTTGCGCCTGCCGGAAGTTCTATTTTCTCTGAAAAAAGCTGATAACGGCTTGTCGCATTAGTGTTATAAGGGTCTGCCACATCAATTTTTACTTGGACTTTTCCGGCGAAATTATCGCCGTTGTTTGAAAGGTTAATCATAAACGGAGTTGAATTAATAAGCTTATATCTGCCGTCAAACCCAACTTTTCCGTCAATTGTAATTTGGGCACTTTCTTCCGTCAGCTCTTGGGCGTTCAAAATCATTGGCAGAAACGTTCCGAAAATCATAACAAAAATTATGATCCCCGCTATCAAGGCGGCAAAGAATCTTTTTTTGTTGTTTCCGTTTTTTCTTCTTTTCATTGTTAAACTCCTTTTCTATTGATATTTTGAGTATATCATATATATAATAAAATTAAAAGCAAATAGCTGTTCAATTTTAAATATTTAGGTTATAATAGAACTATACATATTTGACCGTTAAATAATTAAGTTTAATTTATAAAAGATGAATTCAGCCGTATATGTTGGAATATCGTATATAAATAAAACGAATAAAAGCTATAAAGGTTGCAACGGTCGAAAGGAACAATAAAATGCAATTTACGTTTATAACCTTATCCATTTTACTTATTTTAATTTCCGTTATTTCTTACTTTATTAAGCGAGGAGAAAAAAGCAGATATGAAAAGCTAAATGCTTTTATAGAGGAAGAGATGGAAGCCAATAAAACATTAAACCAAGAAATACCCGAAAGCCTTTTCTTTAAACCGGATTTAAGGGTTATTCCTGCACTGGATTACGAGTCGGAAAAAAATGAACGGCTTGTAAACCGGCACAAGCTTGCAAAAGAGCTGGGAAGGAAAAAAATGCTTAAATTTAATAATGAAATGACAAACAAGGATATTAAGCTAAATTTCGGATATGACAATTTAAAAATTGTTACGGAATATGAAGAAAATTATCATAGCTTTGTACAGTCCATAATAAGTTTAGCGGAAACATACAAAAGGGACAAACGATATGATGAAGCAAAAGTTTTATTAGAATATGCTGTAAAAATTTACCCTGAGTATAAAAAAAGTTATGATATTCTTAGCGAGTTTTCAAATTGAAGATGGAGGAAATTAAATGAATATTGGAATTTTTACAGACACTTACTTCCCTCAAATTAACGGTGTTGCCACATCTTCCATGACATTAAAGACGGAGCTTGAAAAGCTTGGGCATAAGGTATACATTATTACGGCAAACGACCCAAGCTGCAAAGAAAAGCAACCAACGGTTTTTAGGCTTCCAAGTATGCCATTTGTATTTTTACCAACCCACCGTATGACATATATGTATTCACCTAAGCTTATACTTAATTTTAAAAAACTAAAGCTAGACGTTGTACACACCCAAACAGAATTTGCCATAGGGCTTTTTGGCAAAGTTCTTTCGGAAATATATAAAATACCTCTTGTACACACATATCACACAATGTACGAGGATTACGTCCATTACGTTGCCAAAGGGCATTTAATGACCCCAAACATGGCAAAAGCTTTTAGCCGAATTTTTTGTAACAGAGCAAGAATTGTTGTTGTACCCGTGGAAAAAACAAAACAAGCCCTTATAGAATACGGCGTAAAGCGACAAATTGTGGTTATACCCACCGGGCTTAATTTTTCTAATCTTAGACGTGAAAATTTTGAACAACAAGAAATTCAGGATTTGAAAAAAGAAATAGGATTAGCTGATGCTTCAAAAGTTATTGTTTATGTTGGCAGAATTGCCCAGGAAAAAAGCCTTGATGTTGTAATCAACGCTATGCCGGATTTATTAAAAAAAATACCTGATGTTAAGCTTGTTCTTGTTGGTAACGGTCCATTAATTAACGGATACAAAGAAATGACTAAAGAACTTAATATATCCCAAAGCGTTATTTTTACGGGAGGTAAACCTTACTCCGAAATCGGCAAATATTATCAAATTGGAGACGTTTTTACAACCGCTTCAACTTCAGAAACACAAGGACTTACTTATTTGGAAGCAATGGCGACCCATCTTCCTGTTGTTGCTAAAAAAGACCAAAGCATAGAAGGTATAATAAAAAATGGCGAGACAGGTTATATATTTGAAAAAGATGAAGAGCTGTCTGAAGTTTTATATCAAGTTTTAACCAATGAAAAAGATACGGCGGAAATTGCTCAAAATGGATATAACTCAATTCAACATTTGTCTGCCGAACAGTTTGCAAAAAACATTGAAGAACTTTATATAAACTTGATTGAAGATAACAAACAAGAAAAGTCAGAAATAAAAAGGACGTTTTCCATAAAATTTAAGCATCCGTCTTTTAAGCTTCCGCTAAAAAAACCTAACATTAAATTCAAATTTAAAATCAAGCTGCACAAAGACTAAATACATGTTTGCAAATTCCAAGGCAAAAACAGACATACTTAAACACAATATGTCTGTTTTCGCCTTGACTAATCCTATTCAGTTATGAATTTAAGTCGGCTTCCTGTCCCGCCCTGTTTTTAACCTTACCGGAAGGCTTGTAAAAAGTGCGCATAAGCTTACCACCTAAAAACAATTTGCAAACTCTTGTGAAAAATCTTTATTATGTATTATATAATCCCTTTTAAATGCTGTAAACTTTGTATTGTCTTGCAACATTGCTTCAATTTGTTTTTTATAATAAGATTTTTGACTTTTTTTATACTTTAATATTACACTATAAAATTTGCCCATTTCACTTTTAAGCACATCCAATCTATAAGTTGATGCTTTTTTTCTTGTGATGGTACTTTCGGCATTAAAGCATTCTTCAATCAACTTTGCTGTTGTTTCTGACTGTATATTGGCGTCGATTAATTCAACACAAACACTATTGTCTGATAATACTTGTTTAATTTGGGTATTTGGGTTGATTTTTGTACAGTTAATGACATTTTCGCTGTATTCTTTTTTATTTTTAATACCATTACAATGTCCACAAGACAAAAATAAATTTTCCCAATCAAACTTTTTATCTAAATCCCCTTTATGTGCTACCAAATGTTCTATTTCACCACCATCTTGAAGAGGTTTAACGCCACAAATATAACATTTTTCATAAAAATCTTTATACAACAATGATTTAACATCCCCCTTGTTGTATGACCCGTTTGCTTTTCGTTTTTCTATATCTAAAATTTCAGGAGCCGTTTTAGTTCTTTTAATAAAAATCACGATAAACTACCCCCTATTTTCAAACTCTAATTTTAATTTTGAATATTCAGTTGAAATATCAAGTGCAAGATAGTCCGGTATTTCATCCAAATATCTTTCTAAATCAGCTAATTCGTCATAATCGCTTTCTTCAAGCAAAGCTTTTTTTGATAGTTCCTTGTATCTGTTAAATTTTTCTTTCAACTCATCTGACAAAGTATCTACTTCAAAATATCCCTCAACAACACCAGCGTAAGGCAAATGCTTAAGCCCGTTTTGCACGGAAATTTTATTCTCCAAATCAAAAATAATTACATTATCTGCACTATTTAAAATAAATGGCGAATGAGTTGTAACAATAAATTGAATGTTTGGAAAAAAGCTTATTAAAAATGGCAATATCTTTTTCTGCAATTCAAGATGTAAATGAGTTTCAATTTCATCAATTAAAACAACCCCTTGTATGTTATAGAAACCTCTTGCATTTTTCTCCATTCTCATCATTAAATCCACAATAATGTCAAGAACAGCAGAATAACCACTTGACATTGTATTAAACCCAAAAGGTTCTCTGTTGCTTGCAATAATAGAAAATTCAAAAGATTCAATATCAAAGTCAATTGTCAGCTTTTCATCTTCAAATAATTCTTTTAATAAATTTTCAAATTTATTAAACCACATTTCAATTTCATTTGATTTTTCTTTTTTATTTGCTTTTTCATTTAGCGCTTGGCTTGTTTTTAAATCCAAAAGATATTTTATAAGTAGTTTTCCTGGTTCTTCGTTTATAGCATATTTGTCTTGGAAACTGATTTTTTCAATATGTTTTGCCTCTAAAGCTTTATAATTTCTATCCGCACGGTAATAGGCAATAATAAATTCACCTTTATTATAGCTTTCTATAATATCTGCTTCTGAAATAATATCAAGTATAATTCCACTTGTGTACTTACAATATTGACTTTTACGATAATCATAGCCTTCTTTATTTTGAATTTGTTTTAATTTATCATCTTCGTTCTTAATGACAAGGCCATCAATTGCTTTTTCCCAATATTCTACTTCTTTAATTAACCCTGCCAAAGTTTTGCCTTCCGGATACATTGATAAATAATTTTGAATTGATTGTAATAGGCTTGTTTTACCACTGCCATTTTTCCCTGTTAAAATTAAGTGCTTTCTTTCGTTAGACGACAAGGCAATATTGATGTTTTCCAGATGTCTAACCTTTTCAATTTTCAAATTAGTAATGAAATTTTGATTCATATTACCGCACTCCTTTTTATAATATTATACCCTATATCTTCGTCAACAAATCCACAGCCTTATCAGAACCTACCTTAATCCCCATAAACTTCCCATAATAACCGTTACGCCGTCATCGATTAGAGCTTTCATTTCTCAAAAGCTGCGTTAAGGCAATAAAAGAAGCAAAAGAGATGTATTCCTAATAAGAATTTTCAATTATTACGCCAAAAGAACACAATGAACGCTTAGCTGGTTGGCGACAAGCCATAAATCTAATTCCATATATAAATCATTCTAACTTAATAACATTATACAGCCCCATTCCACCAAAATCAACTAGTCAATGTTTGAAAAAAACAATGTGTTTGCATAAATTTACTTGTTTTAGATATAAAATTCTGATATATTATTTTTGTATTAATTTACCTTAATTTTAAATAGAGGTGGGTAAAATGGACTATTTTTCTTGTAAAAACAAAATTCCTTTCAGAGGGGCAAGGCTTGATATGCAGGCTACTATGCCAAGCCTTGTAGAATGCATATTAGAAGCTTCTTTAATGCATACAGAAACAACATCTCGCCCAATGAAATGGTTTTCGGATAATATGGTAGGCTTTTTGCTTACAAACTGGCAAGTTAAAATATTAAAATATCCTCTTTGGAACGAGGAATTTACAATAAACACATGGCCGACTTTTTTTAAAGGAATTTTAGCAGAAAGAAGCTTTGAGGTAATAAATAATCAAGGCGAATTATTAGCTTTAGTTAATTCCGCCTGGGTTTATTCAGACCTTGTGCGCCGCAGGCCAATTAAACTTGAAGACAGGTTTTTTAAAGAATATGGAGAACTGCGCCCGTCAAGGCTTGAAAAAGATTATAAAATAAGTAGCTTTGAGTTTGAAACTCTTTTAGATGAATATACGTTTATTACAACGAGACGGGATATGGATAAAAATCTGCACGTTAATAACATAACATATTTAGAATGGGCAATTAACGGAATCCCTGACGATGTTTACGATAAATCTGTTATTACAAGCATGAAGTGTGCCTATAAAAAAGAATGTACTCGGGGTCAAAATGTTCTGGTACAAACATTTTCCGTAGGGAAACTTGAATACTTAGTTAAAATATTTAATATTACAGAAGAGAAACAGCTGCTATGCGAAGTTTTTTTAAGTAGTAACTGATTACTTAAATTTCGGAACAGCTTAAGAGGTGTTTTTTTGAAAGTTCTACATTTAATATCCGGCGGAGACAAAGGTGGGGCGAAAACTCATGTTTTTACTCTTTTATCCGCTTTACAGGAAGATATATTTATAAGAGTTATTTGCTTTATGGAGGGAGTTTTTTATCAGGAAATAAAAGATACAGATATACCCTCTATGCTTATAAAGCAGCGTTACAGAAACGATTTGACAATTATTGAAAAGCTTATAACCCACATTAGACAGGAAAGATACCATTTAATCCATGCCCATGGGGCAAGGGCAAATTTTATTGCGGTACTCCTTCGTCCGTTTATTAAAATACCTATGATCACCACCGTTCACAGCGACTATAGAATGGACTTTACTGACAGTTTATACAAAAAAATGGTGTTTACCGAATTAAACTCTTGGGCATTACGGTTTCTGGATTATTACATTGCTGTTTCTAACCAGTTTAAAGACATGCTTAGCGAACGAGATTTTGATAAGGATCGTATTTATACCGTTTATAACTCTATTGATTTTGAAATGGAAATAGAATTTACGCCTAAGGAACAATTTTTACAGCTTCACGGCGTAAACCATGAAGGCAAAACCATAATAGGAATTATCGGCCGTTTTGACAAAGTGAAAGGTCATGAAATATTTATAAAGGCAGCTATAAATATTATAAAAAAGCGAAAAGATGTAATTTTTCTTCTCGCAGGGGAAGGACCGGAGCAGAATAATCTTCAAAACATGATCAAAGCCGCAAAAGTTTCTGAACATTTTGTATTTTTAGGTTTTATTAACGATATTTTCAGTTTTGTAAACTGTATAGACATAAATGTTTTATCCTCTTACAGTGAGTCTTTTCCTTATGTTTTGCTTGAAGGGGCAAAAATGAGCAAACCCACGGTTTCAACTGCTGTTGGTGGCATACCCGACTTAATAAAAGACGGAGAAACAGGGCTTTTAGTTGAGCCTGCAAACTTTGAACAAATGGCAGAGAAAATAGAAGTACTGCTTGAAAATAAAATTTTTGCCAAAAAATTAGGAGATAATCTTAATATTTTTGCTCGTTCAAACTTTTCAAAAGAAAGTATGAAGCTAAGGCATTTGGAGATTTATACCGATATAATTAAACGTACGAAAGAAGCAAATAAATGTTTCGATGTAATGTTATCCGGGTATTACGGCTTTAAAAACAGCGGAGATGATGCCCTTTTAAAAGCAATTATAGAAAGCCTGCGGCAAGAAAAGCCGGATATTTCAATAGCAGTTTTGTCTAAAAACCCTAAGGAAACAAGCCAAAGGCACAATGTTTATGCAATAAACCGCTCAAACCTGCTTGCAATCCGTAAGCATTTGAAAATGAGCAGGCTTTTTTTAAACGGTGGGGGCAGCCTTATTCAAGACATTACTAGCACCCAATCTTTATTTTATTATACAACGCTTATGCATTTTGCAAAAAAACTGGGTTTAAAAGTAATGCTTTACGCAAACGGCATAGGTCCGATAATAAAAAAACATAATATAGGCATTGCGAAAAGTGCATTGCAAATTTGCGATTTTATTACCCTTAGAGAAACAGAGTCCATAAATGAGCTTAAAAAGCTAGGCGTTACAAACAAAGAGGTTCTATTTACTTCTGACCCAACGTTTTCCTTAAAACCCATTGAAACGGACGCTCTTGAAGATATATTTAAAAAAGAAAAAATAGATAAAAACGGCAAATATTTATCCGTTTCAATAAGGCAGTGGAAATATAACGATATTAATTTTGTTCAGAAAATGGCTGATATTATTAATGAAATTTGCTTAAAATACGATTTGATACCTTTGTTTATTCCTATGCAGCAGCCATACGATGCAATTATATCTAAAGAAGTAAGTGAAAGGTTATCCGTAAAATCGATTGTTTTGTCCCAAGAATATAATGCACAGGAAATAATGGCGCTTATTGGTATTACACAGCTTGTTATTGCTATGAGGCTTCATACCCTTATTTATGCCGTTAGCATGAACGTTCCTATTATTGGCATAGTTTACGACCCTAAAATTAAATCTTTTATGAATTATATAAAACAGGAAACATATGTCAACTGCTTTAATTTAGACAAAAAGGAAGTAATAGATATTGCAGAGCAAATAATGAACAATACTGCTGATGTTAAAAGTGAAATAAATATTCAATCGGAGCAGCTTAAGGCATATTCCAACAGAGACGCTAAAATTGCCATAGAACTTATTGAACGATAAAAAGGAGGAAATAAATGAAACCCAAAATGAGAAGAACAATAAAACAGCAGCTTATTTCAAGTTCAATATTTTTAAGCATTATAATGATAACAGTTATTGGTCTTTTCGGTATTCGTAACGTAAGAGAAGTTGGAAGGTCAAGGCTCACTGAACAAGAAGAGTTAATGAACCAAAATTTCGACAGAATAGTATATCTTCAAGTTGAAAATGCGTTAAGTATTTGTGATTATTATTACAAAAAAAGCCAAAATGGCGAGTTGACTCTAAGCGAAGCAAAAAAGCAAGCTGCGGACGTAATAAGAGAGTTACGGTATGAAAAAACAAATTATTTCTGGGTAGACACCTCTGAGGGCGTAAATGTTGTTTTATTAGGAAAGGAAACTGAGGGCACAAACAGATTTAATGCCAAGGATGAAAAAGGCAACGAATATATTAAAGATATTATTAACAGCGCTAAGCAGCCGGACGGAGGATATACAAATTATTTTTTCCCAAAAGCCGGAGAAACAGCAGCAAAGGAGAAACGTGGATACGCCAAATATTATGCTCCCTTTGACTGGGTTGTTGGTACTGGTAATTATTTAGAGGATATTCATTCTATCACAGAACAGCTTTCAGATAATATTAATTTATCAACATATAATGTTCAGTCCGCAATTTTCTTTTTAGGCATCGGTTTAATGGTTTTGTCAATAATTATTGCCTATTTAACTGCTTCAAGGATTACAAAACCAATGAAAAGGTTGCTATCAATTACTGATAGTGTTGCAAAGGGCGATTTTAACTTTAATAAATACAAAACAACAGACGATGAAACAGGCCTTCTTGCAAACAGCTTTTTTGAGGTTGCCGATGTTATAAAAAGTCTTGTTAACGATTTAGCATATATGTCTAAAGAACATAATGTTAACGGAAATATCGATTTATTTATTGACGTTGATAGATATTATGGGTCTTACAAAGAGGCGGCAAGCCTTGTTAATGAAATGGTTTCCGGGTATATTGAAACAAATAAAACCGCTATGTCAACATTAGGCGAAATCGTAGCTGGCGACTTTAATGCGCCTATGGAAAAATTACCTGGAAAAAAAGTTTTTATTAATGATGTTATAGAAGGTGTAAGGAGCGCTATTAAGGCAATTTCTGAATCTGTTAAAAACCTTGCAGATAGTGCTATTAAAGGCAACCTTACAAACAGAATAGATACCTCTAATTACAGCGGAGACTGGATCGAGATTATGGAGGGGCTTAACAATCTTTTAGAAGCTGTTTCCACTCCAATAACCGAAGCTTCCGAAGCACTTTTGCAAATGTCTAAAGGGGATTTATCCATAAGTGTAAAAGGAGACTACGAAGGAAGCTTTGCAATTGTAAAAGATTCTCTTAATACAACTGTTGCAGAAATATCTTCTTATATAAAGGAAATTAACGATATTCTTTCCAAAATGGCTGGCGGAGATTTGTCTCAAAGCATACAAAGAGAGTATTTAGGAGATTTTACTACAATTAAAGACTCCATAAACACAATAAACGATTCATTAAGTGACACTATGGCTACTATTTTAGCTTCTTCAGAGCAGGTGCTAGAAGGTTCTAAATTGACTGCAAGCAGCGCAAGCGAGCTTGCACAGGGAGCTAACGAGCAAGACATCTCCCTTAGAGAACTGACTGATTCAGTAAACGACATAAGCACTAAAACAAGGAATAATGCGCAAAACGCCTTAAATGCTAATGCGCTTTCTGAAAAATCAATTGCAAACGCAAGAAAAGGCAATGAGGCAATGCAAAATATGCTGGAATCAATGGAAGGCATAAAAGATTCGTCCGGAAACATTTCTAAAATAATAAAAGTTATTGACGATATTGCTTTCCAAACAAATTTACTTGCTCTTAACGCCGCAGTAGAGGCTGCAAGAGCCGGCGCACACGGCAAAGGCTTCTCTGTAGTTGCGGAAGAAGTAAGAAACCTTGCCGGGAGAAGCTTAACCGCCGCAAAAGAAACGTCGGAATTAATTGAAAATTCCATAACCAGAGTTAATAACGGCATGAAAATTGCGGAAGAAACAGCGGCAGAACTTAACATTATCGTTGAAAACGCCAATGAAGTTTCCGGGCTTATTGACCAAATTACCGGGGCTTCTGAAGAACAGGCCAACTCAATTTCAAGTGTTAGCGATGGAATAAAGAAGATTTCAGATGTTGTTAAAAATAATTTAGCGGCTACAGAGCAATCCGCCGCTGCTTCAGAAGAGCTTAATTCCCAAGCGCAGATTTTGATGGATATGATTAATGTGTTTAAAGTAAGATAAAATTTAAAAAAGTCCTTGCGGTATAAACCCTTGGGCTTTTTATAATTTACTAATGTATGTTTCTTGCAAAAAATTGAACATCCCATCACAGCTTGCAACTTGTAACAACTTTCCAAAATAGTGCATAAACTGGATTATACGCAATTATGGGGGTGTATTTTGATGGGCGAATATCATGTCTGCGGCCAAAAAAAGCTGTCGGGCGAATTAAGTATTGGCGGCGGCAAAAACGCAATTTTGCCGATTCTTGCGGCGACCATACTCAACGGAGACACGTCTGTTATAACCAATTTTCCTAAGATTTTAGATACTACTATTTCAATAGAGATTTTAGAAGCCTTAGGATGTAAGACGAAAGTGGAGAAAGATACGCTTATTGTTAACTCTAAGCCGATGTTAGAAACCGAAGTTCCGGCCAATTTAGTTAAGAAAATGCGTTCCTCATTTATATTTTTAGGCGGGGTTTTAGGCAGGTTTAAAAAGGTCAGAATTTCTTACCCCGGAGGATGTGAGTTAGGCTCTCGCCCGGTAGACCTTCATTTAAAAGCGCTTCGCCAAATGAACGTAAATATAACGGAAGAACACGGATTTATAAATTGTGAAACGGATAGGCTCATTGGAGCAAAAATAAATTTGGATTTCCCCAGCGTGGGCGCAACGGAAAACATTATGCTTGCGGCTGTTTTTGCCGAAGGCGAAACAATTATAAACTGCGCCGCAAAGGAACCTGAAATATGTGATTTACAAGTGTTCTTGAACGGTTGCGGCGCTAAAGTAAAAGGCGCAGGAACCGATACAATTGTTATAGAAGGGGTTAAAAAGCTTCATGGGGTTGAACACATCGTTATGCCGGACAGAATTGTTGCCGGAACTTATTTAGTTGCCGCCGCAATAACAAAAGGCTCAGTCACTCTTACAAACGTTAACCCTGCGCATTTATACCCTATAACCTCAAAGCTTCTTGAAACCGGATGTATTGTTAAGGAAGAGAAAAATATTATTACGCTTCAAGCCCCCGGGAAATTAAAAAGCGTTAATAGGCTTGTAACGCTGCCCCACCCCGGATTTCCAACGGATATGCAGCCCCAGCTAATGGCGCTTTTAAGCATAGCGAATGGCACAAGCGTAATTGAAGAAACGCTTTTTGAATCCCGAAACAAGCATATAAGCGAACTAACGAGAATGGGCGCAAACATACTTGTTTCGACAGACGGAAAAACATTTATAATAAGAGGAGTTAAAAAGCTTAAGGGCGCAACAGTAAGCTCCAAAGATTTACGTGGCGGCGCAGCGCTAATATTAGCAGGACTGACCGCAGAGGGAAATACTATTGTAACTAATTCTGAACACATAGAGCGTGGATACGATAGTATAGAAAGGGCTTTACAGCAAATGGGCGCAAGCATAAAATTTGTTGATTAAGCTTTTGCACTGGTTTTGTAAAGCCGGTGCGTACATAGAATTACATTCTGCTCTTTAATAGCATTGAAGAATCAGCCAGCAATTATCAAAATTTAATTCTTTTAAATCATCTCTTCGTATATAGAAGTAAATTCTGCCAACGTCTCCCCAAACCATTTCGTACCCCTTAGTTTGAATAGAATCCAGCTGAAACAACAACTGCCACTTTATGCAATCTTTTTTATACTGTTTTAAGTCAGATTTCTGAATTTCTATAGATGTTCCTGTACAAATGCCATTTGCAACCAGTTCACAGTCTAACAACATTCCATCTTGAATTAGGTTAGCATATCCAAGAAGCTTATTGATATTTTCCCCTTCCTCATGCAATGGAACTAATTTGCCTTTTAAATCCTCATAAGTGTTCGATTGTTTATAGTCAAACTGTGGATGCCATTGAATAAACTCCTCAAAACAAGGAAAATCATCTTCTGATTCAAAATTAATTGTCATTTCAGGTAATTTGTATTCATCAAGTAAATCTGTCGGGAAATCAGTTCGTCTAAGTTCAGATTCACTTCCAGCATAGTAGTATACTTTTGCACTTCCTTTATCTTTCGAGTCAAAGCCGCCTGTCAATGTTTCAATTTCATAAAAAAAGTACAGTATACCTTGCGCTGGTAATAAACTTTCAATATCGTATTTTTTTGCATCTTTGCAATTAATTTGAGCAAGGAAACTTAATGGACGGTTTTTTTCAATTTCATCGTATGCTATTCCATTAAAATAAAACCATTTAAAATCTTTTGGTAAATCAGGTTTTCCACCAATTTTGGAACATCCAATAGGAAATTCCGCTTTTGTATCAGAATCATATGTAACTCTAATGCTGTTTTTATTCATTTTATTTAATGCAACTCTTATGCTGTTTTTTTTAATTTTCTTTAGTAAATCTAAATCCATAACTTACCCCTTATTTGAATAATGCATATCGCAAAAACATCTATTTTGCAATGTTCATTCTAATCCAATCACGATAAATCTTAATATCCTCTTTCGTATGAAAATAATGTCCAGAGATTTCCGATATATCCAATTTGCAATTATACTTTTTAGTAAAAGAGGAAACATAATCATATTCGCATATTTCATCTTTTTTGCCATACAAAATGGCTGTAGGAGCATTACATTTTTCAATGGGGTTATTTTTCACATATTGATAATAGTCCCAATATAGGGTTTGCCCGATAGGTGTAGGAACTACTTTTTCTTTATAAAGCTGTTCTTCTGAAATGTTAAACCAGCCCATTATATTATTAATTATGCGTTCCATATCCACAACAGGTGAAAGAAATAAGTTTTGTTTTATATCTTCGTCTTTATATGCAAGCAAACTAAAGTATGCACCCATACTGTTAGCAATTAGAGAAATAGAACTAACTTGCTGTTTTGCGAATTTTATTACTTCTTCCAGTTCCGCAACACATGTCTGCACTTTACATAGAGTTGGCTCAGTTTTTCTTTCGCCATGCTCTGGTAAATCAAAGCTTAATACTTGATAGCCAAGAGGCACGGCTTCTTCTGCTAAAACGGCAATAGGCACATCAGATTTCGATGACATATTGCCGTGTACTGCAATAACCAATTTAGTGCTTTTATCTCCCCACAAAATTGCAGGGATATTTCCAATTAAAAATTCCTTTAGCTTCATTTAATCACCTATAAGAGCCTGCCTAATATTCTGTTATTTGTTTTACATCAACTCTTGAATAGAAAAGCTTAGTCATTTCTGGTTTAAAATCTGAAAAGGTTATATTTTGAATTATTTTTTCGCTGGCGGATTTGGCTTTTTCCATGTCATTACAATGTAGAACGGCGATTGTTTGACCTTTTTCAACAAAATCCCCTGTTTTGGCTTTTAGAATAATACCTGCTGTAAAATCTATGCTTTGCCCGCTTGTTTCTCTCCCTGCGCCTAAAATCATTGCGGCAACGCCAAGTTCTTCGGCGTTCATTGCGCTTATATATCCCGTTCCGGGGGATTCAACTTCGTAAAGTATAGATGCTTTTTCAAAAGTTTCAGGGTTATCAATGTATGATGTGTGGCCGTATTGCCCTTTAATCATTTGTTTAAATTTTTCAAATGCACTTCCGTCTTTTAAGGCGTTTTGAGCCATTTCTCTGCACGTATTAAGTTCGCCTTTTCCAGCTAAATTAAGCATATTCGCCGCAAGTTCAACGCAAATATCTGTTAAATCTTTAGGTCCGTTTCCGTGAAGCACATCAATAACTTCACATATTTCAAGAGTATTGCCAATTGCGTTACCTAGTGGCGTTCCCATATCAGAAATAATTGCAACGGTTTTTCTACCGCAGCCATCCCCGATTTTAACCATTTCCTTAGCAAGAGCAACGGAGTCCTCGTAAGATTTCATAAATGCACCGCTGCCGGTTTTAACGTCCAGTAAAATACAGTCTGAGCCAGCCGCAATTTTTTTGCTCATTATGCTGGAAGCAATGAGGGAAATGTTATCAACGGTTGCGGTAACGTCTCTGAGAGCGTAAATTTTTTTGTCCGCAGGGGCTAAATCTCCGCTGCCCCCAATGCACAGCCCATTTTCTTTAACAATGTTAATAAATTCTTTTTGGGAAAAGCTTGTTTTAAGCCCAGGTATGGCTTCAAGTTTGTCAATTGTCCCTCCTGTATGCCCAAGACCTCTTCCGCTCATTTTTGCAACATAAACGCCGTAGCTGGCAACAATTGGGGCAAGAATAAGAGAAGTTTTGTCCCCTACCCCTCCCGTTGAATGTTTGTCTACTTTTATACCGGGGATTTCGCTTAAATCAACTACATCGCCGGAGTTTGCCATAGCCATTGTTAAACAATTTGTTTCTTTTTCGTCCATGCCTTTGAAATAAATAGCCATTAAAAGCGCAGACATTTGATAATCTGGAATTTCACCTTTAGTAAAGCCATCAACAACAAATTCAATTTCATTTTTTGCTAAGGCAAAACCGTTTTTCTTTTTATTAATTATATCAACTATTCTCATTTAAGTCCCCCAAATCTTTAGGCGAAAAGCCGTAAGGTAAAATTTCACTAAATTTATGGACTTTATAATCGTCTTCACTTTTTGCAACAATAACCTCAAAGGTATTTGCATTAACAAATTCAATAAGAACCTGTCTGCAAACGCCGCAGGGGTAACAATAATCTCCGTTTTCTCCGGCATAAGAACCGGAAACACTTATTGCCAAAAATTCTCTCTCACCCTCGGAAACGGCTTTAAAAACTGCTGTTCTTTCTGCGCAGTTTGTTGGTGTATACGCCGCATTTTCAATGTTTGCCCCTGTATACACTTTTCCGCTTTTGCATAAAAGCGCCGCACCAACCTGAAAATGTGAATATGGGGAATAAGACATTTTTTTAGCATCAACCGCTAATTTCGCAAGCTTTTGATAATCCATTATAATCCTCCTGTATAATTGTTTTAAAAAAGCTGCCCGAAAAAGCGGACAGCTCCATAGTATTTTATAATGTCGGGCGCATAGTTGGGAACAATAATACGTCTCTTATTGAATAAGAGTTTGTTAAAAGCATAACAAAACGATCTATACCTAAACCGAGACCGCCCGTTGGGGGCATACCGTATTCGAGAGCTAAAAGGAAGTCTTCGTCAATTCTGTTGGCTTCTTCGTCGCCGGCTTCACGTAAAGATTCCTGATATTCAAAACGAGTACGTTGGTCAATAGGGTCGTTAAGTTCGGAATAAGCGTTTGCAAATTCCCTGCCCACTATAAAAAGCTCAAACCTTTCAGTATAATCCGGTTTATCCGGCTTTCTTTTTGTAAGCGGAGAAACTTCAACCGGGTGGTCAATTAAAAATGTCGGCTGAATAAGCTTGTCTTCTGCAAACTGCTCAAAGAAAGAGCAAAGGATTTCGCCTTTTTTGTGATAATGCTCAAAGTGAACGCCGTGTTTGCGTGCAACAGCTCTAGCATCTTCTGTTGTTTCAATTTCGTCAAAGTCTACGTCTGCATATTTTTTAACAGCATCAACCATTGTAAGCACTGTAAATGGTTTTGAAAAGTCAATTTCGTGAACGCCGTATTTTACAATTGGGCTGTCGCAAACTTCGCTAACTACGGCTTTCATCATACTTTCAATAAGCTCCATCATGCCGTAATAGTCTGTATACGCTTCGTAAAGCTCTATCATAGTAAATTCCGGGTTGTGTTTAATGCTTATGCCTTCGTTGCGGAAAACTCTGCCAAGTTCGTAAACTCTTTCAAGCCCACCCACAATAAGCCTTTTCAAGTGAAGCTCCAAGGCAATTCTCATATACATAGGCAAATCAAGAGCGTTATGGTGGGTTGCAAATGGGCGTGCGTTAGCGCCGCCGGGGTTTGTTTGCAAAATAGGGTTTTCAACCTCTATATACCCTCTGTCGTCCATAAATCTTCTAATTGCTTTTATAATTTTAGAGCGTTTAATAAATACTTCTTTAACTTCGGGGTTAACAATTAAATCTAAATATCTCATTCTATAGCGCATTTCCGTATCCTTAAGACCATGGAATTTTTCCGGAAGCACTTGAAGGCTTTTGCATAAAAGCACAACTTCCGAAGCTTTAACAGAAATTTCGCCTTTTTGAGTTCTAAATACAACGCCTTTTACGCCGACAATGTCGCCGATATCATAATGCTTGAAATCTGCGTAATATTCTTCGCCCAAGTCTTCCCTGCGCACATAAATTTGTATGCGACCCTCTCTGTCTTGTACGTCACAAAAAGAGGCTTTGCCCATAATACGCTTTGTCATCATTCTCCCGGCAACAGAAACTTCCTGCCCCTCAAGCTTATCAAAGTCGTTGTGAATGTCGCATGAATGATTTGTAACGCTGTACTTGACGCGAACAAAAGGGTCTTTCCCTTCGCTTTGAAGCTTTGCAAGCTTTTCACGTCTAACTTTTAAAAGTTCGTTCAAATCGCTATCATCGTGGACTGATTCAATAAAATTATCCGGCATATTAATCTCCTCTTTTGATCCCGGCTTTGATACCGGTAGTTTATTTAATTTCTAAAATATCGTATGATAAAATCCCGTCGGGTGCTTCAACCTTTATAGTTTCCCCGGCGCTGTGCCCAATAAGAGCAATACCCAAAGGTGATTCGTTAGAAATTTTACCTTTTACTGGGTCTGCTTCGGCAGAACCTACTATTGTATATACAACTTCTTCTTGATATTCATGGTCAAACATTTTAACAGTGTTGCCAACGTTTACAACGCCCTTGTCTAAATCTTCCTCGTCGATAACCTCGGCGTTTCTAAGCATTTTTTCCAAAACAACAATTCTTGCTTCAATCTCCGCCTGTTCTTCTTTGGCAAAGTCATATTCGGCGTTTTCGGACAAGTCCCCTTGGCCTCTTGCTTCTTTTATTTTTTCAGCAACTTCTTTACGGCGTACCGTTTTTAAATGCTGTAATTCTTCTTCTAATTTTTTTAAGCCTTCATAAGTAAGGACTGTTTTCTTTTCAGACATATATTTCACCCTCAATTAATTATTCAGTTATTATATATTACATGTAAATTAATGTCAATCATTTAATAATAGTTTTATAAGTGCTGGTATAATGCAATATCTTGTGAATTTTGAAAAATATTCTATAAATAATAATTATCTATTGCAATTAATAATTATTATGATATAATAATTATATGATAAATATAAATCATTTTTAAGGGGTGTTATTATGAAAATAAGCATTGAAAAAAACATGGTTGAACTACTTCCGGAAAGTATGGGGGAAAAAATTAAATTAGAAACTCTTTGGAAGATACTCATTGATTGCAACAAAGAGGCAAAAAAGCTTGTTCCCGTTGGAGAATATGTTTCGCAAAAAAATGATAAAGGTGCTTCTTTCCATATCGAAGGGCTTAAAAACGAAGAAACCGCTAATGTGGAGGTTCACGTTGAAAGCGAATGCAAATGCTATTGCTCCATTTGCAACAAACTAGTTGATTTGAAACAAGGAGATGCAGTTCCTGTTTGCTGCGGAAGAGTTATGGAAGTTATTGATTAGTTTAGTATAATAAATGCCGCCCGCTAAAGCGGGCGGTTTTTGTATGGGCGTTAACTTCTATTAGCTTATGCTTACAAAAAACTTTCCATTTCATCAAGTAGCTTTTCAAACTTATTAAGCGCTTCTAACACCGGCTTAGGGCTGCTCATGTCAACCCCTGCTCCTTTTAACAAATTAATTGAATAATCCGAACAGCCACCCTTTAAAAATCCGATATAGTTTGAAACAGCTTGCCCTCCTTTATTCATAATTCCCTCGGAAAGTGCAACTGCAGCAGAATAACCTGTTGAGTATTGATAAACGTAAAATGCAGAGTAAAAATGGGGTATTCTTGCCCATTCTATACGGATTTTATCATCAATAACCATATTTTCTCCGTAATATTTTTTGTTTAGCCCGTAATATATTTCAGATAGAACTTCGTGGGTTAATGCTTCGCCTTTTTGCAAAAGTTCGTGGGTTATCATTTCAAATTCCGCAAACATAGTCTGTCTGAAAACTGTTCCTCTAAACTGTTCCAATGAGTAATTAATTAAATATTTCTTTAACGCTTCGTCCTTAGTATTTTTTATAAGATATTCCATTAAAAGGCACTCGTTTACAGTGGAAGCAACCTCTGCCACAAATATTGAGTAACTTCCGTAAACATAAGGCTGTGTTTCCCATGAATAATGGCTGTGTATGCTGTGACCGATTTCGTGAGCCAGCGTAAACATATCGCTTATTTTATTGTCATAGTTAAGCAAAATGTAAGGGTGAGTGCCGTATGCCCCCCAGGAATAAGCCCCACTCCGCTTGCCCTTATTTTCATAAACGTCTATCCAGCCTTTTTCCAAGCATTCCTTAACTATACCCTTATATTCGTCTCCTAAAACGGATAAAGCTTCTAAAACCGTTTGCTTAGCGTCATCATAGTTTATGTCCGTGTTCGCTTCCTTAATAAGTGGTGTTGCAAGGTCGTACATATGAAGCTCCGGAAGTTTTAAAAATTTCTTGCGCAATTCTATATAACGGTACATTAAATGCAAATTGTCGCTTACGGTGTTTATAAGGTTTGTGTATACTTCTTTTGGAATGTTATATGTGTCCAGAGCTAAATCTAATGAAGAATCATATTTTTTCGCCTTTGCAAAAAATAAATCTTTTTTAACATTTGCGTTAAACGTTGCAGCAAGGGTATTTTTTTGCTTTAAATAAGCGTCGTAAAGCTTATTAAATGAGTTTTGTCTAACTTCCCGGTTTTTAGATTCCATAAGGCTTGCATAACGTCCGTGAGTAATTTCCACTTCGTTGCCGTTTTCGTCTTTAACAGTGCCAAATTCCATGTCGGCATCGTTCATCATAGAAAATATGCTTTCGGAAGCAGATGCAATGTCTTCTGCTTTTGCCAAAAGCTCTTCCATTTCCGGCGAAAGCGTGTGCTCTTTTATTCTGAAAATATCATTTAAATAATGTTCGTAAAGCTCTAAACCTTTATTTTCTTTAAGTGATTTTTCAACAAAAGACTTATTAAGAAGCAAAATTTCCGGCTCAATAAAAGCCATTGCCGCTGTAAGTTTTACTAAAAGAGTTTCCGCCTGTTCTGCCATTGCTTGATATTTGCCGTCGGATGTATCTTCGTGCATTTTCATTGTGGCGTAAACATAAACCTTTTCACATTTTTGGGAAATTTCGTCTCGGTTTTGCAGACAGTTAAGTAAGTCATCCGGGTTTTCAAGCTTTCCTTTAAAAGATTCAATTTTATTTGCAGAGCCGTTTACCTCTTCATATGCTTTCTTCCATTTTTCATCTGTTTCAAATAAATCTTCTATTTTCCATTTATACATCGGGTCTGTTTCGTCGCGTAAGCTCATATTTATAACCTCCGTTAGTATTGATATTGTAAACACACTTCTAGTAAATTATTATATCATATAATTGGATAAAATAGTCAATATTAAAAATATATTAAAATTAACAATTTTCCAACAAATGATATTTGATTATTGCTTTCCATGTCCGAAAATAGTATTATAAGATTATGTACTAAAAATCATAAAATTTTGCAAACAAAAGCATAAATTGATACCGCTTGCGAGTCTTTTAAAAGAGGGTGCTTAAATGTCTGATATATCTGATTTAAAGGTTTTATTTGTTGCTACGGAAATTACCCCATATGCAAAAAGCGGAGGGCTTGGGGACGTTATAGGCTCTCTTCCTAAAGAACTAAAAAGGTTAGGCGCAGACGTCCGCATTGTTTTCCCAAAATACAGCCTTATTGATGAAAAGTTATTAAAAGGATTAGAATATGTTGATTCTTTTGTAATAAGATTAAGCTGGCGTAACCAGTCCTGTTCTATTTATACAATTGATGATGAAACCCCAACATATTTAATTGAAAACGATTTTTATTTCGGCAGAGAAGGTTTTTACGGCTTTTGGGACGATGATGAAAGGTTTGCTTTTTTTACAAAAGCTTCTATAGAGCTTTTAAATGTTATAGAGTTTAAACCGGATATTATCCATTTTAACGATTGGCAAACAGGTCTTGGGCCAGTTTACTTACGTGATAATTACGGAGGCTTTATTTTTTACCATGATATGAAATCTGTTTTTACAATACACAATTTACAGTATCAGGGCAACTTTACAAAAGGATATTTAGACCATGTGGACTTAAACAACGGTTATTTCACGCCGGATAAGCTTGAATTTTACGGCAGAGTAAGCTTTATGAAAGGCGGCTTAGTTTATGCCGATGCGGTTACAACAGTTTCCGAAACTTACGCAAAAGAAATTCAAACAGAGGAATACGGCTTTGGCATGGACGGTCTTTTGCGCCAGTGCAACCATAAGCTTACAGGTATATTAAACGGAATAGACGTTGAACAAAATGACCCCAAAACCGATACAAGGCTTTTTGCAAATTACGATAAAGATAGCTTAGAAAATAAGAAGAAAAATAAATATGCTTTACAGAAACATTTGGGGCTGCCTGTTTGTGATAAGCCGTTAATCAGCATTATTTCAAGGCTGGTGGATCAAAAGGGGCTTGATATTGTTGCGGTATGCCTAGAAGAGTTAATGAACATGGACGTTCAGATTGTAGTTTTGGGAACGGGAGACGGCCGTTATGAGCATCTATTTAAGCACACACAATGGCTTTACCCTGACAGAATAAGCGCAAATACTTTTTTCAGCGGAGACTTAGCGCAAAAAATTTATGCCGGTTCTGATATGTTTTTAATGCCTTCTCTATTCGAGCCCTGCGGTCTTGGCCAGTTATTTGCTATGAGATACGGTACAGTTCCTATAGTAAGGAAAACAGGAGGACTTACAGATACGGTTACCCAATATAATTATACTACAAAAAAAGGTAACGGTTTCATTTTTGAAGATTATCTTGCAAGTGGGTTAATGTGGGCAGTTAAAGAAGCATTAAACTGTTTTTATAATTACCCGGAAGACTGGGAGCAGGTTATAAAAAACAGCATGGAATGCGATTTTTCTTGGAAAGCATCTGCTAAAAAGTATTTGGAATTATATTTAAAATTAAAAGATAATAAATAAAGAGAACAATTTAATAAGGGCGTGTTGAATATTGATAAAAAAATTTCAAAAAGATGTAAACACGCCCCTTAATTAAAGCCGCTTAAGCGGCTTTTTGCTTTGCCCAGCTCACAATGAATAGATAGCTATACTCCTTAATCATATAAAATGGTACTGAGTTGCGAGCAAATTTTGCTTGTGGCAAGGAAGAGACGACGCCGTGTGCTAGCGGCACACAAGAAGTTGATGACGTAGTCCACAAGTAAAATTCGCCGCAAGGCAGTGCTATTTTATGTGGTTAAGGAGTGTATTTGCAAAAACATAAACAGCTTTTCGACTTCGTCGAACTCACGTTAAAATAATCACTATAATCAATTTTTTATTGCTTGAATTTCCGTTTATGTGTATAATATAGTGAGTAACTTTGAAAACAGACTGGAGCATAACATCCAAAGTCTTTTTTCAAATATACGAACGGCAACGGTCGTTTTAGCTTCTATTCAGCTATAACGACTGTACATAATATAAAAAGGAGGGTTATTATGCCATCTAAAATTAAGAACGAATATGGAACAATTACTATAGATAATGAAGTTATAGTAAGGATCGCAGGGCTTGCAGCTATGGACTGCTACGGCATTGTCGGCATGGCGGCAAAAAACGTAAAAGACGGTCTTGTACAGCTATTAAAGAGAGAAAGCCTTACAAAAGGAATTACATTCAGCTATAACGAAGACGCTGTTATTATTGACTTGCACATTATTGTTGAATACGGAACAAATATTTCCGCAATTGCCGATACGTTAATTTCAACTGTAAAATACAAAGTTGAGGAGTATACCGGTATAAACGTGGAAAAAATAAATATATTTGTTGAGGGTGTACGTGTCAACAACTAGCGAGGGGGATGAATCGGTGGAAACACTTACAATAGACGGAATGAAGCTTAAGGGCATGTTCATTTCCGGCTCTGAGGAACTGACAAAAAACAAATCAAAGCTTGACGCCTTAAACGTTTTTCCCGTTCCCGACGGCGACACAGGAACTAATATGTCTTTAACTATGGAAGTTGCGGCAAAGGAGCTTTTAAAAGCGGATAGTAAAAAAGTAAGCGATATAGCCAAAGTTGTCTCTGGCGGCTCTTTACGAGGTGCAAGAGGCAATTCCGGCGTAATTTTATCTCAAATTTTCCGTGGGTTTGCAAAAGGCTTTGAAAACAAACAAGTCGCAAGCGCCGCAGACATTGCTTTCGCCTTTGAAAAAGCAAGCGAAACAGCTTATAAAGCCGTTATGAAACCGAAAGAGGGCACAATTCTTACAATTATATCCTCCATATCCGAAAAAGCTTTAGAAATTATGGAATATACAAGCGATATTTCGGAATTATTTAGCGGTATTGTTAAGCATGGTAATGAAGTTTTGGCAAAAACCCCGGAGATGCTGCCGGTTTTAAAGCAAGCAAATGTAGTAGACGCCGGAGGAAAGGGGCTTATGTGCATTTTAGAGGGCATGTATACTGCTCTTATAAATGACGACTTCTCCAACGAAAAAATATATAAAAAAATTAACGAGAATCCCCAAGAGCTTCCTGCTCAGGCAAGCTTCTCAACAGAAGCAATAGAATTCGGCTATTGTACAGAATTTTTCATTGAAACTATCAATAATACAGAAGAAACCGAAAATAGCCTTAAAGAGTTTTTAACTAAAAACGGAGATTCAATCGTGGTTGTTTCCGACGATAATATAATAAAAGTCCATGTACACACGGAACATCCAGGGCTTATTTTAGAGCAAGCAATGAAAATTGGTTCTTTAAATAGCATTAAAATTGAAAACATGCGTGTTCAACATACCAACTTAATTACAGAAGCAAATACCGATAACGGGCAAATAGACGACATTGGTTTTATAGCCGTTGCCGCCGGAGACGGAATAAAAGATTATTTTGAAAAGCTTGGGGTTAATTATGTAATATCAGGGGGGCAAACCATGAACCCCAGCATTGATGACATTTTAAATGCCGCAGAAAATGTTAACGCAAAAGAAATAATTGTTTTGCCAAACAACTCAAATATTATTTTAGCCGCAAAGCAGGCGGCGGAAATTAATAAAAATCTTCATGTGCTTCCGACTAAAACAATTCCCCAAGGCATTTCTGCAATGGTTGCTTATTTGCCCATAAGCAATATAGAAGAGAACTTAAAAAGCATGGAGGAGGCAATTCCCCTTGTTAAAACAGGGCTTGTTACTTACGCCGTAAGAGATACCGCCATAGACGGTTTTAACATAAAAGAGGGCGATATTTTATGTATGCTTGATAATAAAATTGTCGTTTGCGATTCAAATATTGAAAGCGGAGCTAAAAAGCTTATAGACATAATGACGGCAGACGGCGGAGACATTTTAAGTATATATTACGGAAGCTCAATAACTAAAGAAGAAGCGGAAAAAATGGTGGATTATGCCGAAAACAGCCATAAAGACTTTGAGATAGAGCTTAGAGACGGCGGACAGCCTGTGTTCTATTATATAATTTCTGTTGAGTAATGAGGGATAAACCTTGATTTTAAACGAAAGTGTTTCTAAAATAAAAAATGTGGGAGAAAAAAGGCTGGAACTTTTAAACAAACTCCACGTTTTTACAATAAAGGATTTAATTACCTATTATCCCAGAGATTATGAAGACAGAAGCATTATTGTGTCACCGTCTCAAATAAAAACCGAGGGTTTTTACACTGTAAGCGCTGTTATTAAAAAAACTGCCGAAAATGCTGGCTTTCAAAGTAAAACTGTAACAAAACTGTTTTTGCAAGACGGAAATGCAATAATAGAAGTTGTTTGGTTTAACCAGCCATATATTAAAAATCAGTTTAAATTAAATGAAAAATACGTTTTTGCAGGGGAAGTTATTGAGAAAAACAGTAAATTCGTTATGTCTTGCCCGGATTTTGAAAAAATAAAGGACACCCCCTCTGTTTCTTTCGGGCGCATAATTCCAAAATATTATTTAACAAAAAATTTATCCCAAAAGGTTTTAAGAAGTTTAATTGAAACTGTTTTATTTGAAGCCGCGGCGGAATTTTACGAAATTTTGCCGCAGCTTATTTTAAATAAATACAATTTATGCGACAGACAAGCCGCTATAAAAAACATTCATTTCCCGGAAAATAGCGAGAGTTTCTATGCTGCAAGGCATAGGCTTGTTTTCGAGGAAATTTTGTTAATGCAGCTTTCTCTTTTTAAAATTAAAGGCATTTTAAAGGAAAAATCAGTATTTCTTGTTGAAAACACTGAAACTTCACCAATAACAGAACTTTTGCCATTTAATATGACAAACGCTCAAAATAAAGTTTTAGAACAAATTAAAGCGGATTTTTCGTCTGGGTTTGTCATGAACAGGCTTATACAAGGAGACGTTGGCTCTGGGAAAACTGCTGTGGCCATGGTTTCCGCTTTTATCGCCCTTAATTCGGCAAAAACAGCGCAAGTCGCCTTTATGGCGCCTACGGAAGTTTTGGCGTTTCAGCATTATAACTCGTTAAAGAGATATTTTGACAAGCTAAACATTGACGTTACATTTCTTGCAGGTTCTTTAACCCCTGCTGAAAAAAGAAAAATACATGAAAAAATTAAAACCGGAGATAGCAGGCTTATTATAGGCACTCACGCTTTAATACAGGAGAAAGTCATATTTAATGACTTGCGCCTTGTTATTACAGACGAACAGCACCGCTTTGGCGTTCGGCAAAGGGCGACTCTTTCGGAAAAAGGTAAAACCCCTCATGTCCTTATAATGTCTGCAACCCCAATCCCCAGAACCCTTGCCCTAATCCTTTATGGAGATATGGATATTTCAGTTATAGACGAACTTCCACCGGGGCGCACAAAAATTGATACCTTTGCCGTAAACTCCTCTTATAGACAGCGGTTATACGCCTTTTTAGAAAAACAGGTTAACGAAGGCAGGCAAGCATATATTATTTGCCCTGCTATTGAAGAAAGCGAAAATAAAACGCTTCAATCGGTTTTAACATATACTGAAAGCTTGAAAAAACAACTCCCAAACCTAAAAATAGAAGCTCTTCACGGCAAAATGAAACCTGCTGTAAAAAGCGATATTATGGAAAGGTTTTCAAAAGGGCAAATTAGTGTTATAGTTTCCACAACGGTTATTGAAGTTGGAATAGATGTTGCCAACGCTACTGTTATGGTTATTGAAAACGCCGATCGTTTCGGGCTTTCCCAACTTCACCAGCTGCGAGGAAGAGTTGGCAGAAGTGCCCTAAAATCTTATTGCGTAATGGTTTCCGATTCTGTTTCGGAAGTTTCAAAGGAAAGGCTTAAAGCTATGACGAAAACAAACGACGGCTTCGAGCTTTCCCGGCTGGACCTTGAATTGCGTGGCCCCGGAGATTTTTTCGGCACAATGCAACACGGGCTACCCGAAATGAAAATAGCTAACTTTTATAAAGACATTAAAATTTTAGAAACTGTACAAAAAGTTGCATATGAACTATATGAAAACATCTCTCAGTACAGTTTACTTGAAAAGGAAATAGAGGGTTTTATCGAGAAATCCCTTAATACTATTACACTTTAGCATTGTTATAGTATTTAGTTTGTAACACAAATATAAATAAAAAAACAGTTTACACCGCTTATTTTTTTGTTATAATAAGGTAAGCTGTTAAATACAAAGGAAAGATGCAAGTGCAAGTTATTTCCGGCTCAAAACGGGGCGCAAAACTTATTTCAATAGATGGGTTAACAACCCGCCCCACAGCTTCCAGAATGAAAGAAGCTTTATTTAATATTATCCAGTTTCAAATTATGGATTCTCGCTTTTGCGACTTATTTTCAGGTTCTGGCGCAATGGGCATAGAAGCTTTAAGCCGTGGCGCAGAAAGCGTAGCCTTTGTGGACAGTAACAAAGCTTGCGCCGATGTTATTAATAAAAACTTAACCCATACAAAATTAGGCGGCTCTGCTGAAATCCACTGTATGGACTGTTTAGAAGCCATTGCCAATTTTAATAAATGCGGCAGGCAGTTTGATATAATTTTTTGCGACCCACCCTATGAAAAGGGATTTCCCCAAAAAATTGCAGAAAGTATTGTTAAAAATGAAATTTTGGCAGAAAGCGGAATTTTAATTTTTGAACAGCAATCTGACGAACAATTCCCGGAAGTTAAAGGGCTTATAGTTACAAAAATAAAAAAATATACTAAAACAGCCTTTGTTTTCATGGAGGTTTCAAAATGATTGGGCTTTACCCCGGAACGTTCGACCCTGTTACATACGGGCATTTGGATATAATTAAAAGGGCATCCGCTCTTTGCGAAAAACTTTATGTCGGGGTTATGGATAATACATCTAAAAGAAGGCTTTTTAATACAGAAGAACGGCTTGTGCTTATGAAAAAATCCGTTGAGTCTTTGAAAAATGTTGAAGTTATTCTCTTTAACGGGCTTCAAGTAGACTGCTTTAATAAATTAGGCGCAACAGCTATTGTTAGAGGTTTGCGCTCTGAAAGCGATTTTAATCTGGAATTTATAATGACATCCGGTAACAGGCATATGAATAAAAGCGCCGAAACAATTTTTTTAATGACAAGCCCGGAGTATGTTTATATTAGCTCCAGTTTAATAAAAGAAATTCATGCATTCGGAGGCTGCCTTGATGGCATGGTTCCGGATTTTGTAATAGAGGCTTTAAATAAAAAATCATTGGAAAAGGAGGACTAAAATGGAATCAATTTTAGACTATTTAGATAGATTGGAAGATTTAATTGATAGCAGCAAATCTTCGCCGTTTTCCAACAAAGTATCCATTGACAAAGAGCAAATTTTCGATATTTTAGGCGAGATAAGAATGAATTTGCCTGTAGAAATGAGACAAGCCCAGCGTATTATTGAAGACCATGATAAAATTGTTCAAGACGCTAAAATGCGTGCAGAATCCATTGCAAAAGAGGGAGAGATAAGAGCCCAGGAATTAACGGACGAGCACGAAGTTTACAGACAAGCCGTTGAACAGGCAAGGCTTTTAATGGAGGAAACGAAAAAAAGCGCAAGAGATATGCGCCTTTCCGCTATAGATTATGCCGATGAAATTTTATCAAAAACAGAAAACGCTATAAGGGAATCTTTAAACAGCCTTAACGCCCAGTACAGAACAATTGAAGACAGCTTTATGGAAACAGTTGAAGTTCTTTATTCAAACAGGCAAGAGCTTAGGGGAAACAAAGGTTAACGCCTTTTTACGCCGGAACGTTTAAAAAGGCTTATTACTATAGTTAATACCAATAAAAATAATAAACACCCTAAAAATAATATTGAAGACGTTGCATATCGGCTTAAAACACCGCTTTCCTGTGGAAAATATGCTGTAACTGTTTCACTACTAAACTTAAAAAGCGGAAAAATTATAAACGCTACTCCTGCTGATATAGCGGCTTGAATAATCTTTGATATAAAATAGATAAAAACATTAATCTCTGTTCCAGCAATAAAGCTTACAGACTGGGCGAATATTGAAAATCCGCCAAAGGAAATTATAAAAACTGTTAACAAAAGCTGAGTCTTTGAAAAGCTTAATAAAGAAATTTGGCGGCAGCCGTTTGTAACCTCTATAAGCCCTGAGAAAAAACCTTTAAAAAGTTCGGCATCAATATTAAAAAATTGTATTATGGGTCTTACAGCGAACAAAACCCAGTACATAAGCTCCGTTACTTCGATTATTTTTACTAAAACACAAAAAAGTATAATAAACCCACCTATGGCAGTAACCGTTTCCATTGCGTTTTTTACGCTGATTGCCAGAATTTCGCCGAACCCCTTATTTGTTTTATGCCTTGCGACAGACATATTTTTTACCGCCTGCATAAACAAGTTACGTGTATTTAAGCTTTTTCTTTTATTGTTATATTTATAAAATTTGAAAATAAAGCCAGTTAAAATGGCTGAAATATAGTGGCTTATCATTAAAAAATAACCCACGCTTGTGCTTGAAAACATGCCGTTTCCAACAGCACCAAGCATAAAAAGCGGACCGGAATTGTTACAAAATGCAATGAGCCTTTGGGCTTCATGTTTTTCAAGCTGGCCTGTTTGGGATAAAGAAGCGACTGTTTTTGCTCCTACAGGGTATCCAGACATCATGCCTGTTACAAGGGCATACCCCCCACAGCCGGGCACTCCGAAAAGCGGATACATTAAAGGCTCTAAAAGAGTACCTAAAAAATTTACAAACCCAAGACCTGTTAAAATGTTTGTTCCGATTATAAACGGAGTTAAAGAAGGCAGGACATTATTAAACCACAAAGAAAGCCCATCTCTTGATGCCGCTAAAATGTCTTGAGGAAATAATATTATCAGAACATTAAAAAACGCAACTAATAAAGGAATAATAAGCCCCTTAAGCTGTTTGGGTTCTTTTTTTTTCACTGGAAACACCTCTAAAAATTATATACTCATTAAGGTGTGAATTTGCAAAAGGAAAAACGAGATAAAATCATAAAATGCAAGGAAGCGACGACGACGCTTGCCAAGGGGCAAGCTAGGAGGAGCTGACGCAGCAGTTTAAGATTTTAGCCGTTTTTACTTTGCAAATTTGTGCCTTAAGGAGTATATTAAAACGGTATATAAAACATTCTTTTATTTTTATCACTTTTTCACTTTGTTGGGCTGTTTTATAGCGCCTGACTCATCTTAATAATCAAAGGCGGGAGGGTAAAATGGTTAAAAAAAGACCACCACAAAAGCCTCAACCAAACAAAAAAAAGGAAGCTCCTGCCAGAAAGAAAAAAACGGTAAGGAAGCCTACTGCTGCAAATAAACAAGTAAATAAAACAAAAAAAAGCAAGCCAATTCCACCAAAAAAGGGTGTTAAAAGCAAAACTGCGGATTTGGAAGAATACAAGAAAAAGCGCAGGCTTAAAAGCAAAAAATATGCAAGCATTACAAGCGTTGTTGTTCTTGTGCTTGTAACTATCGGAGTTTTAGTTTATATAGTCCGAGGTGCTTTTGGAGTGTTAGAAGACAAAAGCGTAGCAACTATTGCCGTTGAATACGGCACAATTGATTTGCCCACAATATTAAACGGAATTATAGTGCGAGACGAAAATGTTTATGAAAGCCCTGCAACAGGAAGCGTTTATTTTAATTACGGTGATTTGGAAAGGGTTAAAAAAGGTGTTGTTATTTGTTCCGTTCAAAACGAAGAATTTGTTCAGGAACTAAACACAAATTTACAAAATGTTTCAGCGGAAATTTTCGATATGCAAAAAAAGCGGGAAGACATATCCGGCTTTAGCCAAGATGTTAAACGGACAAATAAGCAAATTCAAGAAAACATAGACAATGCAAGACGGCGTTTTTTGTCTGATAATATGGAAGCCATATATTTGCTTAAAGAAAACGTTGAAAGAAACATTGCCATTAGAAATAACATGCTTTTATCTGAAAACAGAGGAAGTGTTCAAAACCTTGTGGAGAACAAAAATACTTTTCAGCAAAAGCTTAAAGACGGAGTAAAGAATATAACCACAAACGAAACAGGCATTTTATGCTACAGCGTTGACGGAACGGAAAAGCTTCTTTCTGTAGAAAACCTTGAAAGCATATCTCCTGAACAAACCCGTATGACAGTTGATTATGCCGTTATAAAACGAAAAACCGCTGTTAACGAAACAGACCCAATATTTAAAATTATTGAGTCAAATACGTGGTATATTGCCCTTTATGCTCCAAAGGAGCTTGTTTATGATTATAAAGAAAAAGAGCAAAAAACTATTTATATTGAAAACGATGGGGCGTTTGAACCTTTATCCATGACTGTTTATAAAATTATCGAAAATGAAAAAGAAAACTTTATTTTATTTTCTACAAACAACAACATGCTTGACTATATTGATATGCGAGGTATAAAAATTAAGCTTACAAACAGCGGATTTAACGGTTTTAAAATTCCCGTTGCCGCAATTGTAGACAGAACGTTTTTAAAAATTCCTGTAGATTATGTAAACGAGGAAGACTCCACAGTTATTAGGAAGCTTATGAAAAACGATACGTTTCAGTATGAAACAATTAGCCTTAATATAAAGAGCACCGATGACGATTTTGTTTATATTTATCAAGACTTAAACAAAGGGATTATGTTAGGTGATACATTAGCAAACCCTATAAACAAGGAAAAAGAAATAGTTTTGTCCTCTGTTGAAAATGTTAAAGGCGTTTTTGTTTTAAATAATGGCTATGCCGACTTTGAACCGATTATAATAACTGAAGACTTGCCTGAAAAAGATGGCTATGTAATTTTAAACGCAGAACTTAATAAAAATATAAGGCTTAACGACAAAATAATTTATGATACGAAAACACTTGTGGACGGACAAAAGTTAAGTAGTGTTATTGAATAGGAGTTTTTTTATGGACTATATTAGTGAAAACCTACAGCTTATTAAAGAACATATTGAATCGGCGGCAAAAAAAGCAGGAAGAAACCCCAATGAGGTAACGCTTATTGGAGTAACAAAAACTATAGAAGAGGAAAGAATACAGCGGCTTGTTGATTTAGGTGTTAAAAACCTTGGGGAAAACAGAGTGCAGGAGCTTTTGCAAAAATATGATAATATAACTGGCAAACCAGTTTGGCATTTAATAGGTCATTTACAGACAAACAAGGTTAAATATATTGTGGATAAGGTTGCACTTATACATTCTGTCGATAGTTTGAAGCTTGCGCAGGAAATTGATGAAAAATCACGTCAACATAATTCTGTAACACAATTGTTAATTGAGGTTAACATCGCCAACGAAGAATCGAAATTTGGAGTTTCTGAAAATGATGCTTTAAAATTTGCTGAAAGTATCACGTTTTTAAAAAACGTAAACTTGAAGGGTTTAATGACCGTAGCGCCTTTTGTCGCAAACCCGGAAGAAAATAGGGGAATATTTTATAAAATGCGAAAATTATTTATTGACATTAAGGACAAACTTGACCATAATAATAATATGGATTTTTTATCTATGGGTATGACAAACGATTATCAGGTTGCAATAGAAGAGGGGGCCAATCTGGTTCGAATCGGAACGGGAATATTCGGTTCCAGAATTTAACAAGGGAGGAAATAAGCAAATGGGTTTATTCACGAAAATTAAAGACTACATGCTCGGAACAGATTACGAAGACGATTTTTACGAGGAAGATTACTACGAAGAAGAATACGACGACGAATATGAAGAGCCTAGTTACAAAAAAACCGTCAAAGAAAGAGAAGCAGAGCGTGAAAGAGCAGCAAGCGTGGATTACGCAACAACCCGTGTGAAGAAAAATAACACGGATTCAAAAGTGTTAACTCTTCCAACGTATAACACAGATCTTAAAACAAAAATTATTATTTGTCGTCCGGAAGTTGTGGACGATGCCACAAGCATTTGCGACCATTTGAAGAACAGTATTTTATGTGTCGTAAACCTAGAGGGCGTTGAAAGGGCAAATGCCCAAAGAATAGCAGACTTTTTAGGCGGTGCGTGTTATGCGGTTTCCGGTGAAATTCAAAGGATTTCAAACGACATATTTTTAATAGCTCCGGCTAATATTTCTATCACATCACAAATGAAGGATAAAATTAAAGATTCTAATTTAATTCTTCCTTGGATTGCTGCATTTAAGTAATATTAAGCCGCCCGTTTTTCCCGGGCGGCTAATTTGTTTTATTTTTGGAGGCTTGACATGAGTTTATATGTTATAAGACAAGGCATAGAATATTTCGCTATTTTTTTAGAGTTTGCAATCTTTATTAGAGTAATTGTGTCCTGGTTACCCATAGGGAGAGATGGAAACGTTATCCGCATTTTATACGTACTTACAGAACCAATTTTAGGCCCTGTTCGTAATGCTCTTAGAAAATCTCCTCTTGGAGGCCCTGGGATGAGAATGGATTTTTCACCTATAATTGCATATGCTTTAATCGAAATAATTAAAAGTGTACTGATTGTATTAATACTTCAAATAGGGACAAGCTTTTAATATGGACAAAGAAGAGTTAAAGCAGTTACTTAAAAATAATTTTAACGACAGCGAAACAAAAAAAGAATTTTCTAAAATAATCGATTTAGCCGCACATTGTTTAAAACACCATGAGCCTATGTTTTCAAGCTTTTACGACCCTGTGAGGCTTGCGGCGTTTACTCATAGTGTTTTTTCTGTTAAAGGCTTACCAATAGATATAAAAACCTATGGCGGTTATGAAAGCAGTGAAAGGAAAATTATTGGAATCTTCCCGGACTATCATGAGTTAACTGACCAGGACTTTCCAATTTCCATACTGAAAATTGTTTATAACCAAAAGTATTCAAAGACGTTAAAACACAGTGATTATTTAGGCTCTATTATGGGGCTTCAAATAAACAGGGCATTTTTAGGAGATATTATTACTAATGAAAACGGAGCTTATGTTTTTGTAAAAGACAGCCTTGCCGGCTTTATATGTTCAAACCTTGAAAAGGTTGGAAACGCTAACGTAACGGCAGAAATTGTAAATGAAATTGACGACTTTTCCGAAAATTACATTGAGAAAAGAATCACCGTTTCGTCCATAAGGTTGGATAGTGTCATAGGCTCTGCCTTTAATATGTCTCGCTCCAAAGCCAGCGATATAATTAAAGCTGGCAAAGCTTTTGTTAATTGGGAGCTTTGTGAACAGCCTTCTAAAACACTTAAGGAAAACGAAACCGTAACTATACGGGGTTTTGGGCGAGTTGTTATAAAAGAGATTGCAGGAAGCACTAAAAAAGACAGAATTATTTTAGTAGTAAGATTGAAAACCAGATAAAGGAGATATGTAAATGGTTAGCATAAAAGAATTATACCGTGACACTAAAAAATATTTAAACGAAACAATAACAGTTTGCGGTTGGGTTAAAACTTTAAGAGATTCAAAAGCAATCGGGTTTATTGAAATTAAAGACGGCAGCTTTTTTAAAAGCTTGCAAATTGTTTGCAGTGCAGACGACCTTGCGGACTATAAAGGGCTTATGCGCCAAAACGTTGGAGCTGCAATAAGAGTAACAGGCAAAATTGTGGAAACACCGGGGGCGAAACAACCTTTTGAGCTTAAGGCGGAAAGCTTTGTAATAGAAGGAGAATCCACTCCGGAATTCCCTCTACAGAAAAAACGCCATTCACCGGAATTTTTGCGCACAATCGCCCATTTACGCCCTAGAACAAATTTATTCGACGCAGTTTTTCGTGTGCGTTCCGAGGCGGCTTATGCTATTCACACATTTTTCCACGACAGAGGCTATGCCTATGTTCACACTCCAATTATTACAGGAAGTGACTGTGAGGGCGCAGGAGAAATGTTTAGGGTTACTACCCTTGACGAAAAAAATCCCCCAATGAAAGACGGTGAAATAGATTATTCCCAAGATTATTATAAAAAGAAAACAAGCCTTACTGTTTCTGGCCAGTTAAACGTGGAATGTTTTGCCCTTAGCTTTGGTAAAGTGTATACTTTCGGTCCTACGTTTAGAGCGGAAAACTCCAACACTTCACGTCACGCCTCAGAATTTTGGATGATTGAACCTGAAATTGCTTTTGCGGATTTGAATGTAAACATGGAAGTTGCCAGGGATATGCTTAAATTTATTGTAAAATATATTTTGGATAGATGCCCTGAAGAAATGGAGTTTTTTAACCAGTTTGTTGACAATGGTCTTATTGAAAGGCTTCAAAGCGTTGTAGATTCCGAATTTGCCCATGTTACTTATACAGAGGCAATTGCTATCTTAGAAGAGCAAAATGCAAAATCCAAGTTTGAATTCCCTGTTTTTTGGGGATGCGATTTACAATCCGAACATGAGCGTTTTCTTGCAGAAAAACACTTTAAACGCCCTGTTTTCGTGACAGACTATCCAAAGGAGCTTAAATCCTTTTATATGCGCTTAAATGACGATAATAAAACTGTAGGAGCTATGGACTTGCTTGCACCCGGCGTTGGCGAAATTATCGGCGGTAGCGAGCGTGAGGAACGCTTAGACGTTTTAACACGCCGTATGGACGAATTAGGGCTTAACAAAGAGGATTACTGGTGGTATTTAGACTTGCGCCGCCACGGCGGAGTTAGACACGTCGGCTACGGCTTAGGTTTTGAACGCTTCTTAATGTATGTTACAGGGGTTCAAAACATTAGAGACGTTATTCCGTTCCCAAGAACTGTTGGTAGTGCAGAGTTTTAATAAATTCTAAAACATAAATTCTTCGGCAAAATACTTGTTGGGTTATGTAAAAAGTGCTATACTAACATAGTAATTTGTCAGGGGGATTATTGGAATGAAAAATTTTTGTAATTTAATTCATTAGAAATTGTTAAAACGTATAGATGTATGTGATAGTATAATAATATAAAGAGGTTGAATTTAACCCTTGTGTTTTTTAAAAGGAGGCTATATTAAGATAGCTTTCATGATTAAAGGGAATTGTATGTATACTTTTCTCAATATTTTAAAAAAGTATTAAAGACACTTCTAAATTAGAAGTGTCTTTAATTTTGCCTATAGAGCCTGTTCAGAATCTCCATTTTGGCGTCTTTTTGTCAAATTTTCCGAATTGCTACGTCAGCGGCTCCTTGCACAAAGATACCACTTTAACGGTTGCCTCAAAAAATTTACTCAAAAATCCACCAAAAGCTTGATTCTGAACAGACTCTAAGATTCTATTTATTCATAGTTTTCATTAAAATCGTTACAAACCTGTTGGTTTGCAAACACAACATACAGCGGGCGAATAAATGTTAAATTATCAACGCTATATATGTTTTGCAATGAATATTTTTTCATAACATATTCTTTAACGCCTTTATCAAATACGCCTAAATCTATTTTTTTACTGTCTATGTCTTTAAGAAGCTCTTCCCCTGAATCATAACAAACTTTAAGATCAGAAGGTAAATTGTCAATGGCATCTCCATATAAATAGCCGGACATAACACCAATTTTAAGCTTTTTATCCGCAATTTCTCCATAGTTTTCAAGCCTAAGGTCTTTATCCCATGTTACAAGCTGAGTTTCTGCATTTCTAAGGAGTTTTGAAAAGAAATATTTCTTTTCTCTTTCTGGAGTCTTTTGAACTTGAAAGCCGAAGTCAAGCTCTTTGCGTGAAAGCATTCCTTCAATAATACTCCATTCGTCAATAACAACCTCTGGCTCATAATCTGCTTTTATAAGAGCATCTGTAACAAGCTTAAAATCACTACCCACTACATCGCCGTTTTCATCAAAATATTGATATGGAGGGAACGGGTCTGCCCCACCCTTTATTTTTTTAGACATTACACAAAGCACCTCGCTTCACTATTTACCAAGTTTAGCCGCTAATTCTGCAAGTTTTGGTTCAATGTATTTACCTTCGTCTAATATTTTCACGCCGTCAAGGTATACTGTACAAACTTTGCAAATACCGTCGATATGGCTTTTTGCCACTCTTGGTTCGCCGCCGGAATAATTAGATCCTTGGTGACCAAAACCCCATTGAGTGCTACCCCAAATACGTTCGTCTTCTGTTGTGCAACCTGCTAAAATTGCGTTAGGGTTAACGCCGTAACAAACGTGAGCCGCAATATACATATTAGGGTCGTTAAGGCTTGCGAAATATGCTTCAAGAATTTTAGCTTCTTCTCCGCCTCTAAATTCAACAATTCTGCCTTTTTCAACAACATATGAAATCGGGTTTTTGCTTAAATCCATAAACTCTGCGCCTGCGCCGCCGCAAACTGAACCGTCGAAAGTAATAACGCCGTTAATTGTTTCTTCATCCGGTGCCCAGCCAATTTGGCCAAGAAGGAAATGAGCCCCAGGAGTATCGTACATAATTTCGTTGTTAATATTTCGTCCTGGTTTGCTTGAAAACTTAACATCTGTACCTACTGTGCTTGTAATTCTAACTTCTTTTGCGTTTTTAGTAAGCCTTGTAAGCTCGTCTTGAAATTCTTTTTGAATATCAATATCCACTTTACCTATGCAACGAACAATACGTTCAACGCCAAGTCCACCAAGCATAATTTGTCTTGTTCTGCCGTTTGTAACAGCTTTGTCCCAAATTGGTGAGTAAAGAAGCCATTGGTCGTTAAGTTCAATCCATACGTCTGTTTCAAAAGCACAAGCTTTAAGAGGGTCTGGTAAATAAGGCATTGTAAGCGCACCGTAACCCTTTGGAGTTGAATGGCGCACAAGCATAACTTTTGCCCCAAGAGCTTCCGCCATTTTTGCAAATTCGTCTGCAACTTGAGTATCGCAAACAGAATCAATAGTAATTAAAACGCTTTCACCTTTTTTAATTTTTACTTGGTCGTGTAAAAGCTTATAAGCCGCTTGAGCAAGTTCAAAATCCATAGCCTTTGACATAATTTATACCTCCTGAATTAATTATTCTAACGTGAGAATCGCTCCGCAATTAATCCGCTAAAGCGGCTTTTCGACTTCGTCGAAGTCACGTTATTCTATATCTTCGCCAATCATACCTGTGTTGTTTTGTCCCACTGTTTTCATAAGCACAATATATACAACAAGGCCTACAACCAATGAGTTTATTGAACCGATTCCCCATTTAACTACGAAACCTACGATACATGCTATTATCCAGCTAATGAATGCAAGTCCGTTCCATGATACATATTTTGTTCCCGGACCGTATTGATATTTCTGACCTTTTATAAAGAAATAGTCTGCTAAGATGATGCCTGCCATTGGAGGAACGCCTATACCTAAAATTACAAGCCAATCAACAAAATAGTTAGAAAGCCCTGCCGCACCAACAATCGTTGCTAATATACCTGTTGTAATTGTAATGTAAGACTTTTTAACTTTAATAATATTACTTAAGCCAAGTGCCGCAGTATAAAGGTTGTTGTCGTTTGTTGTCCACTGTGCACCGATAAGAACTATTAACGCTGGGAAGCCTAAGCCAAGAGCAAGCATTGCCGCTGGTAAATCCCCTGCGCCTGTTGCCATATTTGTAATAAACCCTGCTGTTATTATAAAAAGGTTTGCTATAAGGTAACCTACAATTGTTGCAATCCAAGAAGCTTTAGGGCTTTTTGCATAGCGTGATATATCTGCTTGAGCAGAAGCACCACCTGCGAAAGAACCAACAACCATAACAACACCAGCAGATATTGACAATGGTTGTGGAGGTTGCATTGCGATTAACGCCGGCCATCCCCCTGCTTTGTTAACTGCTGCAGCAATACCGATAATTGAAGTAATTGTAATAAGTGGTATTGCAATTTTTGAAAGAAGGCTTAACCCTTTGTAACCGAAGTAAGCTGTAAGAAGCATTAAAATACCGCCCCAAAACGCTGCTACTGATGGTGTAGTTATAAATCCCCCATTAGGAAACATTGCATGGATTGTGTCGCCGAAAAAGCCTACTTGAACTGAGAACCAGCCTAACATTGTTAAAGCCAGTACAAGCCCGATTATTTTAGAACCTTGACGCCCGAAGCTGTGCCTTGCAAGCATTGCTGTAGCAACACCTTCTTTTGCGCCTGCCATACCGATTGCGCCGCCGTAAATAAGTAAAATTGTGTTACCAATAACTCCGGCAATAATTGCTTGGGTTAAATTAAACCCCATTGCCATGGACGCGCCTGTAAACAAGCCCGACATACAAATACAAAAACCTGCCGCTACAATCGCAACATCAAAAGTACTCTTTTTCTCGTTTTCCGGTACTCTGTTAGTAGCATTGTCATTTGTAGGTGCTAAATTGTTTTTCTCCATTTCCTCATCTCCCTTTACGAAATTCGAGTTAATATTACAATAATTTTTTTACACTTACTATGTTTTAAGAGACAAAAAAAGACCCATCTATTAAGGCAAATGCACAAATGTCCTTAATAAACGGGTATTATGCCACTATATTTTGTACAGAAAAACAAAATTTAAACATGGCATATTTATTATTCCAAAATTATTCTATAGTGTAAAGAGCACAAATAAAGTTTAAAATATCCGGCATTGTAAAAGGGTCGCTCCCCAAAAGCTCTGTTATTTTGTTTTTTCTGTAAAGAAGAGTATTTCTATGGATAAACATTTTATCGGCAACTTTTAGCACGTCTCCGTTATTAAAAATTAATTGTTTTAACGTTTCAACAAGGCAGCTTCCTCGTTCTTTGTCATATTCAATAAGTGGGGCTAAAATCCGTTTTGCTGTTTCCTGCATTCCGGCTTCGTTTTTTATAGTCTTTATATACCTAAAAAATAAAACATCTTCATAAGTAACCGCAAGGTTATCTCCTAAATATTCCCGGCCTAATATAGCCGTTGTAAAGGCTTCCATATATGCTTCCGCAATTTTCTTATATTCGGTAAAACGCCTGCTCACACCAATAGAAACGGTGCTTTTATCCGTGGCTAAAAAGACCTTAATTATTTTTTCGCATAAAGACCTTATATTTAAATTTTTGTTTTTATTTTCTAAAAATAAAATTATGGTATCACTTCTAAAAACCACAAAATTTGATGGGTTTAAAATTTTGGTAATATTTGCTATATTAGGCAAAATCCATTGTTTTATATAAGCCGTTACAGAATTATTTTTATCTAAATCTTTATTAAGCTTAAGCTGGTACACATTTATATTAACAACAATAATTGTGTTTTTATCTAAAATATTAAAACCTAATTCTTCTCCACGGCTAACTGCAACATCGTCTGAGCGGAAGTTCCATATTAGCAAGTCGCTTATATATTCCTGTTTAGCCGTTGCTAAAAGGTTTGAGATTTTATTTTTTCTGCTTATTAATAAAGCGCAGGCAACAGTTATTTCGTCAGCAATTTTATTAATTTCCTCCAAATCCCCATTAGATATAGAAAATACAATAAATCCAAAAAAATTGCTATTTGACTTAACTAATTTTACTAACTTATTTCCATCTGGTTTATCACTAACAAATTCATAGTCTTGTTTGTCATTTATGCCCTTTATGTTAAACTTCTCTTTAAGCATACTTTTTTCAGACTGATTTACCATGTCGTTTTTATTTGAATAGAGGCAATTAAAATCTATGTCGTAATAAGAGGCTTCTTTTTTTATTGCAAATGTTAATTTTTTAAGCGCTTCAGCTGTGTCGTTTTCGTTAACTATTATGTCTAGGTATTCTCTTTTAATGCAAGTGATTTCCTCGGCGTTTTCATTATCTATAATAAACCTAGAAATTATTGGGTTAATAATTTCAATATACGAAACATCAGATTTTGCTAATATAAGAGGGAATCCCAGCCTGTCGCAAAGCTTTATAACCTCTTCGTCAACTTTTTCTAAGCAAATACCTGTATGGCAAATAACAAGCCCACAACAGCCGTAATTATAAAGGGTTTCAATAACAATTTTTTGCATTTCAACATTATCTCGGATAGCATAAAAAGACGTTATATAAAGCTCGTTTTCCATTACCCACCTGGAAATTTGAGGTTCGGCAATTTCTAGAACAGATATACTTACAACAACATTATCCTTGCCTTTTTGCCCAGCTACAAAATTAGCCCCTACAAGCCCTCCGAACTGCAAAATTTTATCTATCGTTAAACTCATAAAAAACACCCTTTACCAATACTGTTTCTGATTTAATTTTATCAAATCGCTCTAATAACAGTATAACGTTATATAATTATTTTTGCCATATTTTTTTATAAATAACATGAGAATTGCTCCGCAACTAAGACGCTAAAGCGGCTTTTCGACTTCGTCGAACTCACGTTAAAATAAAAAAACGGCGGTTTGCTTTATCAAAACCGCCGTTTAAGAGCTTATAAATGTTTTTTGAATATTTTATTAGAAATACTCACCAACAGTTTTAATTTCAATTTCATTCTTCCCAGAAGCTTTTAAAGCTATAACATAAGCGTCAACAGTATCTATGCATGTAAACAGCATAAGTTTGTACTGAATTGCCGCAATACGCAGCTTAAACCCGTCTTTAGAAACATCTCTGCCTTTTGTTGGAATATTAATAACCATATTATATCTCTGCTCACGGATTTGTTCAAGCACAGGCAATTCGTCGCTATCTGCATCGTAAACGTCAAAGCCGTTTTCGTTGTAAAATTCTGCCGTTCCGGAAGTTCCTGCAAGTTTAAATCCCATTTCAGTAAGAGATTTAAGAGCAGGAATAAGTTTTTTGCGTTCTTCCTCTCTTATTGAAAGAAGTATAGTGCCTTTGTCAAATAGAAATCCTGCGGCTTTCATCGCTTTGTAAAGGGCTTCATCATAAGTTTTTGCAAGCCCTAAAACTTCCCCGGTAGATTTCATTTCTGGAGTTAACGCCGGGTCTACGTTTATAAGTTTTTGGAAAGAGAACACAGGAGCTTTTACAGCAACTAAGTCCTTATTTGGCAAAAGTTCTTGAGTAAAGCCTTGGCTTTTAAGGCTTTCACCTAAAATTACTCTTACAGCTATATCAACCATTGGTGTTCTCGTAACTTTACTTAATATGGGCACTGTACGGGAAGCTCTAGGGTTAACTTCAAGAACATAAACCATATCGCCGTCTACAACAAACTGGATGTTCATAAGCCCTTTTATTTGAATAGCCCGGGCAATTCTCTTTGTATAGTCTACAAGTTTTTGTATAACAACTTCGGATAAGCTTTGTGCAGGGTAAACGCTTATACTATCGCCGGAATGAACCCCTGTATGTTCAATGTGTTCCATAATACCAGGAATTAAAATGTCTACACCATCGGAAATTGCATCTACTTCAACTTCCATGCCGTCTATATATTTATCAATTAAAATTGCGTGTTGTGGGTTTTCTGCAAGAGCTTCTGTAATATAATCAAGAAGCCTTTCTTTGCTTTCAATAACCTGCATTGCCCTACCGCCGATAACATATGAAGGACGTACTAAAACTGGATAACCAACCTTTTCAGCAGCTCTAAGCCCCTCTTTTACGTTAAATACTGCAAAACCGTTTGGTCTTGGTATTTCAAGCTCTTTTAAAAGAATTTCAAATCTTTCTCTGTTTTCGGCAACGTCAATTGAATCTACTGATGTTCCTAAAATTTGAACGCCTCTTTCAAACAGTTTTGGTGTAAGGTTTATTGCTGTTTGCCCACCGAACTGTACAATAACCCCTCTAGGTTCTTCTTTACGAATAACGTTTAAAACATCCTCTATATAAAGGGACTCGAAATAAAGCTTGTCAGCGGTGTCAAAGTCCGTACTAACGGTTTCTGGGTTGTTGTTTATTATAACAGACTCATAACCTGCTTCATGTATTGCCCAAGCAGCATGAACAGAGCAATAGTCAAACTCAATACCCTGCCCTATTCTTATTGGGCCTGAACCGATAACTACAACTTTTTGTTTGTTGCTAATAACATTTTCGTCTTCTGTGCCAAATGTTGAATAATAATATGGTGCAGTAGACGGATATTCTCCTGCGCATGTATCAACTCTTTTAAACACAGAATATATGTTGTGTGCTCTGCGTATTGAATCAATTACATAATAAGGCTGCCCAGATAAATCTTCAATTTCGCTGTCTAAAAAGCCTGCTTCTTCAGCCTGCAAAAGGAGTACTTTATCAAGCTCGGCTGTTTGCAGCTCTTTTTCAAGCCTTATAACTTTTTTAATACTGTTAAGGAAGAATGGGTCAATTTTTGTCATTTCATTAATAACAGAAACTTCTACCCCTTTTCTAATGCTTTCGGCCACAACAAAAATTCTGTCGTCAGTGCATGTTTCAAGCCTTTTTAACAGTTCTTCAATACTTAATTTAGTTAAATCATCACGGCGTAAGCCGTTGTTTTTGCCTTCTAAAGAGGAAATTGCTTTTAAAAACGCACTTTCAAAGCTTCGGTCAATGCTCATTACTTCGCCTGTAGCTTTCATTTGCGTTCCTAGTGTGCGGTCTGCATAACTGAATTTATCATATGGGAATTTAGGGATTTTGATAACAACATAGTCAATTGTAGGCTCGAACACCGCTTTAAGTGCCGGTGATGCATAATTTTCAATTTCATGTAAATTTAAACCTACAGCAATTTTTGTTGTTACTTTAGCAATGGGATATCCTGTCGCCTTGCTTGCAAGGGCGGAAGAACGGCTTACTCTGGGGTTTACCTCAATTACAACATATTTTTTAGAAACTGTATCAAGGGCGAATTGTATATTACATCCCCCTGCGATTTTTAATGCACGAATTATTTTAATTGCAGCGGTTTTCATCATGTCGCATTCGTCGGCTCTAAGGGTTTGACAAGGAGCAACAACAATGCTATCGCCTGTATGAATACCAACAGGATCAATATTTTCCATGTTACAAATAACAATACAAGTGTCGTTTCCGTCACGCATAACTTCGTATTCTATTTCTTTCCAACCGGCAACGCTTTGCTCAATAAGTGCTTGATTAATTCTGCTTAACATTAAGCCTTTATATAAAATTGTTTCAAGCTCTTGCTTATCGTGAGCAATACCGCCGCCTGTTCCGCCTAATGTATACGCCGGGCGAATAATTACGGGATAACCTATTCTTTCGGCAAATTCTACACCTTCCTCAACGGAATGTACAATTGTGCTTTCGGGAATTGGCTCTCCGATTTCATTCATTAAATTTTTAAATAACTCTCTGTCTTCAGCCTTTTTAATAGCATCTAGCTTTGTGCCTAATAACCTAACATTATATTTATCTAAAACTCCGGCATCGGATAACTCTACCGCCATGTTTAAGCCGGTTTGCCCGCCTAGCCCTGCCAATATGCCGTCCGGTCTTTCTTTTTCAATAATTTTAGTTACAACATCTAGTGTTAATGGTTCAATATAAACCTTGTCCGCAATATCTTCATCTGTCATAATAGTTGCAGGGTTAGAATTAACCAAAACAACACTTATACCTTCCTCATGCAAAGCCTTGCAGCATTGAGTTCCGGCATAGTCAAATTCGGCGGCTTGTCCAATAACAATAGGACCGGAACCAATAACCATTACCTTTTTAATATCATCAAATTTCGGCATTTCCTATTCCCCTCTGTTAGATAGTGTAAAGCGAAGCATTTGCGTTTTTATAACGGAATGCTGCTATTGAATTATCGTTTAAATTTCTTTCAGTAACTTCTAAGCCCTCTGGCAATTTATTTTCAGCAATTGTATAACCAATATTAAAACTAGTTGTTTTAACTTTACCGTCGGTTAAGTTAATTACAGGGAAGTTTGCTCCTCTGTATCCGTTTGGCATTTTTATAACTTCCATACCTAAAGCTTTTGCAAGAGCCAGCGCACCAAAGCCTTCCGCATTAATTTCAGTTTTATCAATAATTGCTGAAATTATTGGGCTAATATGTTCAATTCCCTCAATTTTTCCGCCGCCGTGGGTGATGTAAACGCAAGTTGGTTTTTCAGAAAGAATATCATCTGCACTGATTTTGTTAGGGTAAATATATAGGCTTGCTTTATCTTTCAATCTGTTTACAAGCCCTGCTTTAGAGCCTAAATCAATAATAGCAACTTTTTTGCTATTTTCTTTGTTCTCTATTATTTCTTTCTTTTCTACGCTTCCATCAGCAGTAACAACGCTTTTATATACTTTTTCAAACAAAGAAACGCTTGGTTCTTCAACAGTTAAACAGCACTTTAACCCTTGAGAATTTAAAAGCTTTCTTGCCGTAAGCCTTGTGTCAACATATGAAAGGCCGAAAATATTATTTTTTCTTAAAAACTGGGAAATTGTATACTCGCATTGATAGTGGCTTGGATGTTCTGAAAAGTCTTTTACAATAAGCCCGGCTGGATATGCCTTTTTTGTGTAATCTTCGGCGGAAAAGCCGTAATTTCCAATAAGCGGATATGTCATCATAACAATTAGCCCGCTGTTGGCAGGATCTGTAAGGATGTTTTCATACCCTGCCATTTCAGTATGAAAACAAATGTCTGCGGCTACGGTGTTCCGACTTCCGAACGCCTTGCCCTCTAAAACCGTTCCGTCTTCAAAAACAAGAAAACCTTTCATTTCTACCTCCAATTTAAATTAACTTGTAGCGTTTTCTACTACTGAAAGCCTGCAGAACTTCCAGCTGTAAAATTCACTGTACTTTTTGCACAAAAAACAATACCATGTATGCATTTGTGCAAAAAGTACAGCAAACTTTACTCGCTGAAAATTAATTGACTTTGTTAAGAGCTTATCCCCAAATAAATAAGGATAAGCTCTTAATAAACTAAAATTCACCTAGAGAAAAGCCATTACAGTGCCTTCTCTAAAATAAGCATTGCTTGACCGATTTCCGCCTCTGTAACAGTAAGTGGCGGTACAAAGCGTATTACGTTTGTTCCGGCGTTTACAAGAAGCATCCCGTTTTCAACACATTTATTTATAACAGGAGCGGCTTCGCAGTCAAGCTCTATCCCTTGAATTAACCCAGTTCCTCTAACTTCCTTTATACAAGAATGTTTTTTAGCTAAGCCTTCAAGAGCATTTTTAAGAATTTGACCGGAATTTTTCACGTTTTCAATCAGGCCTTTATTAACTAACCTGTCTATTATAACACAACCTGCGGCAGTTGCCAAAGGGTTTCCTCCAAAAGTTGAAGCATGGTCTCCCGGCTTAAAAGCGGAGGCAAAATTATCTTTAGCTAAAATTGCGCCGATAGGCACTCCACCTGCAAGCCCTTTTGCAAGAGCAACGCAATCCGGCTCAACACCAGAATGTTCGTAAGCAAAAAGACTTCCCATACGCCCCACACCGCATTGAATTTCATCATAAATCAGCATAATATCATGTTTGTCACAAAGCTCTCTTGCCGTTTGCAAAAATTCTTTGTCTGCAAGGCGTATTCCGCCCTCTCCTTGGAGTGGCTCTATTAAAATGGCGCATGTTTTTTCGTTTACGGCATTTATAAGCTCTTGGCTGTTGTTGTATTCAGTATGTATAATACCCGGCAAAAGAGGGTTTAATCCCTTTTGGTATTTTTCCTGTCCGGTTGCAGTAATTGCGCCGTATGTCCTGCCGTGAAACGAGTTTTTCATTGTAATAATTTCATAGCGTCCATTTTCTTTCATTGTGGCGTATTTACGAGAAAGCTTTAAAAGCCCTTCAATAGCTTCCGCCCCGGAGTTGCAGAAAAATGCTTTGTCAAAACAGCTATTTTTAATTAATTTTTCCCCAAGATTTATTTGGGGTTCTGTCCAATATAAATTTGAAACATGTATAATCTTTTTAACCTGCTCTGCAATTGTTTCGCAAAGCTCTTTGTCGGCGTGACCAAGGCTGTTTACAGCAATACCCGCTACAAAGTCCAAATATTTCTTACCATCTGTGTCCCAAACGTAACAGCCCTCACCTTTTTCAAGAGTAATAGGAAACCGCCCGTATGTGTTCATAATAAAGTCAGACATAAAAATCCCCCTTTAGAGCCAGTTCAGAATCTCGCTTTTAGTGGATTTTTGAGCAAATTTTTTGAATCGAAAGGAAGTGGGGAACGTTCATACTATAAAAAGTATGGGCGTTTGCCACTGACGCAGCGATTCAAAAAATTTGCCGAAAAGACACTGAAATGGAGATTCTTAACAGGCTCTTAGATGACTATTTTTCAATAAGAGTTCCGATTCCTTTTTTTGTAAATATTTCTAATATAAGGCAGTGTTCAAGCCCTCCATCTAAAACATGGACGTTTTCTACTCCGGCTTCAACACCAGCAAGGCAGCATTCAACTTTCGGAAGCATTCCGCCTTTAATCGCCCCTGATTTTATCATGGCTCTTATTTCGTCAACGTGCAAATGAGAACAAACGCTTGTTGGGTCATTAACGTCCAGCAAAATTCCCGAAACATCAGTTATAAAAACAAGCTTTTCCGCTTTTAACGCCCCTGCTATTGCAACAGCGGCATAATCTGCATTTACGTTATAACTTACGCCGTTTTCATCAATGGCAACAGGAGAAATTACCGGCACAAAATCATTTTCCAAAAGAGTATTTATTAAATCAGTGTTAACGCTCTTAATTTCCCCTACTCGCCCTAAGTCTTTTCCGTTTGGCAAAAGCTTTTCAACTGTAAGCATTTTTCCGTCTTTTCCGCATATTCCTACGGACATAATGCCTTGAAGAGAAATTTTTGTAGAAAGCTCTTTGTTAACTTTCCCGGTTAAAACCATTTCCACAACTTCCATTGTTTCATCAGAAGTAACCCTTAATCCGTCAACAAATTCGCTTTTTATATCAAGACGGGAAAGCATAGAATTAATTTCAGGACCTCCGCCGTGAACAACAACCGGACGTAAACCTACATACTTCATAAGGGCAATATCTTGTATTAGTGTTTTGTTAATTTCCTCGTTTACTAATGCGCTTCCGCCGTATTTTATTACAACGGTTATTCCGTTAAACTCCTTTATGTAAGGCAAGGCTTCAACAAGTATGTTGGCCTTTTCAATATATTTTTTCACGGGCTTCCTCCTATGACCTGTAGTCACCGTTGATTTTTACATAATCGTAGGTAAGGTCGCAGCCCCATGCTGTTGCGCAATACTCACCCTGCTTCAAGTTTATGTCTACAAAAATGTCTTTTCTCTTTAGAATCCTTTTTGCAAGGTCTTCGTCGAAAACTATAGGTTCACCATTTTCAATAAGCCTTATTTCCTCTTTTTTATCTTCATCAAAGGAGTAAAAATCCAACGTAACAAGGCTAGGATCAAATTCTCCTCCGCTGTAGCCCATTGCGCAAAGAGCCCTGCCCCAGTTAGCATCCTCTCCAAACATTGCCGCTTTAAAAAGGCTTGAAGAAATTACTGATTTTGCTATTTTCTTTGCGTCTTCTGAAGAAATTGCGCCGTTTGCCGTTGCTTCAATAAGCTTTGTTGCGCCTTCGCCGTCTCTTGCAATAAGCTTTGCTAAGGTTACGTTAACTTCATTTAACGCCGAAAAGAATTTATTATAATCTTCATTTTTTTCTGTTATAGGTTTGTTCCCTGCCATGCCGTTAGCTAATACTAAAACCGTGTCGTTTGTGCTTGTGTCGCCGTCAACAGAAATCATGTTGTAGCTATCTCCAGTGCTTTCAGTTAAGGCATCTTGCAGGTTTTCTCTTGTAATGTCGGCATCTGTTAATATAAATGACAGCATTGTGGCCATATTAGGGTGAATCATCCCCGAGCCTTTTGCCATGCCAAAAATATTTACTTCCTTGCCGCCTATTTCAACAGAAACATTTACAGTTTTCATAAAAGTGTCTGTAGTCATTATAGCTTCTGCGGCGTTTTTAAAGCTTTCCGGGGTAATGTCCAATGCTTTTGAAAAGTCCGTAATGCCTGACATAATTTTTTCCATAGGCAAATTTACGCCGATAACTCCTGTTGAGCATATAAGCACTTCATCAGCCCTTGCTCCCAATTGGCTTGCGTATTGCTCTGCCATTTTTTTAGTGTCAATAAGCCCCTGCTCGCCTGTGCAGGCATTTGCATTGCCGCTGTTAATTACAATTCCTGCTATTTCGCCTTTTTTGTCTAAAACTTCCATATCATAAACAACAGGCGCAGCTTTAACTTTATTTGTTGTAAAACAGCCTGCGGCAACAGCTTTTTTTTCTGTTTTTATAAGTGAAATATCCTTTTTTTGCCTTTTTATACCGCAAAAGCCGCCAGCAGCATAAAAGCCTTTTGGAAATGTATAGTTATATATATCGTTCATCTTTAGCCTCCGATTTTTTTATAACGTGTGTTATCTCTACAAATACGGACATTATAGCTATTTGCAAAAACAGCTCTAGCAAGGGAAAATAGGAACATAATTTAAACCTGTTTTTTCGTTTAAGCAAAATGTAATGTTCATGTTTTGCACTGCCTGGCCTGCCGCACCTTTAACAAGGTTGTCAAGAGCGCCAACAATTACTAAGTTGTTTGTACGTTCATCAAGAGTAAAGCCAATATCGCAAAAATTTGATGCTTTAACCCATTTCGTTTCCGGAAATGTTCCTTGTCGTGTCATTCTTATAAAAAGTTCATCTTTGTAGAAGTTTTCAAAGGCTTGTTTAATTTGGGCGTAATTAACCCCTTTTTTCGGTCTGGCATAACATGTGGTCATAACCCCTCTGTTCATAGGGATTAAATGCGGAGTAAAGCTAAGTGTAATACTATTTCCGTCGTTTAAGGCATATGAAAGTTGCTCTTCAATTTCCGGCGTGTGTCTGTGCCCGGCAACTTTATACGGTTTAATGGATTCGTTAACCTCGTTAAAATGTACTCCTAAGTCAAGACCTCGCCCAGCACCGGAAACCCCGGACTTTGCATCAATAATAATGCCGTCTTTCTCTATAAGCCCTTCCGCAAGAAGAGGGTGAAGGCATAAAATAGAGCATGTTGTGTAGCACCCAGGATTGGCGATTAATCTGGCATTTTTAATATTATCCCGGTTAAGCTCACTAAGACCGTAAACAGCCTCGACCAAAAGCTCTTTTGCGCCATGTTCTACGCCGTACCACTTTTCGTAAATATCTACGTCTTTAAGCCGAAAATCCGCCCCAAAATCAATAATTTTAACTTTGTTAAGTATTTCAGCGTTAACTTTTCGGCTTGCAACGCCATGTGGTAAGGCAATAAAAATGCAATCACAGTCTTCCGCCATTTTTTCAAGATTTTCTTCTTCGCACACAATGTCATTAACGTTTAAAAAGTTCCCAAATGTCTCGTAAAACGGCTTGTTTATGTAGCTTTGGCTTGTTATGTGCTTGATTTTAACCATGGGGTGAGCTGACAAAATTCGTACCAGTTCGCCGCCCCCATAGCCTGTCGCACCGATTATTCCTACATTTATCATGCTAACCTCCCGAAATTTTTTTCATATTATACATTTTTATTTATAAATATGCAAGTGGGTTTCATCATTATTTTATACATTCCGCACATGTGTGTTATCTATACAGTTCAGCATAGTAAATTGTTAACTTTCAACAAAAAAAATTATCATAAAACAACAAAATAGTTGATGTTAACAAAAATCTTTACATTATATGTATTCTAAAAATAATATTGACGTAAATGTCTAATTTGCCACTTGTATTTTTTCTATCTTAACCACTTGCTAATTTCAACTAATCATGTATAATTATTAGCTACAACCAAAATCAGGAGGAATAAGAAATGGGAAAAATAACAGATAATGAGAAAATTGTTTTAGCCTACTCAGGCGGCTTGGACACAACCGTAATCATTCCTTGGCTTAAAGAGCAATATCCAAATTGCGAAATTATATGCGTTTGCGTAGACGTAGGTCAGGGTTCTGAAACAGACGGCCTTGAAGAAAAAGCTAAAAAAACTGGCGCTTCTAAATGTTATATTTTAGATGTGCGAGAGGAATTACTTACGGATTATATTTATCCAATGTTAAAAAGCGGTACTGTTTATGAAGACAAGTATTTACTCGGAACTGCTATTGCCCGACCTCTGATTGGTAAAGTATTGGTTGATATTGCACTTAAAGAAAACGCAACGGCTATTTGCCACGGAGCAACGGGTAAAGGAAATGACCAAATCCGTTTTGAGCTTGCTATTAAGGCAATTGCGCCCCAGCTTAAAATAATTGCGCCTTGGCGTACTTGGGATATTTCCTCTCGTGAAGAAGAAATTGCATATTTGGAAAAAAGAGGCATTGAAGTGCCTATGCAAAAAGAAGATAGCTACAGCCGTGACAGAAACTTATGGCATTTAAGCCATGAAGGGCTTGAGCTTGAAAAGCCGGACACAGAACCAAACTTTGAAAAACTTTTACAGCTTTCTGTTACACCAGAAAAAGCACCGGACAAACCTACATACATTGAACTTACATTTGAAAAAGGCATTCCTGTTAAGTATAACGGAGAAGTTATAAATCCTGTAGATTTAATGGATAAATTAAACGAAGTTGGCGGAGCTAACGGCATTGGTATTACAGATTTAGTTGAAAACCGTGTTGTTGGTATGAAATCTCGTGGTGTTTATGAAACACCAGGTGGCTCAATTTTATATTATGCTCACAGGGAGCTTGAATATTTATGTTTAGATAAACAAACAACATCTTTTAAAGAAATTGTTGGAACAAAACTTGCAGAGCTTATTTATTCCGGAGAATGGTTTACACCGTTAAGAGAAGCATTGTCTGCATTTATTGACAAAACACAAGAAAATGTAACTGGTACTGTTAAACTTAAGCTTTATAAAGGCAATATAATTTCCGCCGGAAGCTCTTCAATCTATTCTTTATATAACGAATCATTGGCAAGCTTTACAACTGGGGAATTATTTAACCATTACGATGCAGAGGGCTTTATTAACCTTTTCGGCTTATCTCTTAAACACAGAGCTCTTATGGAAATGAGCATAAAGGAGCAAAAATAATGAAGCTTTGGGGCGGTAGATTTGTTAAAGCAACAGACGAATTGACGGATCATTTCCATTCTTCCGTTACATTTGACAAAAGGCTTGCGGAATATGATATATTAGGCAGTATCGCTCATGTAAAAATGCTTGGCAAGCAAGAAATTATTCCCCTTGAAAGCGCAAAGCTTATAGAAAAAACTTTAAATGAAATTTTAGATGATTATAAAAACGGCAAACTTACCTTTGACGAAAAAGCCGAAGATATTCATATGAATATCGAAACTATCTTAATCAGCAGAATCGGTGAGGCCGGCAAAATGCTTCATACAGGCAGAAGCCGCAACGACCAAGTTGCCCTAGACATGCGTATGTTTGTAAAAGCAGAAATTTCCGAAATAAAGGAAATGATTGCTAAATTGCAGCATGTAATATTACGTATTGCAAAGGAAAATGTAGACACTGTATTACCCGGGTATACACATTTGCAACGGGCTCAGCCTATTAATTTTGCTCACCACTTACTTGCTTATTTTGAAATGCTTTTAAGAGACTCTGAAAGGCTTTCTGATGCGGCAAAAAGAACAGATTATATGCCTTTGGGCGCAGGAGCTCTTGCCGGAAATACATATAATATAGACCGTAATTTTGTTGCCGAAGCTTTAGGCTTTGAAAACATTACGAGAAACTCTATGGATGCCGTTTCTGACAGAGATTTTTGCATAGAACTTTTAAGCGTTTTGTCCATACTTATGATGCATTTAAGCCGCTTTTGTGAAGAAATTATTTTATGGAGCAGCTACGAATTTAAATTTATTGACCTTGACGACTCTTATTCTACAGGCTCAAGCATTATGCCCCAAAAAAAGAACCCGGATATGGCAGAGCTTATTCGTGGTAAAACAGGGCGTGTTTACGGCTCGTTATTTGGGCTTTTAACCGTTATGAAGGGGTTACCCCTTGCATATAACAAAGACATGCAAGAGGATAAAGAATCGGTTTTTGATGCAGTAGACACTGTTAAAATGTGTTTGCCTGTATTTTGCGGAATGCTTGACACAATGAGCGTAAACAAGCCAAATATGCGCAAAGCTTGCGGCGACGGCTTTGTTAACGCTACAGATGCAGCAGACTGGCTTGTAAAAAAAGGCGTCCCATTTAGAGATGCCCACGAAGTTATCGGCAAACTTGTTTTATACTGCATTGAAAACAAAAAAAGCCTTGAACAGCTTACTTTAGAAGAGCTTAAAGCCGCTTCTGAAGTCTTTGATGAAACTGTTTACGACAGAATTTCCATTGAAGCTTGCGTTGACGCAAGAGGCGTTGACGGCGGACCGGAAAAATCACAGGTTTATAAAAAAATAGAATTATACGAGAATATGTTTAAATAAAAAATGGCCTCAGGCTTCCGACAAGGACTGTTGTCAGCCTGCGGAACGCATACAATGCGCTCCCTACAATATTGCATTCTTATGTTCCATTATGTCATTTTTAAAATAGATTTGTAGGGAACGTTCCGAGTTCCAAATGGCATTGTGCAAAAGAATTATGGCAAAAATAAGGGTGCGTCTTTAAAGACACACCCTTATTTTTGTATTATAGCTTTACAAAGAAACTTCATCAAAAGATTTTAACAAAGTGCTAATAAAACTTTGCGCCTGTACTTCTGTCAAAACCAACGGTGGTTTAAAAATAAGTGTTTTGTTAACAGCCATAATTATAAATTTATTATCTATTAAAACTTGAAGTATTTTATTGCAAATTTCTTCTGTTGTAAATTCAATGGCAATCATCAAACCGTCGCCACGCACTTGTTCAATAAAGCCGTATTTTTCTTTAACTCCATTAACAGCAGTCTTAAGCATTTGCCCGATTTTTGCTATTCTCTCAATAGTCTCTGGCTTTTTAACATAAGATAGCACTGCCGCCGCTGCGGCGCACGAAACTTCGTTATCTCCGCTGCCTCCGGCAAGTATTCTTAAATCCTTTTCAGGCACAATCCCTTCGTTAAACAAAAGAGCAGATATATGTATGCCGTTGCCAAGGCCTTTACCCGTCAAAAGAATATCCGGCGTAATTTCTTCATGCATATACCGAAACATTTTCCCTGTGCGGCCTATGCCGCTTTGCACTTCGTCAAAGATAACCAAAATGTCTTTTGCCTTAGCCCATTCAAATAACCTTTTTAAATAACCCTCCGGTGGGCAGTTTCCTTCAAATGTTTGTATGGGTTCAATAATTAATGCCGCAATATCATCAGCAGATTCATTGTCTACAATTCTGTCCAAATGCTCAATACATTTAAAACCGCAGTTTTCCGAGCAAAGATTATGTATACAGCATATACATTTTGGGTATGGACTGTACACAACCCCTGCTGCTAACGGACCATAACCGTTTTTTCTGTTTTTTTTGCCAGAAACAGACGAACTAACATAAGTACGACCGTGAACGCTGTTCCAAAAACATAATATTTCTGTTCTTCCGGTAGCTTTCTTCGCCAGTTTTATTGCTGATTCCACAGATTCGCTGGCGCTGGAAGCAAAAAACATTTTATTAAACTTGTCTTCTGTTATTTCTAATAAGCTTTGAATAAGAGCTTCCTTTTGAGGGTGGACGCCCCCTTTCGCCATATCCGGCCCGGTCAATACGCTCATAATCCGATTATTAAATTCTTGATTATTTTGCCCTAAAATATTAATAATTTCATCTAAATCTATATAAGTACAGCCTCTTTCATCTGTTAAAGCCGCTCCATCGCCGCTGACAAACTTAATTTGCTCCCCATTTTGGGATTTATAAGCATAATAGTCCAAGTAATTTTTATTAGTCATTAATTATTTCCCCTAAAATTGCGAAAATTGTCTAAAAAATTGCAAATATCATCTATCATTGCATTTAAAACTTTTTCGCCTTTTTCTTTAGTGGCAAGGGTACTGTTACCGTTAATTCCGCTTTTCGTGTCCATTTTACCGGGCATATAAACTTTTAAAATACCGTTAACAGAGCATCCCGGAGCAGGTGTAGTGTATTCTTCGCAGGTCTCTTCCATTTTTACTAATTTTTCATTAATATGAAGCATACAGCTTGTCTCGGTTTCGTCACCGTGGCCGCCTTGCTTTTGCTGGCAAATTTCTTTTTCAACTTCTCTGCCTAATCCTAAAATGTTTGTTAACGCTACATGTATGCCATATTCGTTAAACAAAGTTCTGGATAGTATTATAAGAGGCTGTTGAGTAGATACACCGCCGTCAATTATTAAAAACTTTTTTACGCCGAATTTCTGAAAACTTAATATTATGTCTTTTACATAAGCAATAAAGTTGTCTGCTTGTATGGAAACGCTGCCTTCCCAATCCACAAAAGCCGGGAAGTATGCGTAAGGAAGCGTTGGCAAGAGCAAAACTTCGTTGCGCTCCACAACTTTTTCTGCTATAAAATCTGTAACAAAAAAGTCTGTTCCAAGAGGCAAATGTGAGCCGTGCTCCTTAACTCCGCCTCCAATTGGCAAAACTACTATAGCATCTTCGTTAAGCAAAGGTTTGCATTGCTTGTGAGTTATTTCTTTAAGTTTTATACCTTTCAAAATTAAACATCTCGCTTTGCTATTAAATTTTTAAAATTTCCGCCTAATATACGTTCTTTTGCGTCATCGGATATTTTTGATTTTAGCACATGGCTTATTTGTTTTTCTATTATATCTTCTTCTGTGTTTTCCATGGAAAACGGAAAATCAGAGCCATACAAAATTCTTTCAGGGCCAATTAAGTTAACGGATTTTTCTAATATTCTGCAATCCCTTATTGTAGAAGTGTCATAAAAAACATTGTCATATCCCTTAAAAGCCGCCATTACCTCAAAAATAAAATCCAGCTGGTTTATGCTTCCCCGCCCCATGTGGGCTATTTGTATTTTTATGTGGGGAAACAGCTTTAAAATGCTTGAAACGTACTCAATACGCTGTGCGCCTGTTGAGTGAATAACAAACGTTATACCGTACTTATTTACAATATCAAAAATTTGGGCTTTTTCATTGGTTAAAACACTTTCTGTCTGTATGAAGTGCTCTTTTACACCATATATTTGGTTTTTATGCTGTTCCGCCGCATTAACGTCTTTTTCGTCTAAAAGCAGAAACGGGTAAAACCCTTCATTACTTTCACAAAATTGGAGAAGTTCGGCATTTTCTTCTTTTGGCACGTTTTCTTTAAAAACAAAAGGCATAAGCGTAGCTCCGGCTAAGCCGTTCTGCTTTAATAGCTTGTCATAATTATCTATCTTATCTGGCTGCGCACCTTGATAACATGGAAATTCATCATAAAACACGCTGGTTTTTATAATATTTCGTATTTTTTCTCCGTTTCCGAAGTGAACATGAGCATCATATACCATAAGACTTTAGTTCACCTTTTCCGCAAAGTGGCACGCAACTTGGTGTCCGTCTTCAATCATTCTAAATTCTGGGGAATCGTTAAAGCATTTGTTCTGCGCATATAAACAGCGAGGAGCAAAGCGGCAACCCGGTTTCGGGTTTATTGGAGATGAAATTTCCCCTTTAAGTATTATTCTTTCACGTCTAGCATCTAATTTTACCGACGGAATGGCCGATAAAAGTGCTTTTGTATAAGGGTGATACTGTTTCTTAAATAACTTATCAGATGTGGTTTTTTCAACCATTTTGCCAAGGTACATAACGCCAATTTCATTGGAAATATGCTTAACTACTGATAAATCGTGGGTAATAAAAATATAAGTAAGACCAAGTTCGTCCTGCAAGTCCATCATAAGATTCAGTATTTGGGCTTGGATTGATACGTCCAAAGCGGACACTGGCTCGTCGCAAACAATAAACTTAGGGTTTAAAGCCAATGCTCTTGCTACTCCGATACGTTGTCTCCTTCCGCCGTCCAGCTCGTGAGGGTATGTGTTTTCAAGGCGTCTTGCTAAGCCTACAATATCCATAAGCTCCGCAACTCTTCTTAAAACCCCCTGCCCGTTTTCCATGGTCTTATGTACAATCATAGGCTCTGCAATAATTTCAGATACGGTCATACGTGGGTTTAAGCTAGAGAAAGGGTCTTGAAAAATCATTTGCATATCTTTACGTATGTCTTTAAGCTGTTTTTTATTAATGTTAGAAATATCTTCGCCCTCAAAGTATATTTGACCTTCGGTTTTTTCAAGCAAATGTAAAACAACACGCCCAAGGGTGGATTTACCACAGCCGGACTCCCCAACGATGCCAAGTGTCTGACCTTTTTCTATTTTAAAGTCTATACCGTCTACCGCATGGAGAGTTCCTCTCGGGGTTTTAAAGTATTTTTTCAGGTTTTTAACTTCAAGCTGGCTCATTTTACGTCACCTCCGGCGTTTTGCGCCAAAAAGCATTTCACTTTATGCCCCGGCGAAACTTCATAAGCTTCCGGCTCTTCTTTTATGCATCTATCCGTGCAATCGCCGCAACGGTTTGCAAATTTACATCCAGGGGGTAAATTTGATGGATCAGGCACTTGCCCCATAATAGGTTTAAGCCTTGTTACATTAGTTTCAATATCCGGTATTGAACCAAAAAGCCCTAAAGTATATGGATGCCCGGGTTTTTCAAATACATCGTTTATCGTCCCGGATTCAACAATTTCTCCGCAATACATAATCATTACTCTATCGCACATTTCCGCAACAATGCCAAGGTCGTGGGTTATGAGTAAAAGAGCGGTATTAAATTCTTGCTTAAGCCTGTTCATAAGCTCTAAAACCTGGGCTTGTATTGTTACGTCAAGAGCCGTTGTAGGCTCGTCTGCAATAAGCAAACCCGGGTTACAAGCAAGAGCAATAGCTATAACAACTCTCTGCTTCATTCCGCCGGAAAACTGATGAGGATATTCATAAAAACGCTCTGCCGGAATTCCTACTGTCTCTAACATTTCCATAGCTCTGCGGTTAGCCTCAGCCAATGAAACGTTTTGGTGAAGCTTTACAACTTCGGCAATTTGGTCGCCTACCGTCATAATAGGGTTTAAAGAAGTCATTGGGTCTTGGAATATCATAGACATTTTGTTGCCACGAAGCTTTCTAAGCTCTGTCAGAGACATATCTAAAACGTTATTACCCTCAAACATGATTTTTCCGCTGGTTACTTTACCCTGTGGGTCTGGAAGTAATGACAACATACTTAAAGCTGTTGTTGTTTTCCCTGCCCCGGTTTCTCCAACAAGACCTAATGTTTCGCCTTTATTTAATACTAAATCTACACCATTTACGGCTTTAACAGTCACATCGTCTGTATGGTATTCTACCTTTAAATTGGTTATTTCGAGAAAGTTCTGTTCTTTTTCCATTTATCTACACCTGCCTAACGCTTCATTCTTGGATCAAGCGCATCTCTTAAGCCGTCACCCAAAAGGTTAAGCGCCAAAATTACTGTAACTATTGCCAACCCCGGGAAAGTTACAACATGCCAGTAATCCCTTATATAAGCACGCCCTGCGGAAAGCATTGCGCCCCATTCAGGCGTAGGCGGCTTTATGCCAAGCCCTATAAAGCTTAATGTTGATGCGCTTAATATAGCTAAAGCCATGCTTAATGTAACCTGTACGATTATTGGAGCCATAACATTTGGTATCATATGTCTGAAAATTATTCTTGCATCTGAACATCCTACAAGGCGTGCGGCTTCTACAAATTCCTGTTCTTTTATTGTAAGTATGGAAGCACGTACAAGACGAGCATAACTAGGCACGGAAGCCAAACCAACAGCAAGCATAAGGTTGCCAAGACCCGAACCAAGAGAGGTTGCAATAATAATCGCAAGTAAAACACTTGGTATTGCCATAATTATATCTAAAAAGCGCATTATTACATTGTCTACAGTATTACCATAGTATCCAGCAATTGCGCCTAAAGTTCCTCCGATACAACCGGATATGGTAACAGCTACAAAGCCTACTTGTAAAGATATTCTAGCGCCGTAAATAATACGGCTTAAAATACAGCGCCCAAACATATCCGTTCCAAACCAAAAATCTTTATTAGGAAACATAAATCGTCTGTTTAAGTCTTGGTCGTCGTAGCCATATGGGGCGATTTGATCTGCAAAAATAGCCAAAATAATAAACATTGTAATTATGCCAAGACCAATCATAGCCATGCGGTTTTTTCTAAGTCTTTTCCATGCATCTGCCCAAAGGCTTTTCTTTTTGAAAGTTTCTGTATTATGCATTTGTCTCACCCGCCTTTATCTGTTTTGGCTTTATTCTGACGTAAAGAGAACGTATTCTTGGATCAATAAATGCATACATAACGTCTACAAATAAGTTTACCAAACTGAAAACAACGGCTAAAAATAAAACGCCGCTTTGAATCATCGGCAAATCTTTTGCCGCAATGGAATCTACCAAAAGCTTACCTAAGCCCGGTATAGCGAAAATAGATTCTACAACAACCGTTCCTGCCAATTGGTGTCCAAACTGTAAGCCCATAATTGTAATAACAGGAATAATAGCGTTTCTTAAAGCGTGTTTTCTTACTATTATATTTTCCTTTTGACCTTTACTTCTGGCGGTTCGTATGTAGTCCTGCCTAACAACTTCCAACATACTGGAACGAGTAGTTCTCATTATACCGGCAGCACAACCAGTGCCTACCGTAATAACAGGCAAAACCCAATATTGCGGCCCATAAAAACCGGAAGCCGGAAAAATATGAAGTTTTAAACAAAAAGCTATTATAAGCATAAGACCAAGCCAAAAACTTGGCATAGCTAAGCTTACAAGGGAAAACACTGTAACGAAGTTGTCAAAAATGGAATACTGTTTTGTGGCTGAAATAATTCCGGATGGTATGCCTATAGCCGCAGCCAAAATCATGCTTAACGATGCCAACAAAAACGTAGTTGGGAAACGGGAAAAAAGCTCTTTTGAAACATCCTTTCCGTTTATAAACGAGTTGCCGAAATCCAAATGCATTACTATATTTTTTATGTAATTAAAATATTGCTCAAAAAAACCTTTGTTAAGTCCAAGCTGCTCCCTAAGGGCGTCCACTTCTTCTTTTGTGGCAAGCTCACCTAAAATTGTACGAGCCGGATCCCCCGGGGTAAAGTGCAAAATAGTAAATACTATAAAGGTTACGCCTATAATAACAGGAATCATCATAAGCAACCTTTTTGCTATATATTTTATCATCTAATCACCCTAGTCAAAGTGTTGCAAATATGTTCATTTCATAACTAATTCAAAAAAAAGTAGGGAACGACTACTCCACTTATGAAAAACGGAATGACACGAGGGTCGTTCCCTACGGTTTTAAAAATTATTCAAATCTGATAAGGTTAAGCTTAATGTTTTGTGTTGGCATAAGCTCAAGGTTTGTAACCTCTTTTTTAGTTGCTACATTAGTACGGCCAATCATTAGGTTAACATAAACTGCATCGTTAGCAATAATTGTTTGAGCTTCTTTGTAAAGTTCAAGACGTTTTTCAGTATCAAGCTCAACTGCGGCAGCTTCTAAAATTTCGTCAAGTTCAGTGTTTGTATAGAAAGAACGGTTGCCGCCGTCGCCGTGGTTTTTAGAATTAAATGGTTCGTTTAAGCCGCCGTCAGCATCTGCTGTAGAAACTGTCCAGCCGCCAAGATACATTTCTTGTTTGCCGTTAACTAAAGCATCAAGCCAATTTGCAAAGTCTACAGAGTTAATTTCAACTGATATACCAACTTTACCAAGCATGTTTTGAATCATTTCTGCTTGTGCGTCGTCGCCGGATTGAGTTAAAGTAGTTTTAAAGCCGTCTGGGAAGCCTGCTTCTGCCAAAAGTTCTTTTGCTTTTTCTGGGTTATATTCGTAAACTTGACCCGGATTGTAGTAACCGAACACTCCCGGCGCAATTGGAGAGAACGATTGTTCAGCCAAGCCAAAGGATGCCGCATCTGCAACAGCTTTTGCGTCTATAGCGTAAGTTATAGCCGCACGCACTTTAGCGTTGTCAAAAGGTGCTTTAGAGCAGTTAAATGACATGTATGAAGTATTTAAAATGTTTTCTGTATACATGTTTACATTAGGATTTTCTCTCAAGTTAATTGTATCACTATCGGATAAACCTAAAGCCATGTCTACGCCACCAGTTTCAATTTCAATAGCTCTTGTTGTTGCTTCAGGAATAAGGCGTAAAACAAGTGTGTTAATTGCCGCTTTTTCGCCCCAATATTCTTTGTTTCCGTTAAGTTCAAGTCTGTCGCCGGAAACCCATTGTTTAAATGTAAAAGGACCTGTGCCGATTGGGCTTTCCTCGAAGTTGCCTTCTTCAAAGGCTTTTTTGTTAACAATGCTTGCAATTTCAAGGGCAAGAGAGTTAAGAATTGGAGGAAAAGGCTTGCTAAGTACAATTTCAATTGTATTTTCGTCTACAACGTTTGTTTTCTCCGGGTCAATCATGCCAAGCTGAGCAATTGTAGCCGGGGATTTAGCAGCTTTTTCAAATGTAAATTTAACGTCTTCTGCTGTAAGTTTTTCTCCGTTATGGAAATAAACATCATCTCTAAGGTTAAAAACATAAGTAACGTCATCTTTTTTCTCCCAATCTGTTGCAAGACACGGTATAACGTTCATGTCTTTATCAAATGAAAGTAAAGAATCGTAAATAAGAGCTGTAACAAAGCTTGTGCCTGTATCGTTTGAACCATGAGGCACTAAAGATTTAGGTTCTCTTTTTGTAGCAACAATAAAAGTATCTTTAACTTTTGTGCTTTCTGCCTCATTTGCCTCTCCTTTGGTTTCGCCGCTTTGCTCTTGTTGTTGCTGTTGGGCAGGCTTTTCGCCGTTTGAGCCACATGCTGTTAAAACGGAAAGGCAAAGTGCTCCTGCCATTACTAAACTAACTAACTTCTTCATAAACACACTCCTCATATAATATGGTTTAGCTGCTATATATACTCCTAACCACATAAAATAGCACTGCCTTGCGGCGAATTTTACTTGTGAACTGCGTCATCAACTTCTTGTGTGCCGCTAGCACACGGCGTCGTCTCTTCCTTGCCACAAGCAAAATTTGCTCGCAACTCAGTACTATTTTATATGGTTAAGGAGTATAGCAGACTATTTTTTATTTTAAAAAAGATAATCCAATACACGTATGCTTGGGTTACCATTTTTAATTTCTATTCAGCGCTTAAGTCCAATTCAACCCTAAAGGTATACTGGGTATGGTCGTAATATAACTCCATAACTTCTATAAGCTGGTTTTGTTTGCTGTACGCCTCTCTTTCAATAAACAACAACGGCGTACCCTGCGCCACGCCAAACATATTGGCAAGTATAACATTTGATGGTACGGCTCTAATGTTTTGTCGTCCTTTGCCTAGCTGTACACCAAGCTTGTTTTGATACAGTTGGTAAACCGTAAAATTTTCCAATTCTTCCTTACTCAATTGCTCTCCATATTCTATAGGCAGGTAAAGGCGTGCAAAGCTTATAACCGTTCCATCCACAGAGTGGATTCTTTCCGCTAAAATACATTTTTCGCCCATTTCTCTTTTAATTTCCGGGGAAAAACTTTCAGGGGTTGTTATTTTTTCAATACTAAGTACTTTAACATCCGGCTTTATGTTTGTTTTAAGAATGTTTTGAGTGGTGCCGGTAAGTCTGTTAAGCTCGTTTTTTAATATGCCCGGCTTAACAAAAGTGCCTTTACCTTGCTTAATTGTAATATAGCCTTCTTCTTCCAGTATTTTAAGAGCTTTTCTAACGGTTATTAAGCTAACCTTCCATCTTTCTGCAATTTCAGTATGTTTTCCAATACATGAATCCTCTATGTACTTTCTTTGCAAAATCTCCCGTTTTATCAGCTCTACAAGCTGTAAATACATGGCGTTTGATGAGTTACGTTGGATCATATTACACCACTCCATACTTTTTGTGCAAATTACATGTAATATTATATAACATTATAAGTATAAATGTATAATCTGTCAATATAATTTTTATATGTACAAAAATTAACAATAAAAAAACCGGAAAGCGACTTTTAAAATCACTTTTCGGTTTTTTATTTTGTAAACTATCCGTTTGCAAGAGGAACATCTATAGTAACAACACACCCTCCGTTTTCGCAGTTTTCGATGGAATATGTTCCGTTATGTTGGGTTAATATTTGTTTACAAATGTTTATTCCTATACCGCTTCCGAAAGTTTTCGTAGAGTAGCTTTGGGAGTTTTTAATTTTCTCAATAACCTCCGGGGAAAGCCCTCTGCCGGTATCCTCAATTTTTATTATTGCAACCGAACCATCTGTGTCAATATTAATTTTTATTTCACCACTGTCCTCTATAGCTTCAATTGAATTTTTGATAATATTTGAAAGAGCCATTGTAAAAAGCTGAGCGTTGCCTCTAATATACAAGTTTTTGTTCCGGCATGAAACAGTGAAAAGTATTATTTTGTTTGTTATCTGCTTGTAATTTTCCGCAACCTGCATAACAATATCGTAAATTGCCATTTCCTCGTCATAATTATAAGCTAAATTTATAAGTTCGATAAATCCCCCAAGCATTTCATTGGTGCGTTTAAGTTCCTGCTTTATTATTCTGTAATTGTTGGAGTACTTGTGTTCAACGTCACACAGTTCAATATAATCTATATTTGCCTGAATTAAAGACAAAGGATTTTTAACTTCATGGGCTAACGTTGCGGCAATCATTTCAATTGTTTCATAATGTCTTTCATCGGTCATATATTATCATCTCCACATGTGGTTATTCCGCTAACTGAGGTAATAACAAAACTTTACCGAAATATATTTTGTCGGCATCTTCTAGGTTGTTCAAAAGCATTATCTCCTCCACCATACTTTTATCGCCGTAAAACTTAACGCTTATTCCGATAAGGCTGTCTCCGGATTTAACCGTATATTTTTTCGGTATTTCCCTTGTTGTAGTTTTTGGCGGTTCCGGTGTAGGCTCCGGCGGCGGCGGCGTTATAACTGGAGCCGGAGTCGTGGCAGGTTCAGGCGTTGCCCTTGCCTCCTCCGCCATCATTTGCAAAACCCTTTCAGGAGTTAAGTTATTTTCTAAAACCGCAAGAGTATTTTCGTTTATAACGGTGTTATCGCTTGAAACTGCGTTATTGCCTGAAAGAGCGTTTTCATTTAAAAGGTCGTTTCCGTTTTCAACAATTACCTGAGGGCTTTCCGGCTCGGCAGACATATCTATGGAATTTAGAGCCGAATCCTGGCTGGCAAAAACCGTTGCCGTGTTAGATTTATTAGCCTCGACCATAAGATTTCTGTAAGCGGTGTTTAATTCCGTAAGCTGTTGTTCTAAAGAAGTTATTCGCCCATTGTTTCTTGCAAGCCCTGTTACTGTTAGCAAGCATATTATAAACAAAGAAGCGCTTAAAGTTGTTAAAAGATTTACCATTCTTTTTTGAGCAATTGGTAATTTTTTAATTTTATCATTAAATGCCCTTTTCCGGCGGATAACCGGACCTTTATACTCCCTCTCATCATCATCGTCATCATCCTGCTCTTCCATAATCGGCTTAGCAGCCTCAGGAATTTCCGGCAGCGGACGCATTTTCATCTTTACTATTTTGTTTTCAAGCATATACTCATGCATACCCTTGTTTTTATCATAATAAATGAAATAACCCAATGATTCTTTAAGTTCGTCGTTCTTTTCGTCAAATATGTAAAATGCATTTATCTTTTCAACCGGGTCTATAACAAACAAAACCTGGTTAAAATTCGGAAACATCTTTTTGTGCATTTTTTCGTAACTTGCATTTAGGTGAGTGCCATACCCCGGCTGGGATTGCATCCACCCTACAATATCTAACCCTTTAAAATATTTATTGATTTCTTTTGAAGCGTGTTGCCATGATTTGTCTGAAAAAGTCAAAATATCTTTTTCAGCATATGTATGTAACCCTTGAACAAGCCCACTAATAAACAAAACGGTTTGCCCGTCTATAACCATGTAACGCCCTACCAAAAATGCAAGTCTTTCTTCGTATCCCCCCGCTTCCGCATATTGTTGTAAATATGAACAAGCATAATCTTCAATGTAAACTCTGAAACCTTCGCCGATTGAACCAATTTGCTTTATATTCGTCGGAAATGCAAAATCACTCATCTTTTGTTATCCTCCTTTTTTAAAATAGCTTATTATAAAAATCGCCACAATAGTTTTATGGACATGCTATATTTTTTAAAAGAATAACACAAGATAGTTAAATTTTTTATCGAAAATGGTAATTAATACCATTTAACATATCAAAAAATTATTACATTAATCGACATTGGTTTGTCTATTAATGTAATTAAGTAATTGGATAAAATAAGCAAACATTTATATAATAATAAAACTAATAAAAATTACATCTAGCGGACGGTGATTATTTGCTTCAAAGTAATTTTAATGCTATAATAACGTATATAAATTCATCAGACACAAATGCTTTGGATAATTTTTCAGAAACGCTTGAATCTTTAATAAAACAAGAACTAAAACATAATGATAAAAATGAAATTGTTATTTTATGTATAGGCACAGACAGAGCTACAGGAGATAGCTTAGGCCCAATTATTGGTTATAAATTTAAAAACTATGACATTACACACGAAAATGTATATGTATATGGGTCTTTAGAAAACCCTGTTCATGCAGGCAACTTAAACGAATATATAAAATACATCGATGAATTCCACAAAAACGGATTAGTAATAGCTATTGATGCTTCTTTAGGTAAAATTGAAAGCATCGGTTCACTTATGATTGGCAAGGGTAATATAAAGCCGGGCGCAGCAATGAATAAAAGTTTACCTGGCGTTGGTCATATTTTTATATCTGGTATTGTAAATTATATTGGAAAGATAGATATTGTTGTTTTACAAAATACCAGGCTAAACATTGTTATGCAGCTTGCGGATTTAATATTTATGGGTTTTATAAAGGTATTAAAAGATTTAAGGTGATTTTATGTACGATTTTTATATTAGAAATAAAGAAAAACTTGATAAAATTATTTTTACGTTTATTTTTTTAATATGTTCGTACTTGTTTTTTACTTATGTCTTTAAGTATATAGCACCTTTTTTTGTTGCAGTTTTATTTTCATATTTTGCCGAACCTTTAGTAAATTTTATTAATAAAAAACTAAAAATTAACAGAGGTCTTTCAGCTCTTTTATGCATTACTTTATCTATGGTTGTATTTTATTTTATTGGTGTTGGCCTGGTTTCAAAGCTAATAAAGGAACTACAAGCATTTTCGTTATCTGTTCCTATATATCTTGATGAGTTAACCGCTACTATTGAACAAATAAAAATTGAATTTCAACATTATTCAAATTTCATCCCAGGTGAAGTTCAAGTATACTTTAATGACATAAACCCGCAGATAGCAGATTTTATAACAAATAATTTGGGAAACACTGTAAAAAATAAATCATTTTATATGGTTTCAAAAATTCCTAATATTTTAATGAATATTCTTATTTTTATAATTGCATCCTTCTTCTTTATTAAGGATAAACGACTTATAAGAGATTCAATAATAAAATATAGCCCTCATATTTTTATAAACCAATTTCGGCTTTTAAAAAGAGGACTTTTCGGGGCACTCGGCGGATATATAAAAGCTCAGGGCATTATTATGAGCTTTGTGGCAATTATAAACATTTTAGGTCTTGTAATAAGCGGTTACCCCTACGCTCTTTTAATGGGACTTTTAATAGCTCTAGTTGATGCTCTGCCGGTTTTCGGCAGCGGAGTGGTTTTATGGCCTTGGGCAATTCTATCCATAATTTCACAAAACTACAAAATGGCCATCCACCTTTTTATTTTATATTTAATTAATTTGTTAACAAGACAATTTTTAGAACCAAAGGTTTTAAGTTCACAAATAGGATTGCACCCTATTATAACTTTAATGTCAATTTACGCTGGGTTAAAACTTTTCGGTGGATGGGGCTTTTTTATCGGCCCGGTAATTGCCGTATCCATAAAAGTTTTAATGACATCTTATGAAAATTCATAATTTAGCTATTAAAATAAACACAATAATTTTCGTCTATTTCAATATTAACATTAAGACGTTGAACATAAAAAATAGTTGGCGCATATGCTTTGCCATTTATAACAGTTACTTTGTAATTTGGATAATAGGACGGCGGGTTTAAAAACAGTAAATAATAAAAATTATTTTTGGCTATGGAAACGGCTTCATCGTTTTCTAGCCAATTTATTTTGTACCCTAACTCTTCGCAAACTTCTCTTATAGGCACATAAACTGTTCCGTCTAAATTAACGCTTCTTCCCTTTAATTTTTTGCCGTTTACAGATACAGTGTTGCTTACTATTATTCTTTGATTACTTGGAAGCCTAAAAAAGTTTGCAATATATTCGGAATCAGTTAATTCAACTAACAAACGCTCATATATTGCATTGTCAGTTTTATTTGTTAAATTATTTTGAGAGCTTCCTTCAATTGCGAATACATAATCATCTGTTTCCAAAAGTTTTATTATGTTATTTGTTTCTTTAAACATTCTTTTATCATATAAATAAAAGTTCATAAAAAAAACAGGCTTAACATTTTTTTCTTCCGGTATATAATAAAATATAATCTTTTCTATAATCGGCCCTTTATCGTTAACTTTTTCTCTTTCAGCCGTTAAAGAATTGGCCCATAAGGATGGTAAATAAAGAATGTAGTCCACCTTTTCCCCATTAACTCTGCCTTTAGTTAAATTAAGCCTTGTAACTGTACTAATTGTGTTATAACTAGTTGCAAAAATATCATAATTATTGTTTAAAATAAAAATGAGGGCTAAAAAAGCTAAAATATTTCTTTTCAAAAAAATCCCTCCGACAAAAAACTATTATATATTATACCCTTAAATTCTTTTTATGTCAAAATTTTATTTTTTGATATAAAAGGAGGGAATGAAATTCATCCCCTCCCCGTGTTGCTATAGCTATTTGCAAAGACATAAACAGCTATGTTCACAGGAACAGCGGTGAATCGTTTGCTGTTCCTGCTCCATACCTGTTAATGTTTTGTCAAATTGCTCTACCTTACATTGTTGTACCTGTTTTATTTCCTGCTGTATCTAAAGTTATTCTACCAACATTTGCATTTTTGTTAAACCCTGTTTCTGCATTTATTGTATTATTAGCTGTAGTTGTATTATCTCTGTAAATACTTGTTATCCCCGGTAAGCTAGTGCCTTTTGCATGACCAATTGCTTGTCCTTGATTAGTTACTGCCGTTTGTCCTTGATTAACTACTCTACCTTGGTTAACAACATTCCCCTGTTTAACGGGTGTATTTACCGCTGTGTCGTTGCTATACATTGCTGCTCTATTGGCAGTTGTAGCATTTCTGCGCATTGCAGTATTTTTATTTGTTACAGTATTTTTGCTAACTGCTTTATTTGCTGTTGCGTTCATATTTTTTCCTGTACGAGTACGACTAGCTACCTTGTTTACTGCTGCTTTGTTTGCTGTTATTTGTGAATGTTTTACTGTAGCTTTTTTAGTACCTGTTGTTGCTTTAGTAACTGATGCTTTAGTAACTGATGCTTTATTAGCTGTTGCTGATAAATGTCTGCCTCTTGTGTTTACAGATTTCACATTTGTTTGCTTATTAGTTGCTTGATTCTTTAAATTTGTACCGCTTTTCGCTTGAGCTTGATTATATTGAACTCTGTTAACACCATTTGTAGACATACCTGCACCGGTATTAGCTGTATTTCTTAAATGTGTTGCTTTTGCTGTATTTTTTACACGAGTTACTTTAGTTGTATTTTTTGCTCTGGTACTGCCTGCATTAGCTGTGTTTTTTACACGTGTAGCTTTAGCAGTATTCTTTACTCGTGTTGTATTGGCTGTATTGCTTACAGTGCTGCCTGCATTTGCAGTATTTCTTACATGCATTCTGCCTGTGTTAGCAGTATTTCTTACTTGCATTCTGCCTGTATTAGCAGTATTTCTCATACGAGCGCCTCTGTTTGTAGATGTGTTCATTTGAGAACCGGCAGTATTTCTTGTAGTTGTATTAATATCTCCTACATATTTAGTTTGATAAGGTGTGTTTACTCCGTCACGAATTGTTGAGTTTGCTGTATTTTTTAATGAATTTACTTTTGTTCCAATATAATTTGACCGATTTGCAGTATTTGCTACACTGCTGCCGTAATAACCGCTTGTTGCATTACGATTTGTTACACCCATGCTGTTATTTTTGGTGCTAGAATTATTGTATGCTCTACTGGCTGTATTATAATTTCCGCTGGTAACACCTGTTTTATAACCTCTGTTTGCTGTTGTACCTAAATTTCTTGAATATGCATTACTGCCAGTACCATATCCTGTATATCCATTTCTTACACTTTTGTTTGCCGTATTGGACATTCTGCCGGTATCATATCTATCATAGTTATATCCGTATCCATATCCGTCACTTTTATAGCCGTCGTTATATCCCCTGTTTGCCGTATTATATGACCTGTTCATTGTATTTGTTAATCTTTCACCGTTTCTGTTTCCGTGGTTGTTTTCAGGCACGTTGCTTGCACAGCCTGTGGCTACTAAAGCCGCAACCGCAGAAGCTACTAATGTTTGTTTAAACTTCATTTTTGCTCCCCCTCATTCCGGTTTCCCTTAAAAAATCATGCACAAATGTGTTGTGCAATTAATATTGTGGGCAAAATGAAAAATTAAATACTGTAATACCAATGGAACAAAAACAAATAATTGTCATGGTTATGTAATAATGTAACGTGAGTTCGACAAAGTCGAAAAGCTGCTTTAACAGCTTAATTGCGAAGCAATTCTCATGTTATGAGCGACAATTTACGGCGGTTTTTGCCGCAAATTGCGGGAATATAATCAAAGTTTAATAAAAATTATGTTTTTTATAATTTTTATTAAACTTACATTAATATATGTGAGTTCGACAAAGTCGAAAAGCTGCTTTAGCAGCTTAATTGCGAAGCAATTCTCATGTTATGAGCGACAATTTACGGCGGTTTTTGC
>CAZJGG010000001.1:73447-92813 GCA_964545475.1 uncultured Eubacteriales bacterium | reverse complement strand
CATAAAACATCCCCCTTTTATTAAATTCTAGCACAGTGCATGACCCATTTCAAGGTTGTGTTGAAAAAAAAGACAAGCTATGATATATTAATGCCAGGAGTGATAGATATGAAAATAATTGAGCCAAGCTTTGAATTTTTAGATGAAATTAACGGCGAAGAGATGCTTAAAAAAATTGAGCAGGCAGGGCGAGTTTGCTATAAAAGCGAGGATAAAGTGAGCGAGACCAGCGCCGAAAAGTTTGTTGGGGCGATTATAAAAAGTGGGCATGAATCTGTTATAGAACATGAGAAAATTACAGTTAAAATAATATGCGACAGAGGCGTAACCCATGAAATTGTGCGCCACAGAATTGCAAGTTATAGCCAGGAATCTACACGATACTGCAATTATGCAAACGATAAGTTTGGAAGCGAAATTACAGTTATTAAGCCGTGTTTTTGGCAAGAGAATGACCCTAAATATATTTTATGGGAAAATTCAATGAAAGAAATTGAGCACACATATTTAAAGCTTATTGAAGCAGGAGCAACCGCTCAGGAAAGCCGAAGTGTTTTGCCAAACAGCCTTAAAACGGAAATTGTTGTAACCATGAATTTAAGGGAATGGAGACATTTTTTTAAGCTTAGAACTCATGTTTCATCTCACCCTCAAATGAGGGAAATTGCCACAATTATGTTAAAAGGTTTTAAGAAAGTTTTACCAGTTGTATTTAGGGATATTATGCCGGAAGTACAATAGAAATTGTATACATTAAATTATTTTATGATTTAACTTTTTTAGTCACTTTAAACGAATTTCAACTATATAATAAAAAAATATTGCGTATTAAATTGTCACGTGATAAAATTTTTAAAACGATATAAAAAGTTTATCTCTAAATTATTTTTAGAGAGTGTGAGGATAACTTATGAAAAAAGTTGCTATAATTATGGGAAGTTATAATGATCTTGATACGGTTAAGCCAGCGGCTAAAAAACTTGAACAGTTTGGAATAGCTGCGGAAATGCATGTTATGAGCGCACACAGAACACCAAAGGAAGCTTCTGAATTTGCTGAAAATGCAGGGGCAAACGGCTTTGGCGCAATTATTTGTGCGGCAGGTAAAGCGGCGCATCTTGCAGGGGTTATTGCGGCACATACTGTTTTGCCGGTTATAGGTATTCCTGTAAACGCTTCTTTAGGTGGGCTTGACGCTCTTTTGGCAACTGTTCAAATGCCATCCGGCGTTCCTGTAGCCACTGTTGCTATAGACGGGTCAGAAAATGCGGCTATTTTAGCAGCACAAATTTTAGCTGTAGGCGATGAAGCCCTTACTAAAAAGCTTTTAGAGATGAAAGCAGACATGCGAGAAAAAGTTATCGAAAAAGACAAGCTACTATCACAGCATAATTAACGTTGTAAATCAGGGTGTTCTGTGGTTATAATTTTTTTGATGTATAGAAGCCTGTCAAAAATCTCCATTTTGGCGTCTTTTCGGCGAATTTTCCGAATTGCTGCGTCAGCGGCAAACGCCCATACTTCTTAAAGTATGAACGTTCACCGCTTCCTTGCACTTCGGAAAATTTGCTCGAAAACACACCAAAAGCGAGATTTTAGACAGGCTCTAAGAACCCAGAACACCCTTTAAAATAAAGGAGACAGACTTTGGGCGGATTGTTTGGATTATCTTCTAACGAAGATTGCGTAATGGACTTATTTTTCGGAACGGACTACCATTCACACCTCGGGACGAGACGCGGCGGAATGGTTGTTTTTGGTTCGGGCGGCTTTAACAGAGCCATACATAATATTGAGAACACTCCCTTTCGCACAAAATTTGAAAAGGACATATCTGAAATGAGCGGAAACGCCGGAATCGGCAGTATAAGCGACGGCGAACCACAGCCTCTTACCGTGCGTAATAGGCTTATAGATTTTGCCATTACAACAGTAGGCAGAATTAACAACAAGCAAAAGCTTATTGACGAGATTTTAAAAGACGGACAAACCCAGTTTATGGCAATGAGCGGCGGAGAAATTAACAATACAGAGCTTGTTGCGGCTCTTGTTTCTAGAGGTGAAAGCATAACTGAGGGAATCGAGCTCGCACAACAAAAAATAGAGGGTTCTGTCACAATGTTAATCCTCACACCTGATGGAATATATGCGGCAAGGGATAAAAGAGGCAGAACACCGCTGGTCTTAGGCAAAAAAGATGGGGCAGTGTGCGCTTCTTCGGAATCCTTTGCTTTTTTAAATCTTGGATATAAATTTGAAAAAGAACTTGGCCCTGGGGAGATAGTGTTTTTTGACAGTAAAAACATAAAAACTCTTGTTCCTCCAGGAAATGAAATGAAAATGTGTACTTTTATGTGGTCATATTACGGCTACACAACATCTACATATGAGGGCGTAAACGTTGAGCAAATGCGGTACAGAACCGGGGAAAGCCTTGCCGAAAAAGACAAAGGCATTTTGGCAGACTGCGTTGCTGGAGTGCCGGACAGCGGAACAGCGCACGCTATTGGATATGCTAATTATTCGGGAATTCCATTTGCAAGACCTTTTATAAAATATACTCCGACATGGCCAAGAAGTTTTATGCCACAAAACCAAAAGGCAAGAAATTTAATTGCCAGAATGAAACTAATTCCTATTTTAGAAATTATTAGAGACAAAAAAATAGTTCTTATTGACGACTCAATTGTTAGAGGTACTCAACTTTTTGAAACCGTTAATTATCTTTACGAAAACGGCGCAAAAGAGGTGCATGTAAGAACTTCCTGCCCTCCTATTATGTTCGGTTGCAAATATTTGAATTTTTCTCGAAGCAAAAATGAGATGGACTTGATTACAAGGCGTGTTATACACGACTTGGAAAACGGGGAAGTAAGCGATGATATTTTAAATGAATACGCCGAAAGCTCTTCTTTAAGACATAAAAAAATGGTTGATGAAATTTGCAAAAGGCTTGGTTTTACAAGTCTACGCTTCCATGAACTTGAAGATACATTAAACGCCGTGGGAATAGATAAGTGCAAGCTTTGCACATATTGCTGGAACGGCAAGGAATAAATTACTATACTCCTTAACTGGGAGTATAAAATAAAACCTGGGAGAAAGATGATAATGAAAAGCTACAGCGACAGCTACAAAGCCTCGGGAGTAGACGTTACGGCAGGGTACAGAGCCGTAGAACTTATGAAAACACATATTGCAAAAACTATGAATTCATCAGTAATATCTGGAATTGGCGGCTTCGGCGGTCTTTTCGAGCTTGATCTAACAGGTATAAGCCGCCCGGTATTAGTATCCGGAACAGACGGCGTGGGCACAAAGCTAAAGCTTGCGTTTTTGCTGGATAAACATGACACTGTTGGAATAGATTGTGTAGCAATGTGCGTAAACGATATAATTTGCTGCGGTGCAAAGCCTTTATTTTTCCTTGATTATATAGCAACGGGCAAAAATGTCCCGGAGAAAATTGCCCAAATTGTTTCCGGCATTGCAGATGGCTGTGTTATGGCAGGCTGCGCCCTTATCGGCGGAGAAACGGCAGAAATGCCGGGCTTTTACGCTGAAAACGAATATGACCTTGCAGGCTTTAGTGTTGGGGTAGTTGATAAAGAGAAAATATTAAAAAACGATACTATTAAAGCAGGCGATGTTTTAATAGCCTTGCCATCAAGCGGAATTCACTCAAATGGTTTTTCTTTAGTTAGAAAAGTGTTTGATGTGGAAAATAAAGATTTAAACACATACATTTCAGAGCTTTCACAAACTCTCGGGGAAGCCCTTCTAACACCTACAAAAATCTATGTTTCCCCACTGCTTTCTTTAATGCAGGAAGTTAACATTAAAGCTGTTTCTCACATAACAGGCGGCGGTTTTTACGAAAATATTCCGCGCTCATTGCCGGAGGGCAAAACCGCTAGAATTGATAGAAAATCATTAAGAATCCCGTCCATATTCCAAATTATAATGCAAAAAGGGCAAATACCCGAAAGGGATATGTTTAATACGTTTAACATGGGTGTAGGTATGTGCATAACGGTAAGTAAAGAAGATGCACAGACTAGTCTTGACGTACTTAAAAGCGAGGGCGCTTATGTTATTGGTGAAGTTACAGAGGGCGGCGAAGGTGTAATAATATGTTAGATATAGCCGTTTTAGTATCTGGTGGCGGCACAAACTTGCAAGCGATTATTGATGCCAAAACAGCAGGGAGAATTGCAAACGGCAGGTTATCTCTTGTAATTTCCAGTAGCGAAAACGCTTATGCCATTAAAAGGGCGGAAAATGCTGGCATTCCCTCGGAAATAATCGACAGGAAAGATTATAATATAAGGGAAAACTTCGACAATGCAATATTAGAGTCTTTGAAAAAACATAACATAGATATAGTTGTGCTTGCAGGATTTATGCATGTTTTGGGGGAAAATGTAATTTCGTGTTATCCGCAAAAAATAATAAACGTTCATCCGTCACTTATACCGTCATTTTGCGGAGAAGGTTTTTACGGACTTAAAGTGCATAAAGCCGCACTTTCATACGGTGTAAAAATAACCGGGGCAACAGTGCATTTTGTTTCTGAAGTTTGTGACGGTGGTAAAATAATTTTGCAAAAAAGCGTAGAGGTTTTACCGGAAGATACACCGGAAAGCCTTCAAAGAAGAGTTATGACAGAGGCGGAGTGGGTGCTCCTGCCAAATGCACTTGAGATGCTTTGCGACGAAAAAATATTATAGGAATATGCTTGCTATAGGAGGGTTATTATGCGGGTTTTAGTAGTTGGCGGCGGCGGACGGGAACATGCGATAATAAAAAAGTTAAGCGAAAGCAAAGATGTAACAAAAATTTACGCTTGTCCTGGTAATGGCGGTATTTCAGCGCTTGCAGAGTGCACTGGAATAAATGCTGCAGATATTGTATCTGTTGTTGAATTTAGTACAAAAAACGATATCGGTTATGTTGTTGTAGCCCCGGATGACCCTTTAGTGCTAGGCATGGTAGATGCCCTTTTGGAAGCCGGAATACCCTGCTTTGGCCCGGATATGGAGGCTGCAAAAATCGAGGGAAGCAAAAGCTTTGCTAAAAACTTAATGAAAAAGTATGGTATTAAAACAGCCGCTTTTCATGAGTTTACCGAGTCGGATGAAGCATTGGAATATTTAAAAAACAGCCAGTATCCACAGGTTATTAAAGCCGACGGCTTAGCCCTTGGTAAAGGGGTTTTTATTGCGCAAAGCTTTGAAGAAGCCAAAGAAGCAGTTTACCATATAATGTGCGAGCGCATGTTCGGAGAAAGCGGAAGCAGGATTGTAGTTGAAGAATTTCTTACAGGTCCGGAAGTTAGTGTGCTTGCGTTTACAGACGGTGAAACAATTGTGCCAATGGTTTCTTCAATGGACCATAAGCGTGCTTATGACGGAGATACAGGACCAAACACAGGCGGCATGGGGACTATAGCTCCTAACCCCTATTATAATGAAGAAACAGCTAAAATTTGTATGGATGAAATATTTATACCGACTATAAAAGCAATGAAAAAAGAGGGTTGCCCTTTTAAAGGGTGTTTATACTTTGGTCTTATGCTAACAGAAAATGGTCCTTACGTTATAGAATATAACTGCCGCTTCGGAGACCCAGAAACTCAAGTTGTTTTACCGCTTCTGAAAACAGATTTATTTGAAATTATGCGTGCAGTTACGGAAGGCAGCCTAGACCAAATTAACATTGAGTTTGAAAACAAGCATACTTGCTGTGTTATAATGGCCTCCGGCGGTTACCCAAAAAAGCCGGATACAGGGCATAAAATCAATGGTATTTTCCCTGATGAACAAAATCTTTTTATTTATCACAGCGGAACAGTATTAAAAGATGAAGTTCTAATTAATTCTGGGGGACGTGTTTTAGGTATTACCGCTAAAGGGGATAGCCTATCAGAGGCTAGAACTTTGGCATATGAAGGTGCTTCTAAAATCAGCTTTAAAAATGGGTTTTACCGTAAGGATATTGGAGAAAGGGCGGCGGGTGATGGCAGTCTATAGAGTTTATGTTGAAAAAAAGACTGAATTTGCGATTGAAGCTAATGAAAAAAAACATGAAATTAAAGATTTCCTTAAAATATCTAGTTTAGAAGATTTAAGGATAATAAATAGATATGACGTTGAGGGAATTTCTGAAAACGTATTTAAAGATGCTATAAAAACAGTGTTTTCAGAACCACAAGTTGACAATTGCTATTTTGATTTAGAAAACGGTGGGGGCAATATCTTTGCTGTAGAACTTCTACCAGGGCAATATGACCAACGAGCGGACTCTGCGGCTCAATGTATTCAAATTGTAGCAAAAATTGATCGCCCTAAAGTTATGTCTGCTAAAGTTTATATGCTTTATGGTAATTTATCTAATGCAGAATTATCCGTTATTAAAAAACATTTAATTAACCCGGTAGAATCAAGAGAAGCTTCCCTTGAACAAAAAACAACTCTTGAAATGGATATGAACGTTCCTGAAGATATTTTACCAATTTCCGGCTGGCTTTCTCTTGAAAGCACCGGTCTTGCGGCGTTTGCGGCAGAAAACTCCTTGGCAATGGACCTTGCGGACCTTTTGTGCCTGCAAAACTATTTCCGTTCGGAAAACAGAAACCCAACAATGACAGAAATAAAAGTGCTTGATACATATTGGTCGGATCATTGCCGACATACAACGTTTTTAACTGTTATTGAAAATGTTTCCATAGAAGAGCCTGTAATTGATATTGCATACAAAGAGTACCTTGAACATAAAAAAGAGCTTTATCCGGATAATAAAAGATTTACAACACTTATGGATGTAGCAACTATTGGCGCAAAATATTTGAAAAAGCGTGGGTTATTAAAAAACTTGGATGAATCCGAGGAAATTAACGCTTGCTCTATAAAAATTGAAGCCGATGTTAACGGAAAAATTGAGCCTTGGCTTTTAATGTTCAAAAATGAAACACATAATCATCCTACGGAGATTGAGCCCTTTGGCGGTGCGGCGACGTGTATTGGCGGAGCTATTAGAGACCCTCTCTCTGGTAGAAGTTATGTTTATCAAGCTATGCGAGTAACAGGTGCTGCTAACCCGTTGGAAAGCGCTGAAAAAACATTAAAGGGTAAGCTTCCCCAGCATAAAATTGTTACAACTGCGGCGGCAGGTTATTCTTCATACGGTAATCAAATCGGTCTTTCCACAGGTCATGTTAAAGAGATATATCACGAGGGATACCGTGCGAAACGCATGGAGGTTGGAGCTGTTTTAGGGGCAGCTCCGGCTGAAAATATAATAAGAGAAAGACCTCAGCCCGGAGATGCCGTTATTCTTTTAGGCGGCAGAACAGGGAGGGACGGCTGCGGTGGGGCTACTGGTTCGTCCAAGTCCCACAGCGTTTCGTCTCTTGAATCTTGCGGCGCAGAAGTTCAAAAAGGAAATGCGCCGGAAGAAAGAAAGATTCAAAGGCTTTTCAGAAACAAAAAAGTTAGCACAATGATAAAGAGGTGCAACGACTTTGGCGCAGGAGGGGTTTCCGTTGCTATAGGCGAGCTTGCGGATGGCTTAATCATTAACCTTGATAAAGTTTTAAAGAAATATGACGGGCTTAACGGAACAGAGCTTGCTATTTCAGAATCACAGGAAAGAATGGCTGTTGTTGTAAATAAGTCGGACGCAGAAAAGTTCATTGAATATGCTTCGGAAGAAAACCTTGAGGCAATCATTGTTGCAGAGGTTACCGATAAAAAAAGGCTGCAAATGCTTTGGAGAGACAAGCTTCTTGTTGACATAAGCAGAGACTTCCTTAATTCCAACGGTGCGCAAAAATATGCAAACGTTAAAATCGGCAGGCAAACCCTTAAAAAGAAATATTTTAAGGGAAACTGTTTGAAAGACATGGAAAAACTTGTAGAAGACTTAAACATTTGCTCTCAAAGAGGGCTTGTGGAGAGGTTCGACTCTACAATTGGGTCGGCAACAGTTGTTATGCCCTATGGCGGCAAAAACCAATCTACCCCTACTCAATCTATGTGCGCAAAAATACCTGTTTTAGACGGGGAAACAAAAACTTGCTCTGTTATGAGCGTTGGGTTTGACCCTTATTTATCTGAAGACCCATTTTATGGGGCGTATTACGCCGTTTACGAATCCGTTGCGAAAATTATTGCGGCAGGAGCAAGCAGAAAAGATATTTATCTGTCATTTCAGGAATATTTTGAAAGGCTTAGAAACGAGGCAAAGCGGTGGGGTAAACCGTTTTCCGCTCTTTTAGGTGCGCTTAAAGCACAAATAGAGCTTGAAACCGCCGCAATCGGCGGAAAAGACTCTATGAGCGGAAGCTTTGAACAAATAGATGTTCCACCCACTTTAATTTCCTTTGCCGTAGCTCCTGGTAATGTTGATAACATAATTTCACCGGAATTTAAAAAAGCCGGTAACGTTGTTAAACTTTTCGCCCCGAAAAAAACAAGCTACGGGCTTATTGACAGAAACTCTGCTCTAAAGTGTTATGAAAGAGTTGAGGAGCTTATAAAGAAAAAAATAGCCGTTTCTTCTTGGGCTGTTGGCATTGGAGGCATTGCCGAGGGCATATTTAAAATGTCCTTAGGTAATGATATAGGCTTTGAATTTAGCAAAATAGTTGATAAAGCCTCTATGTATGACTATAATTACGGCGGAATTTTGCTTGAACTTACCGAGGATACAATTGACGGTGAGTTAATGGGTAAAACTTTAAACGACTGTATAATTGTTCATACAGATGAGAAAATAAGCGTAAATCAGCTTAAAGAGGCTTATAACGGAAAGCTGGAGTCTGTATTTCCATGTAAGACCAAAAGTGAAGGTAAAGTGGACGCTTTTGAATTTGCACTAGATTCAAGCGCATTCATTAAACCGCCAAAAGCCGGAATTGCACAACCTAAAGTACTTATACCTGTTTTCCCCGGAACAAACTGCGAATATGATACAAAAAAAGCGTTTGAAACGGTTGGAGGTAAAGCCGAAATTCTTGTTTTAAGGAATTTAACTGCTGATGACGTTGAATACTCTGTTAAAAAGCTGACTCAGCTTATTAACAGCAGCCAAATTATTGCTTTGCCCGGAGGTTTTTCCGGCGGAGACGAACCAGACGGTTCAGGCAAATTTATAACGGCGTTTTTCAGAAACCCTGCAGTAAGCGAAGCCGTTACAGAGCTTCTGGAAAAACGTAACGGGCTTATTATTGGTATTTGTAACGGTTTTCAAGCTTTAATCAAGCTTGGGCTCGTTCCTTTCGGTAAAATTACAGAAACAGACGAAACATGCCCAACTCTTACTTATAACCAAATAGGCAGGCATCAGTCAAGGCTTGTGCATACGAGAATTTGTTCCAATAAATCCCCTTGGCTTTGGGATACAAAACCGGGAGACGTGTTTACTGTAGCTGTTTCCCACGGTGAAGGCCGTTTTGTTGCAAGCGAAGCAACTGTAAAAAACCTTGCAGAAAACGGGCAAATCACAACCCAATATGTGGACTTGGATGGGAAACCCACAATGGACGCAGACTTTAACCCTAACGGCGCAATGTACGCTATAGAGGGCATTACCTCCCCGGATGGCAGAATTTTCGGCAAAATGGGTCATACAGAGCGTAGTGGAGATAGTTTATATAAAAACGTTCCAGCAAACTATCAAACTACACTCTTTAAAAATGGCATAAATTATTTTAAATAAAGGAGAACAACAATGGACTTAGTTTACAAGGGAAAAACAAAAGATGTTTACAAACTTCAAAATGGTAATTACATGCTTAAATTTAAAGACGATGTAACAGGAACCGACGGAGTTTTTGACCCAGGCGCAAATACTGTTGGTCTTCAAATTGCCGGAATCGGCAAAGCAGGGCTCTTAATGAGCAAATATTTCTTTGAAAAAATGAATGCCGCAGGCATTAAAACTCACTTCGTTGAAGCCGACGGCGAAAACGTAACTATGACAGTTCTTCCATGCGCACGTTATGGAAACGGGCTTGAAGTTGTTTGCAGAAGAAAAGCAGACGGCAGCTTTGTACGCCGTTACGGTTCTTACTGCGAAAAAGGACAGGACCTTGACTATTTTGTTGAAATTACATTAAAAGATGATGACAGAGAAGATCCACCCATAACAAAAGATGCACTTGTTACTTTGGGAATAATGTCTGATGCTGAGTATGAAGACATTAAGGCTCAAACTAAAAAGTTAACAAAATTCATTAACGATGAGATGGAAGCAAAAGGAATGGAACTTTTCGATATTAAGTTTGAGTTCGGCAAATCCGCCGACGGAGTTTTACTTATCGACGAAATTTCCGGCGGTAACATGAGGGTTTACAAAGGAACTGAAATAATGAAACCAATGGATCTTGCAAATACCTTTATTAAATAGAGCTCTTCCGAAACTCACTGTCATCGTATTTGCCGCAAAGACGACGGCATTGGGTTTTTAGAGGTGATCTTAATTATCAGGAAGACCTAAAAATTAATTTCAATTAAATTTTTGGGTCTTCCTCCTTTTGAACTACTCTCCTTAGCATATATTTTCCCAAGCCCACTGAACAATATTTTACTCAGTATACGTCTTGCACTTCTTATACTTATATTAAGACAATCTGCAAGTTCTATTGCATCAAAAACATTACTTTTCCTCACATCAATAATAGAAAGAATTTTTAAAACCGATTCGCAGCTCAAATCTAATTTTTTTGATATCCCAATAATATTTTCATCAGGAGAAATAAGGCTGTATTGCATCTGTTTATCCCCATATAAAGGACCAATGAGTGTGTCGGACTCATCTATTAAAAATGCTTCGCCGCCTTTTGATTTTACCGAGCGTGCAAGGGCTTTTTGTGCATTTGATTCAGAGGCATAAGCAGTCGCACCACATCCAATACCAATATTTAAAGTTAATCCTATAGAATCTATTTTCTTTTGAAGTTCGTGTAATAGAGAATAATTATTATTCGTTTGTACACATCCCTTACTGGTAAAAATAATGTATTCATTTCTGGCGTGGTTAATAGATCCCTGTATTTTTTGAACATATTCTATAATTAATCTTTCTGCATCATTTTTTTTAAGCATTTTAGAGTAGTAGTTTTCTGCATTTTCACTAAAATTAGTTATCTTCAGTATTTCTACTGCGATTTGTGAATATTGGGCTTCATTTAGTGCATATTTATTTATCAAATTTTCATAACAAACCCTTACAGAAGAACGTGTTATAGGTAAATAAAAAACCGGATAGTTTAAAGATTTGAGATAGTCGTAAATATGCACAAGACCAGTTAAGGCAACATTTATTTTTTTTGCATTAAACAAATTAATATGCCAATCTACACATTTTTGCTCGTCATAATTTTCGTATTGATACAAATAAATGTTTTTTGGATTTATATTTAATTCACTTAAAATGTCTTTTATAATTTTAGTGTCAGTACCGTCTAAACTAAAATTTTCAATTTCATAACCTTGTTTTTGCATTTCGTAAAAGACACTAGAAATGCTGGTGTCACTTTTTGTTATTACGCCAAAGGTTTTTTTGCATTCATACTGCATTTTAACAGCATTATACACACCCTCACCGGTAAAAATAGTTGCATCACATTCTCTTTCACTCTGTTCAACCACTTCAATAGCATCAGTCGGCTTCTCTCTTACATAAGTACGTATACTTAAGCTAGGGTTTATATAAATTAAGTCATCTCGAATTTTTTTGCAGGATACTTTCGGACCTACTATTCCGATCACCATGATTGTCAACTCCAATTTTGTGCTTCATGGTAGCTTTGGCTACAATTTTAATCAAATATCACCAATATTTTAACACTATAAGTGCTAAAAAGTCAAATATCCAAATTATATTTAAAAAAATAACATTTTATATTGACAAATGTGTAAATGTATTGTACATTTTATTACGGACATGTTTCAGCCTAGGCAATAACTAAAAAACCAATCAAAAAAATATGGAGGTACATACATGGGAGAAAATAGCAAAAACTTTTGGCTAACAGCGACAACTGGTTTGGTTATCGTTGTTGTTTGTGAACTCATCGGTCAACACACATTGAAACTTGGCGGAGTATCTATTGTTTTGTTTCCTATGCTTTATGCTGTTTTAATCGGTTTATTTATCACACCCGATTTATTGGGAAGCAAAATTACTGCATTAAAAAAAGTGATTGGAGAAAAGGAAATTAATTTAGCTGGTGAATTGGTTGGCATCACACTTATTGTTCTTGGTATTAAATACGGTTCAACAGTAGGACCTAACCTTGAAAAAATATTAATGGCAGGACCTGCTTTTGTGTCCCAAGAATTTGGGCATATACTTGCTCCTTTAATTGCGTTGCCGTTAGCACTTTTCCTTGGAATGAAAAGAGAAGCAGTTGGCGCAACTGCAAGTATTAGTAGAGAACCGGCTCTTGGCACTATTTCTGAAAAATATGGTGTTAGCTCTCCGGAAGGTAGCGGCGTTTTAGGTACATATTTAATAGGAACTGTTATAGGCACTATCTACTTCAGCTTTTTGGGTTCAATTTCTATATATAGCGGCCTTCACCCCTACGCTCTTGGTATGGCCTGTGGTGTAGGCAGCGCCAGTATGATGACTGCAGCAGCTGCTGCACTTTCAACAATGGTCCCCCCTGAAATGGCAGAAACTGTAATTGCCTATGCAGCAACAAGCAATATGATGTCCAGTATCACCGGCATTATATTCCTGTGTTTTGTATCATTACCATTTGCAAATTGGATGTATAAAACCCTTGAGCCTAAATTTTCTAAAAAATCTAAAAACTAAGGAGTGTTATGTGTATGCTAGGAAACATCAATCTTAAAAAAACTGGTTTTCAATTGTTTGTTATGATTTGTTTTAGCTTTATCATTACAATCAGCCAATGGATAGCAAAGGGAACATCCATTTCCACAACACTTCCAGGGCTTCTCATTATGTCCGTTGCCGGTATTGTTGCAATTTTGATAAAAGACTTATTTCCAAAATCCATATTTCCTGCATTTGGCTTTGCAACAATTATTGGTCTTTTGCTGACAATGCCGTATAATCCTATATCGGTGTACATAAATCCCCATATAACAAATGTTAGCTTTATGTCAATCACTACGCCAATATTAGCTTTTGCAGGAATTTCTGTAGGGAACAAAATAGTTGAACTTAAAAAAATGTCATGGAGAATTGTTTTAATTTCCATGGTAGTATTTACAACCATATTCTTTGCTTGTGCAAGCATTGCACATATTGTTTTATCAATCCAAGGTGTAATATAGATTTATCCCCTTATATGAAAGGAGTTTTCCAATGACAAAAGCGGAATTAAAAGAAGCTGTTATAAAAGCTATAGACGAAAATACAGATGTCATTTTTAAGGCTTCCCAAGAAATTTATAACAATCCTGAGTTTGGTTATAAAGAATTTCATACAACAGAAACTGTTGTTAAATTTTTTAAAGAAGAGCTTGGTTTAGACGCCGAGGAGGGCATTGCCGTAACTGGTTGCAAAGTGGATTTAAACACTGACAAAAAAGGACCAACCATAGCCATTCTCGGTGAGCTTGATGGCATCTCCTGCAAAGAACATAAAGACGCAAATGAAATCGGTGCTTCACATTCATGCGGACATAATTTACAAGTAGCCGGAATGTTAGGTGCAGCAGTGGGACTGATAAAAAGTGGTGTACTCAATTCCCTCGATGGCAAAATTTCTTTCATTGCCACGCCGGCAGAAGAATTCGTCGAGCTTGAATACAGAGAAAAGCTTAGAAAAGATGGCAAAATCACATATTTCGGGGGAAAACAGGAATTAATCAAAAAAGGTTATTTTGATGATGTTGATATTTCTATGATGTTCCATTCTCTTGACCTTGGCGAAAACAAGGCGTTGGTAGGCCCTGAAAGCAATGGTTTTGTTGGCAAAAAAGTGCATTTCAAAGGTAGAGAGGCTCATGCAGGTTCTGCTCCTTATGACGGAATTAATGCTCTTAATGCCGCTATGCTTGCAATTAATAATGTTAATGCTCTGAGAGAAACATTTAAAGAAAGCGAAAGAGTAAGGTTTCATCCCATTATTACAAAAGGTGGCGACATTGTTAATGTTGTTCCTGCCGATGTGCATATGGAGTCTTATGTGCGGGCTAGAACAATAGCTGGTATGATAGATGCAAACACTAAGGTGAACAGAGCTTTAAAAGCCGGCGGAGATGCAGTAGGTGCAGAAGTTTTCATCACTGAAATCCCGGGATATTTGCCTATTTTACGGTATAAAGACTTAGACCAAATATTTAAGGAAAACCTGGAACTTTTGGGCTTAGAAGGAAAAGTAGTAGATGGCGGAGATTTCACAGGTTCATTTGACTTTGGTGATATTTCACACATCATGCCTTCCCTGCACCCTATGATTGGCGGCGTGAAAGGCGCTTTACACGCAAGAGAATTTGAGGTTGTAGATCAAGACCTAGCTTGTATTGTACCAGCTAAAGCTATGGCATTAACAATAATTGACCTCTTGTTTGACGATGCAAGCGGTGCAAAAAATGTTTTAAAAGATTTTAAACCTACTATGACAAAAGATGAATATCTTGCATTTTTATCTGAATTTGATAGGACGATTTAAAAAATCCAGATAAAAAATATAGTGATAACTTAAACTGATGACAAAATAAAACCGAACCTCCTTTATAGCTAGCGTTATAAAGGAGGTATTTTTATATGACTAAAATGGGCGCAGATTATAAGGGCGTGTTGAATATTGATTAAAAAATTTTAAAACGATGTAAACACGCCCCATAATGAAACTTGTAAATGTGACACCTTATTGATATAATTATTAACATAATTCTGAACTAAAATAAGAAAGGTTTGTATATGAACAAAAAAGTTTACGAGTTTGAAGCAGAAATTAAAAAAGTGCCAGATATTGACGGCGCTTATGTTGAAATTCCATTTGACGTGAAGGCTGAATTTAGCAAGGGTCGTGTGCCTGTTCATGCTACTTTCGATGGTGAGCCTTATGATGGAAGCCTTGTTAAGATGAAAACGCCATGCCACATTATTGGAATACGCAAGGAAATTAGAGCAAAAATCGGCAAGCAGGCAGGTGATGTAATTAAAGTTACAATTAAGGAACGTGAAAAATAACACAAACGAGGTATAAAAATGCAAAGTACGACCTATGAATATAAACTAACACGCTCCAAAAGGAAAACTATCGCTCTTTCAATTTCAAAAGATTTAACCATTGTTGTTAAAGCGCCGCTTAAGATGGCAAAGCATGATATTGAAACTTTTGTGCTTAAACATTATTCTTGGATTGAAAAGCAGATGTTGATTATAAAGGAAAGAAACGACAGTGGTTCTAATAATTGTTTATCTGATGATCAAATAGACAGTTTAAAACAAAGGGCAAAACTTTTGATACCTCAAAGGGTGGCGCACTATGGGGTAATTATGGGAGTTTCGCCTAAAGGGGTAAAAGTCAACTCTGCAAAAACACGTTGGGGCAGTTGCAGTGCAAAAAATATTCTTAACTTTTCCTATCGCATAATGCTTTTGCCGGAAGAATTGATTGATTATATTGTTGTGCACGAGCTTGCCCATATAATAGAAAAAAACCACAGCAGCCGGTTTTACGCCGTTGTTGCACAATATATGCCAGATTATAAAACCAGATGGGCAAAAATAAAAGCCGCAAGACTTCCGTTTTAACACAATATTAAAAAGGCTCTAAACCAATTAATTACATAAATTAGAATAAATACGGTAATAAATATTATTGACATTTATACTGTAATTAAAAGGTGGATTTCAAGTATGGCAAAAAGACGCAATGCAATTTTAATAGTTTTATTTGGTTTTTTATTTTACAGTACAATTTATGCAGAAGATAAATTTCCGAAAGAAGATAAATTTTATAATAATTTAGCTAACGATAGAGTAAATCAAATATTTAGTCAATCAGAAATTGAGACTTCAGAGGATAATAGAGTTCAGTTCCAAAAATCAATTAAATACAACGATACGGATGATTTTACAATAACTTTAGATGTTATAACTAAAGAAAAGATTGAAACAGTTCAGGGCACTGGAGCAACTGTTGTTTTAGCGCTTGATGTTTCGGGAAGTATGTTATACAAAGTTGATGGTAACACAACAGCATTAGACTATGCTAAAAATGCTTTATCGGCTTTCGCTAAAGAGTTTTTAAAAGAAGATCCCAATAATTTTCTCGGGTTTGTAGTATATGATGATGAGGGCACAGACATGCTGCAAGAACCTTTTGCACCGCCTGACCCCAAAAAATCCTTGACTAATGACCTTACAAGATATTTAAGCAGAGTTGCAGCTACAAAATCATTTAATCGTCAAACCAATGTACAAAGCGGGCTAAAACTAGCTAGAGACATTTTAAAAAACGATCAATCTGGTAATCCCCAGTTTATTGTTCTTTTTAGTGATGGTGCTGCAAACATAACATATAAAGCAGGTAAGGCAGCCCCTTTAGGTGAAACTGTAATTAAACCTTATATATTACCTGACGGAAAAGTACTTGATATGACATACAAGTTAACAGATTTTGATTATAATACAAGAGGTTTGAACTATACAGTTAATGGTTTTACAACAGATGCTCCTAAAATATTAGTTGACAACAATTATATACCTACAATATCAGAAGGGATTATCGTAAAAGAAGAATATGGAATTGATGTATATACATTGTTTCTTCTGAATCCTTCTGTAACTTTAAATAATTATCATCAAGCAGTATTTGCCATGAACAACATTGCGTCTAAATCCCAATACCATGAGCTAAACGACGTTACAGATTTAACAGATTTATACCGTGAAATTGAGCAAGATATAATAAAAAAGACTTCACGTTGGATAGTTACTGACATCATGGGTGATTTTATTTCTTTTAACGGTTTTAAAAACAGCCCATCTTCTATGCCTGGAGGTGCTGTTTACAGTCAAAGAAATGGTACTTTAATCTGGAATTTATCAGACCCTTCTGTTGTTCCAGAAAAAATTGGAGAAAATAAATACAAATATAGCTTATCTTATAATATAATTTTAAACTCTAATGATCTTGGCTTTGAAAATGGCAAGTTATATCCTGCTAACAAAAAAACATATTTGGATTATTATGCTGATAAAGATTTAAATTTGGGTGAAAAAAAACAGGTTGATTTTACCATTCCTTTAATTAGAGGAAGCTCAAATAATGATAAATTTATTAATGTTTTTCCTTTAGATATGATTGCATATCAAGGGGGGGAGTCTGTATCAGGAAACAGCTTTCCACGCCCGTATTTTTCTTTAAAATATGATAATGGAGTAGAACTTACACAAACTGAAATAGATAATTTAACTTTTTATATGGACGGACTACAGCATGTACCTTATGAGCATGAGTACTTTATTTATGAATATCCCTTTAGGTCTAGTTATATTAATATGGACACAGGAGAAGTTCACAACGACCCTTCGGATAAAGTTCATTACGATGACGTTGGATTTTATAATATAAAACTATCATCAATGGATGTTAACGGTCATGTATACTATATAACAGCTTTAGATAAACAGGGTAATGTATACGATTTTCGTTTTGACCAAAAAGCAAAATTAGAAGTAAGATCACAAAACTTTGAAGAACCCACAAAGTTTGTTAATTTTATTTTAGGTGCTCCTGAATACGATTTTGTTGCAGATGCTCCGGCAGCATTTGTGAAACAAGGAACAAGTTTTACAAATTCTGCCGGTATACCTTTAGAAAAACTTTATTATACCTCTGATGTACGATTAATGGTTGATACTTTGTTACCCTCTATAAAATCAAACCTTGAAACCACTTTAAACGAAATGGAAATTATGAAAGATAAGAGTTATGAATCTGTATACTTGAACATGGTTGATTATGCAGATGGTAATATCATTGTTAACTTTGATAAACCAGTAACAGTAGTGTATCCCTACCCCCAAAACACAGATAAATCAACGGAATTTACCATTTTACACTTTTATGAATTAAATCGTGCTGTTGGAGCTCCTCTAAACTATGAAGTAAATGTTTTAACACCAACTAAGCTTCAAAATGCTCTCGCTTTTGAAGTAACAAGTTTTAGCCCGTTTATTATAGCATATAACAACAATACTGAAACAATAGAGAGGTATACTGTAAATTTCGACTTAAATGGCGGTATAGGTTTAGAACCAATTAGCCAGTATGATGAACAAGTTGTTTCTGCCGGAGAAAAGGTTGCAGAGCCAGCGAATCCAATTAAAAATAAATTTGAGTTTGACGGCTGGTTTGCAAATAATAAACTTTGGAATTTTCAGGATGATACAGTAAATAATAATATTACCTTAGTTGCTAATTGGAAAAGTATAAGTGCCGGCGGCGGAAGCAATAGCGGCGGAAACACCAACGGCGAAAACATTGCCGATAGAAACATAAGTATAGGTAGTAATGAAAGAGAACGAGAAAAAGATAATAATGCCACATATATTATAGAACCTCCTGTGCTTAACAAATATGAGCATTTTGCTTATATGGCTGGATACCCCAATGGAACTTTTAAATCTTCTTCTAATATGACTCGTGCTGAGGCGGCAGCAATATTTGCTAGGTTAATGTTAGAACAGATGAATATTTCATCTTCTTATTTATCAACTTTTAATGATGTACCCAAAGATGCTTGGTATGCTGATGAAATAGGATATTTACAACAAAAAGGAGTAATAAAAGATAGAGCTAAAGAATTCCGTCCTAATGAACCTATTACTCGTGCCGAATTTGCGGTTTTAGCTTCTGGTTTTAAAAATATGGGTAATAACTATAGAGATGTATTTACCGACGTGCCACCTACCCACTGGGCTGCCAAGGAAATTTCCTTCGCTGTTGAAAAATCATGGATAAAGGGATACCCGGACGGTTCATTTAAACCTGAGCGATTTATAACCCGAGGGGAAGTAGTAACGTTAGCTAACAGAGTACTTGAGCGTAAACCCGACAAACTTTTTATTATGAATAATGAAAAAGATATTATAAAATTTAAAGATTTATCTGATACTAATTGGGTTTATAATGACGTTGTGGAAGCTACTAACAGTCACTTTTATAATAAGAAGGAAGATAAATCAGAAGTTTGGTTAAGTGTTCGGAAACAGACTGGAGCATAAGCTGCAAAGTCTTTTTCAAATATGCAAATGGCGACAGTCGTTATAGCAATTTTCAGCTATAACGACTGTTTTATGGTATTATAGAGAAGTATTAATTTGTTGCAGCAAAGTGTTTACAAAGCGGTCTTTGGCAAACTGGA
>CAZJGG010000001.1:0-73347 GCA_964545475.1 uncultured Eubacteriales bacterium | reverse complement strand
CTGATAATTTTTCAATACTTTTATCAAAAGCTTTAGCCCGTTCGGTGATTGCGCCATAGCTTGCAAAAGCAGCCCCAACACCAGTTGCTACATCCATAAAAAGACAACTATACCTCGTAGGGGACGGCGTCCTCGACGTCCCGAACCTACGTTCTGTATGAGACACTCGGGTTATCAATGGCGTAAGCGTAGATGTCTTATCATGCATATTGTTAGTTTATGAAACGGATGTGCTGCATTATAACGAAGTATTAATTTGTTGCAGCAAAGTGTTTACAAAGCGGTCTTTGGCAAACTGGAATGCGCCGTAAAGGTTTGTGTTGTTTGCTGGTTTAAATAACTCAACTTTCAAGTTTGTATCCATAGCCGCAAACATATATGTTTTAAGGTTTTGAATTGATTTCTCGAATAGAAACGGATAACAGGCGAAGAGCTGTCCGGAAACCAAAACAACATCAGGATTAAATGTGCATGATAAATTTATAATTGCTATTGAAATATATGTTGTAACGTCTTCAATTAGTTTGACTGCCCATGGAAGCCCTTTTTCAAAGCATGTAAACACATCTGATAATTTTTCAATACTTTTATCAAAAGCTTTAGCCCGTTCGGTGATTGCGCCCTCGGCAATATAGGTTTGCAGGCAGCCCCTTCGGCCGCAATCGCAAGGCAAGCCGTCGGGCTGAATAATTATATGGCCAATTTCGCCTGCTGTGTTTTGTGCACCTTCCAAAATCGCGCCGTAGCTTGCAAAAGCGGCGCCAACACCAGTTCCTACATCCATAAAAACTACATTACAGCGAGAATATTCGCTTATTTGAGACATTGCACCTCTTAAAACAGATTTAGCGTTGTTGTCAATATAAATGTCAATACCGAATCTATCGGTTAACATATCAAATAAAGGAATGTTTGTCCACCCAAACTGTGGAATTAATATAACGTTCCGGTCATTTTTATCTATAAAACCTATAATGCTTACCCCCATTGCAACAACAGAAGACCTTTCAAGTTTTGTATCAGTCAAAAGCTTGTTATACATGGTAAGTAAGCAGTCGCACAACTCTTCGGCAGTAATTTCATTAGTTATTTTTTCATTAATATAACATATCGTCTCGCCGCTTAAATTAATTATTGAAAGCTCAATTTTGTTGGAATCAATGTTAGCGCATACAAAATAATAGTACTTTGTTGTAAGACGGAGAATTGTAGAGCTTCGCCCTAAACGGTTAGCTTCTGTGTGAGATTCCAAAATTAAATTCTGCTCGGAAAGGTCTGACACTATTCTGGTTATACTTGTTGAGCTCATGCGTACCTCCTTGGCAATATTTGCCCTTGATATACCTCCTGAGGACTCTATAAGGTTAAAAACGACTTTTAGATTGTTTATTTTAAGGTCTCGCTGGACCTGAGTTTTATTTACCATGCTAACATCTCCATACATTATAAACGTTCCCAATTTATTATACACACTATAAGAATTATGTAAAGTAGTTACAAAGAAAAAAGATCACAAAAATATTTTAAATAACCAAAAATAGTTGTTGACAAATATATATTAATGTGAAATAATTATATTAACGACAGTGGTGTTAATAAATAACACATAAACAGGAGGTATGTCCATGGGAATTTATTGTACAGAACCCATATCTACATATGTTTGCAAAAAGGTGAGAAATTCATTAACGATTGATGGCAATTTAGAAAAAGATGAATGGAAAAGAGCCGTAAAATCTCATAGGTTTATTGATATTATTGATGGTTCCCCTGCATTGTATGATTCAAGAGCAGCTTTGCTTTGGGATGACGAATATTTATACGTGGGGTTTTGGAGCGAAGAACCTTTTGTAAAAGGGCAACTTACAAAACGGGATTCACTTATATTTAATGAAAATGATGTTGAAATTTTCATTGACGGCGGAGATACATATTATGAATTTGAGCTTAATGCTCTAAATACTATTTATGAAGTGTTTTACGTTTGGCAAGATGCATATTTAAGCAAAGATATGTACAAAAACGACCCAAGATTTAGCATAACAAAAAAAGATACGCTGACTTTCGGGGGAAACCATGATAGAAACTCAAAAACATTTTGGCAGGGCACAAACGACAGAAAAATAAGATACGCTTATTTCGATTGGGATTTTGAGGGCTTAAAAACCGCAGTTACTATAGACGGAGAAATAAACAACCCTGATAAACCAAGCAAAGGCTGGTTTGCTGAAATAGCGTTCCCCTGGAAAGGAATGAAAGATTTAGCAAACGGCAGAAGCTTGCCTCCTAAAGATAAAGATATTTGGAGAATGTTTATTGGCAGATATGAAATAATGCGGTTAAATGGGGAAGATATTCAAGTCGGCTGGGCAATGGATGCAATTGGAACAAATGATAACCATGCACCGGAAAGATTTACAAAAATCGAATTCAGCGAAGAATATAATGATTAATCGTGGAAACCACGATTCATTATAGAGAAGGTATTTTAAGGAGGAAAATTAAATGAAAAGACTAATATCAACAGTATTAGCAGCAGTGGTTGCTATAGGCGTATTTGCCGGATGCGGCAGTTCCGCCGGGCAGACACAACAGCCGCCGGCAGAAACGCAAAGTAATGGGGGTAATACTGCACCAGCAGAAACAAATACTTCCGGAAAGAAACAAACCGTGACATTTTTAGACACAAACCCTTTCCCGGAAAGAACAGAATTTTTAGAAAAAGCTGTTAGCGATTTTAACGCAAGCAATGAAAACATTGAAGTAAAGTTGGACTCTGTTCCTTGGGACGAAGCGTATAAGAAAATAGTTGCAATGGGCGCTTCTAAAACTCTTCCTGATGTAATAACTGGAGACGTAGGAATTATGCTTACTCTTGCGAGAGCAGGCTGGATAGCAGACATCGGTCAACTGTTTGAAGAACTTCCTCAAACTGATTTTTCTTCTGCAATATTATCAGGAAGCGATGCTTATACTTTTAACGATAAAATATATGCAGTTCCAGAAGGTTATCTTTGCCAAGGTATTTTCGTAAGAACAGACTGGTTTAAAGATGCAGGAATTGATGTTGCCGGTTTGGAAAACTGGACATGGGATGACTATTATGACATTATCAATAAAATGACTGATAAAGCAAATAACCGCTACGGCATCGCTTTTAGAGGCGGAAACAACGGCAATTTACGCTTGTATGAATATATGGTTTCAAACCTTGAAGTTGGAAGCGCTTTCCCAGATGGCACAAGCACTTCTATTTTTGAAGACCCAAGAGCACTTGACCTTTTTAAACAATTTTTTGCACCATATATGAATAATGAAGCACCGACAGATTCCATAAACTGGGGCTTTAAAGAAATGGTTGAAGGTTTCTTAAACGGACAATGCGCAACGCTTAACCAAACTCCGGAAGTTGCTTTAACATGCCAAGGCAGTATGGAACCGGGAACATGGAAAATCCTTAGACAACCAGTTAAATCAGGAGCAGAAAAAAATTATATGACATTCGGTTATACTTCCGCTTATATGATTTCCGCAGAATCCAAAGCGGCTGATGGCGCAGCTGAATTTGTTAAATACATTAGCCAGCCGGATATTAACACAGAATATTGTATAGCAACAGGCTCATTGCCGATTTATCAATCAGGCTTGCAAAACGAATTCTTCCAGTCTGATAATATGAAACCTTATGCAGACCAATTGCTTGATCCTAAGATTTCTTATGCTTCTCAGCCTACAGAGCTTTCTCAATGGGGTTATTTCTTATCAGAATTTGGAAAGCTTGAAACACAAAAATATATGTCCGGCAAGCAAACTGCAGAAGAAACATTGGCAAATATTGCTGCATGGATGAAAGAAAACTATGAAAAAGACGTTTTAAACCAATAATTTTGGCGGATTAAAACAGCACTTTGGCTTTATATATAAAACCAAAGTGCTGTAATATTACGCATGATATATAGGAAGTGGTAAAATGGATGGTTACAAAACCAACTGGAAATCAAAATTAGCTCCCTATTTGCTTTTATCGCCGGCTATAATTTTTATCATTGCATTAATGGGGTATCCGTTTATTGACAGTGTGCGTATATCGTTGCTTAATTATAACTTGCTTACACCGGGGGACATATATTTCAATCAATTTAAAAATTACATGAAGCTTTTTCAAGATAAAGAGCTTGGCATGGTTATAGTAAATTCTATAAAATGGGTTACTTGTGTTGTGTCTGTTCAGTTTGTACTTGGCTTTACCATTGCAATGTTGCTTAACACAAAATTTTTTGGCAAAAAAACATATCAATCCCTTACTTTTTTGCCTTGGGCTGTTTCCGGGTTTTTAATCGGCTTAATTTTTAAGCTTATATTTAATGAAAACGGCGGTATTTTAAATATATTTTTAATGGATTTAAATATTATTAAAGAGCCAATTTCATGGCTGGGTACTGAAAAGTTTTCTTTAGTTGGTCCTATAGTTGCCATGATATGGTACGGAATTCCGTTTTTCGGCATTATGATTCTTGCGGCACTTCAATCTATTTCAAATGACATATTTGAGGCGGCGCATATAGACGGCGCAAGCAGTACTCAGAGGTTTTTTTACATTACAGTTCCGCTTGTTAAGCCTACAATATTAATGACGTTACTGCTGCGTGTTATATGGGTGTTTAATTCCCCAGACGTTATTTATGTTATGACAAACGGAGGACCGGCTAATACCTCCAACATACTTCCTCTTTATGTGTTTAATCAGGCATTTTACACGTTGGACTTTGGCTACGGTGCGGCGGTTGGTATTTTAATTATGGCTATTCTAGCGGTATTCGCTGTGCTTTATTTACGCATTACTAAATATGAAAGCGATGGTGATAGCTAATGGAGAAAAACTATAATGCATTGGCATTAAAAATTTTTAAATATATTGCACTGCTTATATTTTTATTTATTACGCTGTTTCCTTTTTATTGGCTTTTGAATACGTCGCTTAAAACAAGCATTGAAATACATTTTACAAAGCCTACATTTTTTCCCCATATGCCAACTTTTCAAAACTATATAGATATGATTAAGGTAACACATTTTGATACATATATTAAAAACAGCTTATTTGTAACGTTAATAAGCTCTGCTAATGTTTTGGTAATTGCACTTTTGGGCGGATATGCGCTTGCTAGGTATAAATTTAGGGGCAAAGGGTTTATTTTTATTTTTCTTATTTGTTCCCAAATGATCCCCATGATAACGGCAATTATACCAATGTTTGTAATGTATTCTAAGCTTGGCATAGTAGACAATCATTTAGCCCTAATTTTAAGCTATACAGTTAGCAACATACCGTTTTGCTTAATTACTGCTTCAACATTTTTTAAGGGAATTCCTGTAACGCTGGAAGAAGCCGCCATGATGGACGGCTGCAGCAGGTTTCAAGCTGTTCTTCGCATAATTTTGCCTACAATGCTTCCCGGGGTTGTAGCGGTGTTTGTTTTCGCATTTACCGGCGCATGGAATGAGCTTTTTTATGCCACAATGATGATTTCATCAGAAGCAAAAAGAACAATCCCCGCCGGGCTTATGAACTTTGTGCAAAAATATGATATTGACTGGGGAAAAATGTCTGCGGCAGGTATTGTAACGCTTATTCCCGTTGTCATTATGTTTTTTATGGTTCAGCAATATATTGTTTCCGGTCTTACATCTGGAGCAGTTAAAGAATAGGAGATGAGACACTTGAATAATTACGAGCCAATAGCTGTTTTGGAAAGAGGAGGGCTTACGGAGTGTACATATTACGGGAATATCTCCATGTTTTCCGGCGAAAAGTGTTGGTCTTTTGGTAACTCCGAAAATACAGCGTTTTATCGCTCCGCTTCTAAGCCTATTCAAGCGCTGCCTGTAGTTTACCTAGGTTTGAAAGACAAATACGGTATAACCGATGAAGAATTGGCGGTTATGTGCGGTTCACAACGGTGTGAACTTAGCCATATTCCTTATATTGAGTCTTTAATGGAAAAAACAAAAGTGAAATACGATAATCTCGTAATGCTTCCCACCTACCCTTTGTTTCAGGAAGCAAGAGATTATATGATACGGGAAGATAAGCCTAAAAGCAAACTTTATCACAACTGTATCGGCAAACATATTGCATGTAATATTGTTCAAAGAGAACTTGGCGGCAATGAAGCCGATTATTATAAGCCGGATAGCTTAGTACAGAAGCATATTTTAGGGCTGATCTCGGATTTTTCAGAAACAGAAGCGACAGAAGTAGTCCTAGGGACTGACGGTTGCGGCGTACCTGTTTTCGGCGTTAAAAGCATGAATATTGCAAAGTCGTTTTTAAAGCTTGTTAAGCCGGAAATGGTTAGAAACAGTGACATTAGAAGTGCCGCAGAGGTATGTGTAAAAGCGGTTCAAACAGCCCCAAGGCTTTATTCCGCACACGGTCATATCGACACAATAATAAGCGGCAATGAAAACATGATTTGCAAGCAGGGTGCATTAGGCATACAATGCCTTGGGCTAAAAGACGAAGGTATCGGGTTTTTCATAAAGCTTGCAGACGGTTCTTATGACTTGCTTAACCTGATTACTATACGTTTACTTGAACAGATCGGATATAAAGACAAAGAGCTTATTAATGAGCTTAAAGAAAACTTCCCGGAATCCGTTAAAAACGATTGCGGTATGGAAACGGCAGTTTACAAGCTTTTGTTTGAAATATAATAAAATTCTAAAATCAGTATAACTTACGAGGTGTATAATGAAAAAAATTGGTATAAAAACATGTGATTCATTTTTTTTACAAGAAGAAAAAATCGGAGAAATGGTTAAGTTTAACAAAGAGGATTATTTAGATAGAATTGACAGACTTGCCGATAAAATGAAGGCGAATGGACTTGACTTTGCCGTTATGTACGGCGACAGAGAGCATTTTATGAATGTTGACTACTTCACAGGTTACGACCCAAGGTTTGAAGAAACGTTATTTGTAGTTGATAAAAATAAAAATATGTGGCTTCTTGTTGGTACGGAAGGGTTAGGCTACAGCTCCGCAATTCCTTATCCATTAACAGTAATTTTGTATCTAAACTTTGGGCTTCAAGGGCAGCAAAGAGACAACGTAAAACCATTGGAAGCAATTTTTGACGATATGGGCATTTTACCAACCAGCAAAGTTGGCGTAATGGGTTACAAATATTTAACAGACAATGAAAACAACATAATAAGAGATGAGTTTGACATTCCTCATTATATTCTTAAAGCAATTGAAAGTAAAAAATGCAACGTACAAAATTATACAGATATTATGACAGGTTTGCCGGATGGGCTTAGAATGTCTGTCAGAACAGCTAAAGAAATTGCAATGATTGATTATATGAACGCAAATGTAAGTAATGTCTTTTTAACCATGTTTAACAAAATGAAAGAAGGCATAACTGAAATTGAATTAAGTTGTATACCCTCATATATGCACCCTACAAACGTTCACCCAATGGTTTGCTTTGGTGAAGAAAGCGTTAATATAGGTTTAAAAAGCCCGGCAGAATATAAGCTTGAAATTGGAGAAATTGCTTCTATATGTTATTCCTTACGTTATAGCCTTACATGCAGGGCAAGCATTGCCGCCTTTGACGAAGCAAGCTGCAAAAACGGGCTTGAAAAAGAGATAGAAGGCTTTTATAAAGGTTACTACCAAGCGGTTGTTAAGTGGTATGAATCTCTCCAAATTGGCGAAGAAACAGGCAAAATTTATGACGGTGTAATGGACATTGTTGGCGGAGATTATTTCGGATTGCTTTTAAACCCAGGGCATAACATTGGGGCAGACGAATGGACCAACTCTTCTTTCTATAAAGACTCTAAAATAAAGCTTCACAGCGGAAGCCATTTACAATGCGATATTATTGCATCAGGCACAAACCCAACCAAAAAAGCAATTTGCGAAGACGGCATTATAATTGCAGACGAGAAATTACGCAAGGAGCTTGAAAAAGAATACCCAGAAATTTACACTAAAATTATGAAAAGACAAAAAATGATGCGTGAAGTTTTGGGAATTAATATTCGTGACGAAGTTTTACCAATGTCTAATCTTTGCGGAGTGTATTGGCCGTTTATGATGGATAAAAGCAAAATTTTCTTTGCGGAAGCATAAAAATTATTTAAAACCGTTATTTCTACTCCGTCGGGGTAGGAATAACGGTTTTTTGTTATGACTGTAACATAGCAATAGATAAGAAAGCTTCCATAGATCTGGTAACATATTTATTAAGCTTATAATAAAAAAACACATCACGGACAATGTTAGGGCTATTTACTTTGAAAAACGCCACTGATTCATCCGGCTTAACTTTTTTAACAAGCATATCACTTACAAGGGTTACTCCCATGCCATAACACACTATATGATAAGCTGTTGCAAGCTGGTCCAGCTCTAATATAACATTGGGCTTAAAATGGGCTTCTGCGCATATTTTATCAAAACGGGTTTTAGTATCGTTGCCGCTTCGTAATGATATAAATGGGCGGTTTTCAAACATATTTAAATCAATTTGAGGCAAATCATGCTGGAGATGTCTCTCTTGCCTAATATCCATAGCTGTAAGCCGATATGGTTCTAAATGGCTGTCTATAATCATTGATAAAGGAGCGGCAAGTATTAAATTTTCTTTATAGAAAAATATTTTTTTATAAAGTGCGGTGTTTAAATCGTAGTTATCAATAATAATATCAAGTTCTCCGTCTAATAATTGTTTTTCCAAACGAGTTGTACTTGCTTCCAAAAGGTTTATTTCTATGCCGGGATATTGCTGTTTAAAACGGGTAATAATAGGCGGAAGTATAAACGAGGCAAATAAATTGCTAACCCCTACAGCAACACGCCCTATTTTTAATTCATTTCTGTCGTTTAAATAATTTTCAAATTCGTTTTTTATTTCCGTAATGCGCATTACAGCTTTAATATATTCCTGTCCGCAGTCTGTTAGCTGAACTGGGTTTGTGCTTCGGTCAAAAATTCTACAACCAATACGGTCCTCTATTTTTTTTATTGTTGCGCTTAGAGATGGCTGAGAAATGTATAAATTATCTGCCGCCTTTGAAAAACTTCCTGTTTTGTATACTTCTAAAAAATATTCTACATGGCTAAACATAATTTTTGACCCCATCCCTCTATAATATAAACAAATCAATATATATATTATAATTATATTTATATTTGATTATATCCCAATAAAATATTACAATATTTATATAGAAGTTTCAACATATAAAAAAGATATACGAGGTGAAATTTATGACTGATACAACAACCTTTAGAACCGAGAGAGACTCTATTGGAGAAAAAAGCTTACCAACTAATGCTTATTACGGCATTCAAACCATGCGTGCTTCTGAAAACTTCCGCATAACAGGGCTTAGTATGCATAATGAAATTATAAACAGTTTGGCGCAAATTAAAAAAGCGGCGGCTATAACAAATTATCAATGCGGCTTAATGGAGGAAAACATTTCCCAAGCTATTGTAAAAGCTTGTGATGAAATAACAGAAGGGAAACTTCACGACCAGTTTATAGTTGACCCCATACAGGGCGGCGCTGGAACATCCCTTAACATGAACGCCAATGAAGTTATTGCAAACCGTGCAATTGAAATATTAGGTGGGGAAAAAGGAGATTATACTCTTGTTAACCCTAACGACCATGTGAATCAAGGGCAATCCACAAACGACGTTATTCCAACAGCCGGAAAAATAACTGCGCTTAAACTGCTTAAATACACTCATAAAGAATTAATGCGCCTGCACGAGGCATTAAAGCAAAAAGCGGTTGAATTCGATTCTGTCATAAAAATGGGGCGTACCCAAATGCAAGATGCCGTACCAATACGGCTTGGGCAAGAATTTGAAGCTTATGCATGCGCAATATTTAGAGATGTTAGGCGTATAGATAAGGCTAAAGATGAAATGCGTGATGTTAATCTTGGCGGAACGGCAATTGGTACTGCAATTAACGCTGACAAACGTTATCTTGACAGCATTGTTCCCGTGTTAAGTGATGTTTCAGGCTTGCGCCTTACCCAAGCTGAAGACTTAATTGATGCCACCCAGAACCTCGACTCATTTGTTGCTGTTTCCGGCGCAATTAAAGCCTGTGCCGTAACCCTCTCTAAAATCGCTAACGATTTGCGGCTTATGTCCTCCGGACCTTACTGCGGCTTTGGAGAAATTAACTTGCCGCCGAAGCAAAACGGCTCTTCAATAATGCCCGGAAAAATTAACCCTGTTATACCAGAGGTTGTCAGCCAGGTTGCGTTTAACATTATCGGCAACGACTTAACAATTACACTTGCTTCTGAGGCAGGGCAGTTGGAGCTTAACGCTTTTGAGCCAATTGTGTTGTACTGTCTGTTTCAGTCAATTGATACATTAGGTTTTGCTGTCAATACTTTTGTTGATAACTGCATTTCCGGTATAACATGTAATGCATCACGCTGTAAAGATTATGTGGACAAAAGCGTTGGTACAATTACGGCATTAAGCCCCTATATCGGTTATGATACATCAGCAGAAATTGCCAAGGAAGCAATGGAAACAGGCAAAACAATACGTGAAATTGTTTTAGAACGAAATTTGCTTAACGAGGACCAGCTTAATAGCTTGCTTGACCCTTACCGCATGACCGAGCCAGGGCAGCTTAATAAAGATATATTGTTATCACATTAAAAACGCCGATTTTATTTGGTATAAAATAACCCGGCATAAGGTGGAGATTTACACCACTGCTTGGCAGGGATGGACAACCAGTTATTTCGCCTGTTTCAAACAAGTAGCTCTCTACTTAATAAAAAGTTCGATAAAAATTGAGCATTTTCAATTTTTATCGAACTTTTTATTTATCTTATTATGTCTATTTGAAACTATTTTTTATTATTTCTTTAGCTTTAGCTAGAGCTTCTTCGCATTTTTGTACGTCTTTACCGCCAGCCATAGCCATATTGGGCTTTCCGCCGCCTTTGCCATCAAGGACTGCCACAGCCTCTTTTATTACGCTTCCTGCATTAATTCCGGCTTTTACTGCATCGTCTGTTGCCATAACAAGCATATTTGCTTTATCTTCGTTAACACAAACAAGAGTTATAACGCCGGATTTTATTTTGTCTTTTACCCTATCGCCAAGTTCTCTGAAAATGTGGGGTTCAAGGCCTTCAACTTTGCAAGCTACAATTTTAAAATTATTAAATGTTTCTGCTTTATTAATCATTTCTTCCATCATATTATCAATTAAAAGAGAAGCGCTCTTCATTTTAAATTTAGAAATTTCCTGTTGAAGCTCTTTATTGTTTTGAATAATAGATTTAACCTGTATTACAACATTTTCAGGCGTTGCCTTTAAAATTGGCGCAATTATGGAAAGCTTTTCGTCAAGGCTTCTGTAATGCTCTAAAGCCGCCCTTCCTGTTACTGCCTCAATTCTTCTAATTCCGGCAGCTGCGCTTGCTTCTGTTAATATTTTAAAAGAGCCGATTTGAGATGTGTTGTAAACATGTGTGCCGCCGCAAAGCTCCATACTTGCTTCTGATATATCAACCACTCTAACGGTTTCCCCGTATTTTTCACCAAAAATAGCTATTGCGCCCATATCTCTTGCTTCTTGAATAGACCTTTCGGAAACTTCTACTTGAATGCCGTTTAAAATATATTCGTTTACAATATCTTCAACTCTAAGAATTTCTTCTTTTGAAATCGGCTGAAAGTGGGTAAAGTCAAACCTTAATTTTTGGGCGTTAACTTGAGAGCCGGATTGTTCAACATGCTTGCCTAAAACCTGTTTAAGCGCACTTTGGAGCAAATGTGTTGCCGAATGGTTTCTTTGTGTGTCTTTCCGGTTATTAAGGTCAATTTTAGCGCATACAACATCCCCTACGCTTATTTGCCCGCTTTTAACGTTTGCTAAATGGGCAATTCTGTTACCTACAACTTTAACCGTATCCTCAACAAAAACAACACATGTGTCGGAGAAAATTTCACCAACATCTCCTGCTTGCCCTCCGCCTTGCGCATAAAAAGGCGTTTTGTCAAGTACGACTGAAACTTCGTCACCCTCGTTAGCCGTATCTGTTATTTCGCCGTTAACAACAAGAGCTAATACTTTAACATTATCTGTTTCAATTGCTTCGTGCCCTTGGTAAATAGTTACTTCTTCCAGCTCTAGTTTATGGAAAACAGTTTCTTCCGCTCCCATAAATGAAGAATCTCCCCTTGCAAGCCTTGCTCTTGTACGCTGGTTTTCCATTTCTTCATGAAAGCCTGTTTCATCTGCTGTAAAGCCCTCATCTTCAAGCATTTCTATAACTAAATCCAGCGGAAATCCAAACGTATCGTAAAGCTTGAAAGCTTCTTTCCCCCCTAAAACGGTTTTCCCCTCTGCTTTAAGGTCTGCTACATGTTCCTTTAATATTTCAATACCGTCATTTAAAGTTTCGTAAAAACGGTTTTCTTCCATTGAAATAACTCTTAATATATAATCTTGCTTTTCCAAAAGTTCAGGGTATGCCCCTTTGGAAACATCAATGCAAATTTTGCAAATCTCCGGCAAAAATGGCTTGTCTATGCCCAAAAGCTTGCCGTGTCTTGCGGCACGTCTTAAAAGCCTTTTTAAAACGTATCCTCTGCCGTCATTAGCCGGTAAAACGCCGTCAGACGTCATAAACGTCATAGAACGAGCATGGTCTGTAATAACCCTTATGGATACATCATTTTTAGGGTCTTCATTATATTTAACTCCAGCAATTTCGCAAATTTTATTACGTATTGCAACAACTGTATCAACGTCAAAAATAGACTCAACGCCCTGCATCATTGCGGCAACACGTTCAAGCCCCATACCAGTGTCAATGTTTGGCTTTGGCAAGCGTGGGTAGCTTCCGTCTTCCTGCTTATCAAATTGTGTAAATACCAAGTTCCAAAATTCTATATATCTGTCGCAATCGCAACCTACTGTGCAGCCCTCTTTGCCGCAGCCGAATTTTTCTCCTCTATCGAAATAAAGCTCAGAACACGGGCCGCAAGGACCAAGCCCAACTTCCCAGAAGTTGTCCTCTTTTCCCATACGGAAAATACGGTCTTCAGGAACACCCACAGTTTTGTTCCATATTTCAAAAGCTTCATCATCGTCAAGATAAATGGATACATATAACTTGTCCTCGGGAATTTCCAAAACATCAAGGCAAAATTCCCAAGACCACGGAATAGCGTTCTCTTTAAAATAATCTCCGAAAGAGAAGTTGCCAAGCATTTCAAAAAAAGTGCCGTGGCGAGCTGTTTTGCCTACATTTTCGATATCACCGGTTCTAATGCATTTTTGGCATGTGGTTGCACGTTTTTTTGGCGGTTTTTCCTGCCCTGTAAAATATGGTTTTAAAGGCGCCATGCCGGAATTTATTAAAAGCAGGCTTTTATCGTTTTGAGGAACAAGTGATGCGCTTTTAAGCCTGATATGCTCCTTAGATTCAAAAAAAGACAAAAACATCTCCCTTACCTCGTTAACACCTAAATATCTCATAGCTATTCCTCCGTTTTAAGAATTCATTGTTTTGATTATATTGGAAGCAAAAATGTTTGTCAAGTGCGGTATATTTTTAAAATTAAGAATAAATTATCTGATGTTTAGGGAATAATTATTGAGTCACAAACCTTTATTTATATGTAGTTTACACTTGACAAATAAATAAAATTGTTACATAATAATAAATATCATTTAAAAAATCTTACCTAATTTTACCATTTGGAAGGAGTATTTATGAAAAAGTCACTTGAAGTAAAAGAAAGTATTAACTGGGTCGGCGCACTTGATTTTGATATTAGAGTTTTCGATATTATTATGCACACAGAATATGGTACAACATACAATGCATATTTAGTTAAGGGCTCTGAAAAAACGGCTCTTTTTGAAATAGTTAAGGACGCTTTTTTTGATGAATTTTTAGAAAGAATTAAATCTGTTACAGATGTTGAAAAAATTGATTATATTGTTTTGGATCATACAGAACCGGATCATTCGGGTGGGCTTAAAAAGCTTTTAAAATATGCTAAAAATGCGAAAGTTGTGGCAACCAAAACAGCCCTTAGCTTTGTTAAAGCCATTGTCAATGAAGAATTTGACTTTATTGAGGCTAAAGATGGCGAAACATTAAGCCTTGGAGACTTAACACTTAAATTTATTGTTGTTCCGTTTTTGCACTGGCCTGATACCATGTTCACATACATTCCCGAAAGAAAAACTTTATTTACTTGCGACTCTTTTGGTTGCCATTACTGCGACGAAAACGTTTTTAATGATAAAATAGAAAACGAATTTATTGACGCATATAAATATTACTTTGATAACATTATCGGTCCTTTTAAAAGCTATATGCTTTCTGCAATTGAAAAAATTGCTCCCCTTGAAATTGAGACCATTTGCAACGGTCACGGTCCTGTAATCCGTGAAAATCCTCAGAAATACATTAAAATGTATAAAGAATGGGCAACTCCTCCGGCTCAAGGCAAAAAAAGCGTAGCAATGGTTTATGGCTCTGCTTACGGTTATACTAAAAAGCTTACGGAAGTTATTGCGGAAGCTATTAGAAAGACCGGAGAAATTGACGTTTTTACTTTTGATATTGTGGATTCTAAAAAAGAGGATATTATGGCAAAGGTTACAGCGGCAAACGGAATACTTATAGGCTGCCCGACGTTAGTTGGCGATGCATTGCCACCTATTATGAACATTCTTGCGGAGCTTAACCCTGTAATACACAAAGGCAAGCTTGCCGGAGCTTACGGCTCGTATGGCTGGAGCGGCGAGGCTGTACCAAATATTGAAGCACGCCTTAGTCAGCTTAAGTTCAAAATGCCTGTTCCCGGTTTAAGAATAATGTTTAACCCATCAGACGATGAAATTAAAAAAGCGGAAAATTTCGGCAAACAATTTGCAGAGGCAATTTTATAAAAATGAGTTCGGTGGAAATTACATCTTTGTAATTTCCGCCGAACTCATTTTATTTTATAGGAAGGTTTTTATTTATAACAATTTATCATTCCGATATTGTTTCGTAAGGGTATGTGGTGATTCCGCCAAAATCGTAAACATTGGTATACCCCATAGCTACAAGTATATTTGCAGCAGTTTTACTTCGGTTGCCGCTCCGGCAGTAAATTAGAATTAGTGCGTCTTTGTCTGGAAGTTCAGCTTCAGCTCTGTCTTTTAATTCATAGTCGGGAATGAGTACTGCACCTTCAATTCGTTGTTGCAAAAATTCTTCCTCTGTTCTTACATCAAGCAAAATAGCGTTGGAATTTGCTTCAATCATGCTCTTTGCTTCTTCTGCAGTTATTTTATTATATTCTGCCTTTTTCACTGGTATGTCCTCGCTTTTTATAGAATCTATAACTTCCCTCAAAGCTTCCTCAGGTAGTGCGCCTTCATGGCCGCCAAAAACTGTGCCATCTTTATTAATAACAATTGTGGTTGGATACGCTCGTATGCCATAAGCTATTGCTGCGTCCATATCTAAATCGTATAAGACGGGAAATGTAAAGCCGCTGTCAGCAATATACTTTTTGCCCTTTTCCTCTGTTTCCTGAACACCGTCCACTACGTCTACCATGAGAAAGACTATATCATCTTTAACTTCATTGTAAACTTTATCAAAATACGGCATTTCGTCCTTGCAATAACCACACCAAGTAGTCCAAAAGTTTAACACAATTGGTTTGCCGAAATAATCCGAAAGCTTTACTGGGTTACCGTCATTATCGTATGCTGTAAAATCTGGAGCACTTAATGTCTCGTTTTCTTCATTGGGCTCAGGCGTTTCTTCTTTTACAGGTGTTTCTTCTACTTGCTTTTCCTCGGGTTGGCTGTTAGCAGAATTAAGGCTAAACGATGTTTGGGGCTTAAAACGCTCAGACAATCCATTGTATGCGTACATTGCTACAACGAAAAGTGCTGCAAAAACGCCGATACCAAGGATTGTTTTTGTTTTGTTATTCATGCTTCACCTCTAAAACCATATTAAATAGATCAATTTGACAAAATCTCAATACTAACATTCTTAGGAAGCGCCAGTTTACACTCCACCTCAACAGCCTTAATAATACCGGCGATTGTGGGGCACGATGCGTGACCTGGTAGTTTCTTTCTTGCATATTCATAAAAGCAATTATCTCCCGGCTTTGCAAGGCATAACTCATAGCTGTCAAATGTTTGCCCAAGTTCACCAAACATTTGAATTATTGACTTGCACCCAGACTTAACCGTAAGTTTAACCTCCATTCCATCTTCGCTTTCTGCGGTAACGTTGGTAATAAGTCCACAAATTCCTGGATCAATTTTAACAGTTGTCATTTTAATAGTCCCCTCCAAAATATCATTTTTTAAAGTACAAAAGCGCTTTTTATAGATACAACTTAGTATAGCAGATTTTATTCTTTTTTTCTATATAGCAATTTAATTCGCCAAACACAAAAACGCCACAAATATATGATATAATGATATGGAAGAAAAGGAGGGCGTGCTGATGCCAAAGATACTTATTGTTGACGATAATAAGCAGATCACTTCTATTTTAGAAGAGTACGCTATAAAGGAGGGTTACACATCGGTTATAGCTCTTGACGGAGATGAAGCTCTTAGGAAGTTTGAGCTTGATAAGCCTGATATTTTGCTGTTGGACGTGATGATGCCAAAGAAAGATGGTTTCGAGGTGTGCAGAGATATTCGTAAGAGATCCAACGTGCCTATTATTATGGTAACGGCTCGTGGTGAGGACTTTGAAAGAATAATGGGGTTGGAAATCGGCGCAGATGATTACATAGTTAAGCCGTTTTCTCCAAGCGTAGTTATGGCTCATGTAAAAGCTATTATGCGCCGGATTGCTCGTGAGGAAAGGGCGGCACAGCGTTTTGAACTTGACAATCTGGTTATAAATATTGATGATTACACTGTAGTTATTGGAGGAGAAAACGTATCGCTAACAAAAAAGGAAATAGAGATATTATGGACACTTGCAACAAGCAAAAACAAAGTGTTCTCTAGGGATAATCTTTTAAATTCTTTGTGGGGATATGATTACTTTGGTGACAACCGCACAGTAGATAGCCACATTAAACGTTTGCGTGCAAAGCTAGACGAATACCAGCATCCGGCGTGGGAGATTAAAACAATATGGGGTGTGGGATATAAATTTGAGGTGCTAAAAGATGCTTAAAAGCCCTATTGCAAGAAAATTGAGTTTTTATTTTGCCGTTGCACTTTTAATTTTCTCCTTAATTATAGGCAGTGTCTTTATACTGTTATTTCGTAACCATACCTTAGGCATTCATAAAACAGGTATGGAGAACCGTGCCAATTCTATTGCGGAAACGATTTCCGGCTTTATGTACAGAGGCAGCGGCATGGGCGGCTTCGGAGCATATATGCGGTTTATTGGCGATATTGCCGGAACTGATGTGTGGATTGTGGATAAACAATATAATTTGCTAACTGTAGAACGAGGGCATGGAATGATGGGGGGTGGATATAATTACACAGATTTACCCGTAAATGCAGAGCTAATTATTGATGAAGTATTCGACGATAAAACAGTATTTAGCGAAAGCTTCAGCGGTATTCTTTCAGAGTCCACCTTAACTGTTGGCGTTCCGATAAAAGACAGCAGTTCTGCAGTTATTGGCGTTGTTCTTCTTCATTCGCCAGTGCATGGTGTGGATGAAGCAGTAGGTCAAGGGGTTATGATTTTGCTTGTTAGCATTGCGCTTGCGCTTGCCGTTTCTTTTATACTGTCGGTGTGGCTTTCAAAACGCTTTACCGCCCCGATTACTGCCAAAGAAGCCGCCGATGCCATACGGATGGAGAAAATCCGGCGTGATTTTGTAGCCAATGTTTCCCACGAACTTAAAACCCCTGTGACAGTGCTTCGTGGTTCGTTAGAAGCGCTGATTGAAAAAGTCGTTACCGACCCGGTAAAGGTTGAAAATTACCACGCTCAAATGCTTTCCGAAGCAAAGTTTTTAGAGCGGCTTGTGGGCGACCTTTTGGACTTATCACGCCTGCAAAATATGGATTTTGTAATTGAAAAAAGTGAAATATCTATATGCGATGTGCTTGACGATGTTACACGAAGCGCCGAGCAACTTGCCAAATCTAAAAATGTATTTATAATGATACGTAACATTACCCCAAAATGTAAATTTTTTGGTGATTACGGCAGGTTACGGCAAATGTTAATGATTGTGTTAGATAATGCCATTAAGTTTTCTCCGGAAAACGGCGTAGTCGAGATAGAGTTTTCCGCAAGTCGCCTCTCTATTAAGGACAGCGGCCCCGGCATTGCTCCGGAACATATTTTGTATATTTTCGATCGTTTTTATAAATCAAGGACAGAAGATAACAAGGTTGGTACAGGGCTTGGGCTTGCTATTGCAAAGCAGATTGCCGAAAGACACGGTATAAAACTGACTGCCGAAAGTAATAATGGCAAAGGAGCAACATTTATTTTTCAGCTATAATTGCAAATCTATTATTTAATATGAAAGAGTGATTTATTAAAATGCATAAACAAAAAATAGCATTTATATGTGTTCATAATTCCTGTCGAAGCCAAATAGCCGAAGCTCTTGGAAAACACTTCGCCAGTGATGTGTTTGAAAGTTATTCGGCGGGAACGGAGATAAAGCCGCAAATTAATCAAGATGCTGTTCGCCTTATGAAACAGCTATATGGTATTGATATGGAACTTACACAGCGGTCTAAGCTTATAGACGAAATACCAGCCATAGACATTGTTATCACAATGGGTTGCAATGTAAACTGCCCTTATTTGCCATGCAAGGAGCGTTACGATTGGGGTCTTGAAGACCCGACGGGCAAAAGCGACGAGGAATTTATTCGGACGATAAAAGAAATTGAGCAAAAGATTCGTCTGCTTACCGAAAAAATAAAAAACTTAATATAACGTGAGTTCGACGAAGTCGAAAAGCCGTTTTAGTGGCTTAATTGCGGAGCAATTCTCACATTAATATAGCTATTTGCAAAAACTTAAACAGCTATGTTTTTGCAAATAGCTATATTGAACACATGTTCTAAAAGTCACAAAGTAGCTCCGTTTTTATCATAAAATAAAAAAACTAAAAACACAGTTATGACACAATTTAATAATATTATTAAGACATAAGCAGGAAGCAAACTGCAAAATTAATTAAGTTTATGGAGGTAATCACAATGAAAAGCTTTAAAAAGGTAATGGCTGTAGGAACAATGACTCTCGTACTCAGCGCAACGTCACTCTCTGCGTTTGCGGCATCTATTTACAAAACTCCTGCCGAAGCAGTGGCAGGGCTTACTGGCAGAACAGTTGAAAGTGTAATTGCCGAAAGAATCGAAACAGGCAAAACATATGGTGCTATTGCCGATGAAGCTGGAATGCTTGAAGAGTATAAGGCAGAGAGCCTTGAAATGAAAAAAGATAGCTTAGACGCTCAAGTGGCAGCTGGTAGAATTACACAAGAAAGAGCAGACGCCATTTTAAAGGCTATTGAAGAGAATCAAACTGTCTGCAACGGCACAGGAACAGCAAGAATCGGTCAGAGCATGGGCGCAGGGTTCTGCGGTAGCGGTAGTGGCGCAGGTTTTGGCGCATGTGGGGCTGGCAGTGGCACAGGTTATGGTGTAGGCAGAGGTCAGGGCGGCGGCGGCGGCCGTGGTATCGGCGGTATGGGCTTGAGAGATGGCTCTTGTTATATTACCTCTAACTAAAAAACGGTAATCTTTAAGGGTCTGTTCACAATCTCCATTTTTTGTTTTTTGACAGTTTTTGTCAATATACGCTGTCTCTGCTTACTTGCACTTAGATACCGCTTTAGCGGTTGCCTCAAAAAATTTGCACGAAAATCCACCAAAAGCGAGACTTTGAACAGACTCTAACTAAAGAAAAGAGATTTTTATGAGTTTAATTTTTCACAATATCCAGCCTGTTTACAACGAAAATTCAAAAGTTTTAATACTTGGGACAATACCGTCTCCAAAATCCAGAGAAGCAAACTTTTTTTATGGTCATCCCCAAAATAATTTTTGGAAAGTTACGGCACAAATACTTAATTGCCAGGTGCCTTTAACTATAGAGGATAAAAAAGAAATGCTTCTAAAAAATAATATAGCTTTATGGGATGTATTGCATTCCTGCGAAATTTCCGGCGCAAGTGATTCATCTATCAAAAACCCGGTTGTTAATGATTTTTCTGAAATACTGTCTAAATCAAAAATAAAAGCAGTTTTTACAACAGGTGCAACAGCTACTAAGCTATACAATAAATATTGTTTTGATAAAACAAAAATAGCTACTGTATATCTGCCGTCAACAAGCCCAGCCAATAAAAGATATTACAATTTTGATACTTTAATTGAAAAATACAAAATTTTATTAAATTTTTTAAAATAACTATTGCAAAATCTTATTATATGTGTTAATATACTGGAAGCAAAATTGCGGGTGTGGTTCAATGGTAGAACACCAGCCTTCCAAGCTGGATGCGTGGGTTCGATTCCCATCACCCGCTTTAAAAATCAATCGCCCTAAAAAGGGCGATTTTTATTGCAATAAAAGGGATTCGTTAATTTGCAAGGTCTAATGGTTAATGACATATGTAGACACTTGTATCCGTTTGAAAATAAAAATATGTGCCGCTAGTGTGCCAATGATATTTATGCACTGTATTTTAAGTAATATCACATTCACCGTCGCATGTAACTGCTGCAATAATAACATCAAGTTTTTCCTCTGACACACTAATCTCATTAACATTAACGCTTATTGAATTTATTTTCTCGGTTATTTCCTCAAGCTTTTGCCCAATTTCTTCTACCCTTTCGCATATCTTACAAAGACAAGTATTTTTCATATCATACACATCCTTTCATTATTTGTATTTTTTCTAAAATGCTGGCTTTCCATGGGATATAAACATCACGGGCTTTGTTCCATATACTAAGTATGCTTGGAGAAAGTTCTCCGTATGTTTTTTGGTGCTCTGCAATAACAGTTACGCAGTATGAGTAGAGCTTTTCTGCATGACCTAGTTCTTCTTTGGAAAGATTCATCAAAAGCTCACAATAGAGACGGTTGTGCGAATTTAAAATGGCTTCATCAGCGTATCGCTCAGCATCGTTCATTTCGCACTCAATTTTTTTGATTAGGTTTTTGACTTTTTCCATATTCTTTACCGCTTTCCTTTTTTGGCTTCGGTCTGATTTTTATTAGCATCAGTTTCATTATCAGCCAAGCTATTGGCATTAATAACACTGTCGTTATTGTCACCTGGAGGCAAACAAGTGTTATCAGTGCAGTCAATAATGCGTTTGTCGTATCCAAGTTCAGCAATCCTCCTTTGACCGTTTTTCGACATAAGAAATTCTTCAAACTCATCACTATACAAGAAGTCCTTAATCATCTCATCCTCTTCCCGTTGTGAGATTTGAGTGTAAACCGGTTCTTCTGGCAAAGGAGGGTCATCAAGCGAAAAATGGTTAGACAACGAACTGTTTTTAAGTATATCATTGGCTTTAGTGATTAACTTTTCCCCACCATATTCCATTGCTTTTTGTAAAAGACCATTAATGACAGGCTTTAAATAAACTATACTCAAATTATAACCCCCATAAAACGCTCAAAGCTGTACACCGCTTTGAGCGTTTTTATTTTATAAATTATTCTTTACTACATGTATTGTCCACATCTCTGTTCCTGCGCCTCCGATATCTGTAAGCATCTTCATCGTCATCCCAGTCCCAGTGTCTGCGGTGTCTATTACTTTCTTTTATTTCGTTCTTTAATTCCTTGTACTCATTGTTTACGGCTGCCGCCACAGCACCGATACCAAGCGTTGCAGCCGTAGCTGTAGCAATAATAAAGCTTGCAATTGTAAGACCGTTTAAAGGTTTTTTTACCTCTTGAACAACTTCGCCTTCAGTTAATAACATTTTTGACATAATAATTTCCTCCTAAGATTATAAATTATAATATATATAAACCGCCCGTGTACTGGCGGTAAATATCAATAGAACTTACTTCTCATTGCATAGCATGTAAAATTTCAAACGCTCATTAAGTCCGTTGGTACCTCCGTTTACTTTTTTAGTCACGGCAGTAACCTTTTGTACTATGTCAAGTTTTACAACATTATCACACAGAGCATTCATGTTGTTGCGATGCCACCAAAACCCAGCACTTGTCCATGGATACATGGCAGCTACATAATCAACGCCCTCCATTACTTGTTGGTCGTTAACGAAATTAGCAAAGCGCTGATAATTAGAGCGCCCAGTCATTTGCAGATATCCAGCTCCTTTGTATTTCTTGCCATCTCCTGGCAGTATATTACCTAGGTCTTTGCGTCCTTCATAGGCATCTCCTGAAGCAATTTCCTTTTTGTATAAACCCAATCCACTTTCATGTGCACATTGGCTTACAAAATGATAAATGCGCTCTGGATTATTAATCTCAAAACGCATTATGCAGGAATACATCTCATCTATCAGGGCATCGTTAATATTGCGCCAATTAAGGCCTTTAAGTATCGTTTTTAATTTGTCAGGGCATAAAAATCCCCCGTCATTTGGTTTGTTGTCAATAACGGGGGTTCCTATTTTTTTAATTCTATTGTTCCGGTGTTGCCGTTCCAGCCCACAGAATACCCTGCCGCTTCGAATATGGATCGAATTGGTACTACTTCATTAGGAATGATAACCGACAAGTCCTTTAACTTAACCATATTTGTACCGTTTATATTATCTCCAGGTATAGTTACCTTTTTACCGTTTATATCTAACTTGATTTCAGCCATATTATTTTCCTCCCATTTCATCCTAGTCTCATTTGGCATTGTTATGCCTTTTTGTAATTGCGTGAGTGTCAATCCATTTGTAAACTCACAATGCGGTTTGTCAATAAATTTTGTCCAGTCGCCGCCCCAAACGCCGCCCATATCTCGCCAAATCTTTCCAACCTTTGTGAAAAAAATTGCATCATCAAATTCATGCCCTTTAAGGTTTTTGCAGAAGTCAAAGGCGATCCGATAATTATGCATGGATTGACCACCCTTGCTATTTGTAACTATTGAACCGGGTTTTGTGCGCCCCTGTGAATAAAGGTCATCTTGATACTCTTTGTCCCGGTATGTTTGTGTTATTAATATAGGCAAATTTTCAGACTGGCAACGCCTCATCAGCTCGGTTGCCGCCCTCTGCAACGTAGGGTGGAGGTCTGTGATATTCCTACTATTTATCAATATCAGCACCCCCCCTTGTTAGCTTTATCATCTATGGACTGTTTTAAATGTTTGAATCCTTTTTGCAGAAACTCCGGCACAGGTACTCCTAACTTTATGAGGTTTTCAAATATACTTATACCTTCATTTGCAAACAACCAGCATGTCGTCATAACGCCGAAAATCTCTCGTATTGGCATTTGTATGCCTAAATCATCTAATAAATAGCCGATTGCTAGATCAAACAAGAAAGCCATAAATAGCAGAATTATATAACATACCTTTTTTATTATTCCGATAATGCCTGTCTTACTGTTTATTTCCTTTAGAGTATATGCCGCTGCAAGCCCTGTAATATAGTCTAACGCCATTGCAAACGCAAGTACGATAACCATAGTGCCAATGCAATTGTATAAATAACTAAGCACAAAAAGAAAAGACGCTATTGCGCCTCTTGTCGCTATATTGTTTGACATCATGTCTCACCTTTCTTAATTTTAATTTAATGCTGTCTTTAAAATATTTAATGGCTAATTAAAGATATTCTTTTTATTTTTTACATGCTTATATTTATCATCAGGTATATATTGAAGAATATCCTGAACTTCGCAGTCAAGGACTTTACAAATGCGGCTTAAATATTCTAAATTTATTCGTTCGATTAGCTCGTGATACATTTCGTTTATAGTCGCCGGGCGAATTCCTGTTTTTTGTGCAAGCTCGGCTTGTGTCATGCGTAATTCTCCTAAAATTCTTGATAGATGTATTTTAATCATGACAATATCCACTCCTAAATTACGTATTTAGTACGATATTATCATTTTTAAAAATATTTAAGCGATTTAAGTTATTTAATTACTAAATAGGTTATTTTCCATTTAAAAAAATTAGTAATTAGTTATTATAAGTTCTTTATAAGTCTTATTTTCTGCTTTTAGAGAAAGGTTATTTGAACGCTGGATTTTATCAATGTTCCATCCCTTGTAAAGATGTTCGATAAACTCGCAATCATTATATGAAACAATAACTTTCCCCTTAATGTCACTTAAACATTTATTTAAAAGACTGTGCTGTTCATCGGCGAATTGTAATCCATAATATTTTTCTGCCCCGTGGTAAGGCGGATCGCAATAAAATAAAGTATCTTCGGCATCGTGCTGTTCAATTATTTTTTCAAAGCTTTTGTTTTCAATTATAACGTGTTTTAAGCGCTCTTTAACCGTTTTTAAAAAATCGGTATTGGTAATATCTCTGGTTTTACCGCCATATGTAGTGACTTTTGCGCCATAACTTGCCTTTATCATATATAAATATCTCGCTGCCCTTTGAATATCGGTGAGTGTATCAACGTTATAGAGACATTTAAAATCATTAAAAAAGTCTCTTGAATTTAAAACAAGTTCTAACTCCTCACCAATAGCGTTGGAATGATATTTAACGCATTTAAAAAGGTTGGTTAAATTGCTGTTTAGGTCGTTATAAATTTCAGTGTCTGCATGGTTTTCTTTGTGAAATAGAACCCATGCCGCACCTCCGAAAACTTCAACGTATTTATTAAAATTTTGGGGGAATCTGCTGCAAATTTCTTTGCGTAAAAGCTTTTTACCGCCCACCCATGCTATAAAGCTATCCATATTGTTTAGTTCATCTCCTGTAATTAAATTTTGATATATGAATAACTTTTTTATTTTTTTGTTTTTTTCTATAATTTAAAAAATTCTTTGTATGCCTCAAGCAGTGTATAATCATAAACGTTGTTTAAAGGCATTTTTTTATAAGATACATATATTAAGTTAAGCCTGTCCTCAAGCCATATTGCAAACGGTAAAAGAAGAAGCCATAACGCACCATAAAGCAAGCAAACTTGTCCTAGAATATTAAATGGCATTTCCGAATAATCCCAAATGTCCATCTTTAGTCGTATGTTCAAGATGTAACCTGATAAAAATTCTACAATAAGTACAATTAGAGTGCCGATAAATGATTGTGCCCGTATTGATAATTTATAAAATTTTGGTATTTGGTTTATGCCGCCAATTAAAACAAAGCAAATACCGCCTATAAAAAGCATTAATATGTTAGCCCATCCGCCGTTTATTGGTATGTGCCATATGCCCTCTATGCCGTAATATACTAAACCTCCGAACAGCAACCATAAAAATAATCTTTGCAATTAAAAACCTCCCTCCTATTGAATTATGCCCAATAACAAAGCAAGTTTGTCTGCATACTCTGCCGGCAAAATTATACCATATTTAACGGTATTAATTTCGTCTAAGCTTGACAAACTTTGTATGTATTGGCGCAAGTAATTACAGTATGTTTGATGATATAATTTATGGGCTGTAGCAGCTGCCTCAATCTTTGCGAAGTCTTCAAGTGACCAAAAATCGCAGAATTCACCATCTGCATGATAAGGTACGCCCTTAGAAAAATTTATTAATTGCGACTGTTCCATCATCGCTTTATCGATTCGCCTAGCTAAGCAGTCGATATTTACTTGGTCTTCCAGCGTAAGAGAAAAATGTTTTATGCCTTTTGATGTATTAATGTCAACTCCTGCTTGTATAGCTGCCTGGCATGCCTTATTAACTTCATTTAATTTTGCAGACCTCGCATTGTCTATCGTTTCCGGCGTTATTTCGATTTTTTGGGTTTCAACCCATTTTTCGCCGTCCCATCTAGGTTTATTCATTGTGAGGGCCACTGAAATGGCGGTAAATATAAGAGATTCTCCATTTTTCAGAGCATAGAACATTGGGTTTTCATTTATATCAACACATATAAATTCGACATAATTACCCATTGCATTAATTACTATAGCATGTTTCCTGGTTTCCATTAATAACTCTCTCCCTCTTCTTTGTTAGCGTAGTAGTAAAACGTTCCCCTAACAATTTGTATAGTATTTAGATCTGTATCTTTTATGCCATACACAGCTAGGTTGCCGCCTGGATATACAACGCCTTGCAAAAGTTGTCTTCTAGCACCAGATATTGTACCATCTGACAAATACGCAAAAGTAACATCATATTTAGGTCTTAATCCACGAGGTAGATAAATAAGATTCTCATAATCAGCATAGCCGTTTTCAGGGCTAAATATATTCGAGCCATCTTTTCGCTTGACAATAAAAGAACCTATAACGTATCCTTCTCTAGAGATTGAGTAATAACACGTTCCCTTAACACTCTCAAATGCGGATAAATAGGGGATTGGATATTGGCTAGGCATTTGCGATAAAATAGTCTCGGCAATATCAAAGTTATCATTAAGCGGTTTATCCCAATCCGGATACCCTTTTGGTATTTTGTTAAATCTGCAATATGGTGTTTTTTCTAGCTCCATATAATTCCTCCTTAAATAAATAATTTTATAAACAATGCTTTTTGCAACTCATTAAATCTTACTATAAACGCTTTGTCGTTAACTTTTTCAAGCTCTGGCGTGTCATCATATTTTCTGGCTAGGCTAATCTTAAAAGCATTAGTATCAATCCAGTTTATATGGCAATTTATTTGCGGTAAATCTACGCCACCAAACGGCGTTCCGCCGTACCCGCCAAAGCCAAAGCCATAATCAACCTCCATCACAACAACATTTGGGTAGTTATTAAGGTTATGTTTAAAAACCACGTTTAGAGCATGTTTTGCATGTGCATAAATATCATTGTTATGGTCTTCTAAATCCTTTTCAGTAACATATACTTTACTGTTGTCAAGGGAAATATTGATATTATCCGCTTTAGAAAGCACCGTATTAAAAGAAATCTCCCTCGTCATAACATAATTGTACGGCATTGGGATATAGTCGTATTTATCCGTATATGTATAACCATAAAGTATTTCGCCCATTACTACTGTGTTATCCAATGGGTTTATAAGCTTTGCAAAAACGCCTATTTCAGTCATATTTGTTTCATGTGGTATATTTGTGTTATCTACAACAACTGTTACAACGTGATTTACATGGTCCGCATAACTTTCTTTAACTGGCACATCCATAACAGGGTCAACTAAAGATGTCATATAAAAAATATCATTATCATCTGTAGGCCGTCCTTGCCCAATTGCACCTTTAGTAAACACAACGCATATTTTATCATTGTCGTTTTTGCTTCCGGCAATGGCTAGTTGTCTTAATTCCAATCCTTTTTCTGTCAGTTCAAATGCATGATAATGGGAATAATCCACTTTTTCACCTCCGCTGCTAGTTTATAGGCTTTGCATCTATAAACGCATATGTATAATCTTTCATTGTGTAGCCACCGGCATATATTGTTACTTTATCAAAACTATGTTTAGTGCGTATTATAGAAGGCAAAGTTACATATGAAATATCGCCTATTTCAGCTCCACCAACAAAAATTTGTGTATTTATTTCATAGCTGGGAACAACAAAGCTATAGTTAATTCTTACACCCTCAGGCTTTGGGGTTATATAACCTCTTGACATTAATTCTCTTTCTAAAACCAACGTATCGCCTACAATCTTAACATTCATGCTCATGTCCTGATTGTCTTCCACAATAACGCTAAAATAGGGAAAAAGGTTATTCCATAGTTCGTACATTCCGGGTATTGTGCCGTTCCAGTTGTTTATGCTTATTTTGGCTTTTTGTAATGTTCTATATAAATCATCATCCAAAACTGGTGATAACCCATTGGGGGGTTCAAAGTTTAACAAACGTTTTCTTCCAACAATAACGCCGGTAACATCAAGTTGCGCCCCAACAGCGGTTTCTATTTCAAATTTAGGGCTTATCGTTTCAATGGCGTTTACTGCATCATCTGCTATATCAATGTGTTTTGTAAGCCAACTCATAAATTTTGGTCTGCGGTGCTGTGGAGGTACACGGTTTAAGTAATATGATTTATCAAGCATAAAATCCCTGCCTTATACTACATTAACGGTAATGTTATTTATATCACCCTTTGTAACATTGTTAAAAAGTATATCAATATCAGTGGTATCTTGTTTATCCTGCTCTGTTCCTGCTGTTACTGAAATAATTGAAAATAGAGGCGTGGACAGCGAGGGCATAGCTTGAAGAGAAACTCCCCACAATGCCGACACAGTTAAAATTTCACCAATTTGCAGACTGTTTAAGTAAGTGCTAATGTTTTCTTTTATTTTGTCTGTAATTGATGTAACATAGCCCGGCAATTGCTTTACAGTGGCAGTCACGTAAATATCACAATATTTTGGTCTGAAAAATTTAATAGGCATTGTTTTTAGTATTGTGTCGCCAACTCCTGTTTCTACGTTAATAATTATGTCGCCATACGTACCGCACCCGGGAGTTTTGCGTAAGTATATTTCATTAGCTATGTCATAATCCTTGCCGCCTTCGACAACGGCACAAATAGAGTGCCCAGGAATAGTGTTTTTGTCGGGAACGTTTGTATCGTTTTCGTAAACCCGATAGCGTGTAACATCGGGGATTTCCGCAATGCCGCCAATTGTACCTTCAATAACAGTGCGTGATGGTTTAGCTGTGCTTATTGTTTGCCTTGCTCGTAGTTCCTCTTGACCTTCAACTGATTGACCCATAATAGCAGGCACAAGGTTAGTTACGCTTAACCAACCCTCGGTTGGTGTTATAATTCTGCTTAATTGACCGATTGCTGCTGGATTAGGTCCATATTTTTGACAAGTAGCTAAAACATTTAATGTCTTGCTTTCAGGAATAATTACTTCCGGGGGTAAATCCCAGTTAATGTTATAGCTGTCTGCAATTATCCCATTAACAATCTTGGTATCAGCTGTTCCTGTTAAAACAACTTCGCAAGTGCTTTTAGTAGCCCTTTTGCGTTTTAAACCGTTTAACATGACTAACCCGTCTAAAGCCCCTCCAATTGCTGTAGCAGGAGAGCGGTTATTATACACAAGCTGTGCGGTTAAAAATGTGTCATGAAGTTTATCAGCCATAAGAGATATAAATTCATAATCTTGGCTGTCGTTTTCTAAATAAATGTCTTGCCCGAATATTCTCCTAGCCTCTTCAAGCAAATGGAATTTTATGTCGTTATAGGTGGGCATATGAAAGCCGGATTCGTCTATATACGGAGCAAAATAAGACATTAGTACTTCACCTCCACAGCCTTTGCATTTTCAGAAATAAAAAGCGTAGCTTGACCGTAAACGGTATTAACTACGCATTGTGCACTGTAAATTCTATTTAAAAAAGTACTTTCAAAGCTTATGATTTCTGTAACTCCCTCTGTCCCAAGAATGCGTTCGCTTATGATTAAGTCAACAGCGTTCTTGTTTTCGGCACCGCCAAACGTGCCTAATATTTTTTCAAACAACGGTAAACCATCTTCGGTGTTTTCCCACCATTCTCCGTATAAAAGCCGCATTCGAGTTAAAATAGCTTGAGCCACAGCTTCAACTTTTGTATAAAACTTGTTTGTCCCAAAAGAATAATCTTCTTTTTCGTCTAAAGCTCTGTATTTCATATCAACCACCTATAAAAACGTTTGGGCTTCCTTCTGCTATTGTCCCAGCTATTTTAAGCTTGTCACCTTTTCTAGCAGCCGGAAGCCCATTAATAAATACTGTAGAGCTTCCTTGAATTACTTCATCCTGATGTGGGGGATGTTCATCGCAACCGTGGGAAGCAAATTTGTCTGATACTCTTGCAGCTGGTTTTCCATTAATAAATACGTTTGGGCTACCCGTAACTAATGCTGTTGGGGCGCAATCATCATGACCGGTGCTTTTGTCACCTAGTCTTGCAGCTTCTGGCATAAAATCACCTATCCTTCATTAATATCAACTTTCACACCTTTAAGCTTCATTTTTCCTCCGCTTTCAACAGTTATCTCACCACTAGATTTTAAGTGCATGTCGCCAGACGATTCAACGTTAATACTTGCGCTTGATTTAACTGTAATATCAGATTGTGCAGTGATGTTTATTTGAGCTTCTGCTAAAACATTGATGTTTTGAGCGGCTTTAACATTTAAGTCTTTTTGAGTTTCGACGTTTATAGTTTCAGCGCAATAAATATTCATTATTTTATCATCGCATATTTCAAAATAAGCATCGTTATCTTCATTACGTAAACGCATTGAATTTGTAGAGTAATCCTCTACGGCTTTTGGTACACTTGTTATACCAAGAAGAGCCATGGCATCAGATAAATCATGACGGCGCATTTCAAGCTGTGTTTGCACACCACTGGATTGCCACCACGAATCTAGGCACATATCGCCAAAAATAACTAAGCATTCGTCACTAGGTTTAACCGGAAACGTTACGCAATAACCGCCAGCACGGGGAAAGAAACAAGGCACGTCTAATAACTGGGGAAGTTGCTCCCATTTGTCATCTACTCTTTCTTTTATGAGTGGTTGCACCGTTGCGGTTTGTTTTGTTTCGTCAAAATCAACAATTTCCCCGGGCATTGAAAACCGAGCATTCGCCAAGGCGTTATCAATGGCTCTGCGTTGTTGCTCTTCACCTTCGGCTATTTTTTGTCCAATTCCAACATCAAGTCCCATTTTCTCACCCTCTCATAGATTTCCCTGTATTTGGTGTTTTCCCAGGTTGTGAAACGCCTTCAAATTCGGTATACCATGTTGCGCCTCGGGTATCACCTGTATGAGTTAGGCTAATAATTCTATACACACCATCATAATGCACCTGTTTAGGCTGTGCCCCTCTGCTTGCTTTCTGTTGTCTTACATAACTATTATCAATATTCACAAAAGAATTTATGTTAAGCAAAGGGTTCAATAAGCATTTTGCTTTAACGCCGTTTTCGGTCTGCTGGACATCTCCAATGAGTCCGCTTGAAGGAGATAAATCAATAATTCTGCCTTTTGGCACGTCTGTCGCTTTAACAATATTAACCTTTCCGTCATTTACATAAAAAGCCGCCTGTTCAGTCTTTGCAATTTGCCTTAAATAATCACGTGCAAGCCCAAATACAACTTTGCCTCTAACAAGCTTTTTATCTTCTAAGTTTTCAGATATACTATCAATTTGTATTGGATTAGTCGCTCCGCTTGTAACTTGATTAGCTATTGTTCGGGGAGTTTGTCCTGCGGAGTAAGAAGCATTTACAATCCCGTCATTAAGGAATTTGTCGCCATCTTGGGAGACAAGCGTTAGCTTATACGTAAGTCCGTTTTCACGTTCCCTTAAAGGCTGCACAACCTCACCGTCAAATATTAAACCATATTGAGGACCTTCATAGCCAGCTTCAAGCAAAACCCTATTGCCTGTTTTTATGAGTATATTTTCTGTTTGTGGAGATAGATTGTATATGGTTATTTCGGAATAGTTTGGTGTTTCAGCCATGCTCTTTTCTATTTGAAAAGTGCACCTAAGCTCCGAAACGTCAAAACCATTTGAGCCTGTGCCAATAATTACTTTATATCGTCTGCCAAACAGAGCATTACCATCTATATCACTCATCATTGTCACCCCAAACAAGAATAAAATCTGTACCTAAATTTAAATCATTAGGGCATACTGACAAATTGTCCGGGTTGCTCTTAACGATATATGCACTGCCAATTCGTAAATGTTCATATCCACTTAAAATATTTATCGTTGGATATTCTCCAGCAATTAGAGGTAATGAATCAATTAAAATTTCACCTGTTAAATCGTCAGTTATTGTCATAACCCAATACTCGGCTATTGAATTGTACCTTATGTCAAAAACAAATGTCATGTTGTTATCATTAACCGGAATTGTACATCTAAAGCTTTGGTTAGGATCTGACGTTAGAGGTATCTCAAAATACATAAAATCATTCCTTGTTTCTACCGCTGTTTCTGGTAAATAAATTTGATATATCACGAATAACCGAATTATTAACAGGAGTAACTGTGCCTTTCTTTGTCTCCCCTGTTTTTTGTGGCTTTGCACTCGTTCTGTTCGGCATTGCAACCGTTTTTACTTTTGCTACTATTATTTCCCTAAGCCCAATTGTAGCACGAAGACCATTTAGTGTCATATAATCGTCTGGTACGGTTATTGTTTCAATAAGCATATTTTCATACGTCTTTAAACGTGTGTGTACAGTTAAAGGCTCTCTTTTTTCCTGTAATGTTTTCAATGTGTCGAAAGCTGATACTGAACGAGTGTAGCTCTGATTAAACTGACCATCTACATAACTTGTGCAAACATCAGACATGCCTATTTCCATAGTTAGAGATTGTGGTTCTACATATGCATGGTCGGCTATGTTTGCGCCTTCCTCAACCGGGTGTTCTGTTATTTTTAGTTTACTGCTGTGGTCAAGTTTTAAGAATGCATCGAAGAAATAACCGCTTATATTAGTTTTTACACTTATTAGCTGGGATACGTCATCTTGACCGTGTGGGGATTTATTGTATTCAGCCACTGTACGCCTCCATCAAAAAACACTCGCAATCAAGCGAGTGTTTTAATTTAATTAATATAAAAATTCTCCCATATATCAGAAAAAAGTGATTCTCCTTCATCTTTCCATGTTATGTAGTCATCGACAATTAGTATCGCAAGCATTTCAGGCTCTAATACGCTACTAAAAAACTCTAGGTCACTATAAGATTCTAAGTTTTTAATAGTATTGAGATCAATGCGATGACCTTCTCTAAGTAACATCTGTCTAAGTGTAACTCCGCTATCCTCAATGATGTCATCTAAACCAATCTTATTATGTGATATGGTTATGCTGTTTGTCGGTGAATCCCAACCTACATTATAGCCCATCTGTTCCAAAACAGCCCTTACAGGCATATAGTTACTAACGCTTGATTCGCCGTCCTTAACAACAGATATAAGTTGTTGGGAAGATAAATCTAGTTGCTTTCCGTTGAAAATGACCTTGTTGGAGTTGAACTCTGCCGTTCTTATACCTCCAGAAGCAAATGCAGTGGCAACCCCTACAACGCTTACAAATAAACCGACAATGAACCCTTTAATACCATTTTTCACACTTACCCCTCCAAAATATAATATAAATCAATACTAACACAACAAAATAATCGTGTCTATATGTTTGCATTAAGTATTTAAAACACCCTGCAAGTTTCTTAACCTTATCTGTGCAGTCCTATCAACTGCTTGTGATATTGCCTCTGGTCTGCCAGACACATCATTTATAGTATAGTTGCTTGGCATTTCAATATTATAATAGTTTGTAGCGGTATTGTTTGTTGTATATAAGTAGCTTGAGTTTTGATTTAACCCAGCATCTAAGGTATTAAGCTTGTTATAAGCTTTTTCAGTAAATTGTGTGAGCATAGCTATTTTTTGCGAGAGTTTATCCTTATTATCCATTCCCAAATAATTCATTGCACCAGACAATAATTCTCTGGCTCTATTAGGTTTTGTTAGAGGGATAATCGCTTCTGGTTTGTTACCCTCTGCAATATGGGCTATTTGCTCTTTGTCTACGATTCCACCATCTGCGTAACCCCTAGCCCCGCCTGAGACAGGACTTGGGGATGGTTTTGGTTTTGGGTCGTTAGCGTTTATGGTTTCGACTTCTGCCTCAATCTTCTGTTTATTAAATAAATCTTTAAAAAACCCGCTGACTTTGCCTCCAATCCACGAACCCATTGAAAGAATGCCTTCCCAAAGCATTCTTACTAAATCTGCTCCAAGTTTCAAAAGTTCCACGCTTAATATCTTTAATCCATTAAGAATAGCTTTAACAATTTTAGGCATAGCAGCAACAAGTTTTGGTATAGCTTTTACAATACCATTAATCAGGGCAATGAGAATTTTTATGCCAGTTTCAATTATCGTTGGCAAGTTTTCAACTAATGCTTTTATTATTGTGATTATAAGGTTTATTGCAGCCTCAGTTAACTGAGGTAAGATCAGTATGATTCCGTTTATCAGTGCAAGTAATATTTGAATACCAGCTTCAATTATAAATGGAAGATTACTAATAATCGCATCTAATATTGCCATAACAAGCTGAATTGTAGCTTCTATTAATGCAGGTAAAATACTCAATATTCCATTGATTAATGCCATAATAATATTTATGCCAGCCTGCACAATCATTGGAAGGTGTTGAATTAGGGTAGATAATATTTTATTAATTAAAACTAAAACAGTACTAATAATCTTTGGTAAGGTCCTAATAAATCCTTTTATTAAAAACGTGAGAATTTTAATACCGGCATCTATAAGCTGTGGCAGTATCTGCATTGCGCCTTCTATTAAAAAATTAACAATTTCTGCACCTATTCGGACAAGTTCTGGAAGCATTTCAGTTAACTTATTTAAAAATTCTCTAGTCTTTTCTTTAATGACATTTATAAATTCTTGAACTTTTTCTTTATTTTTAAAAAGTAAAGCAAGTATACCTATTAATGCGGTTATGCCTACAATCCACAAGACGAATGGCGGTACTTTAGGAATAGACTTTACGACATTTCCAAAGGCTTTTGAAAGCCCTGCAATTTTACCTGTTTTATTTGTATTTGATATACTGCCTAATATTTTGGCAAAGGCGTTTAATTTATTTGTTACAATATCAACACCTTTAAAACCAAGAAATGTAATCAATAGTCCTTTAATTATCTTATCAGTTAAACCGAATTTATTTAATATGTCTATTACAGCGGTAGCTTTTTCTACAATAAGATTTAAAGCATTTACAAATCCATTCCTAAATGCTTCTAAAACACCACTATCTTTAAGCACTTTCCAGATGTCTATTAGCTTTTGCCAAATACCTCCTAGTAAAGCATCACCGCCATCAAGGTATGTATAAAAATCCTCAAGAAGTAACAAAGCAAGTGAAATAATTGTTATTAACTTTCCTATAGGTCCTGCACGTATAAACAAAGCAAGGGCAGCCAACGCTCCCCCCACAATCTTTATCTCTTTAGGAATCATATCAAAAATTTGCTTTACAGCATTAAATATTGCAGATGCTCCTCGTATAACAGTCAATCCAAGCCTAACAAAAGAAGCCATGACGGAAGCTATTTTTTCCGACCATTTAGGCATGTTTTTTATTACAGAATCGTTTAAGCCTCCAAATATCTCTTTCATCTTTGTCATGGGTTGCTGCAAGTATTTTAGTAAATAATGGCCTACCCACTGGATTGCGTAGCTTCCGGATTGCTTTAGGCGCACAAACTCAGTCTGAATTTCTTTTACTTGTTTTAGACCTTCAGACATATCAGGAGGCTTAATACCTTCGGCATCCCTTTGGAGCTGTTTAAAGACTGTAGTAAGCTCTGCACTCTTTTTAATTTCATCCATAGATTTACCCATGGCATCAAGCGAAGTTTTTAGTTTAAAAGCCTCTTCTTTGCTTTTGTTTATAGATTTTGCATATTTTGTAAGCTCATCATCTGATTTAACAAGGTTTGTAGCAAATTTTGCTATACCTGTATTGGCGGCGACTAGAAGACTGGCTACAGCTCCACCTGCAATAACAAAACCTTTAGCAAAAAGATTTACTTCTTGAGATGATTTACTCAAAATATCTTTAAGTTTATTAGAGAGGTCATCTTTAATGCCAAGCTTTACAAGGTATTCTGATAGTATGTTGCTAGCCATTTCTTATCTTCGCCTCCGTTTCGGCAGCTTCGTTAGCTCTTCGTTCGTTTTCAGCCTTAACTTGTAGTACCTCAACTATGTCCAACAAATCGTCAAGAGTGTACGTGCCATCCCAAAGCTCATGCTGTTTCCAGTGCCCGGCTAAAACAGGAGTAAACAAAAGATCATCTACATTGGTGCACTTTGCGACAATATACCCGCAAGAGGCTTCAATATTGAACTCAAGCGGTTTACGTCGAAAAAACCGGCAATGCTCCACATAATAGCCTCAACGGTTAATCGCATAACAAGAATAGGATCATCTTCTACATCAGGTACGCTGTATACTCCAAAAGGACTTAATACTTGCGTTTGCCCTGCCGCAAGCTGCTCATAGCAATGCTTTAGTGATACATCAATAATTTTGTCTATATCCTCATCTGTCATCATATCTAATGCTTTTGATATGCTTTCAAGATTGATAAATTCTTCTATATTTGCGCTTGCTTTTGTTGTCAATTCCTTTTGTATATTGTTTACATCGCCCCCGGATAACAGAGGAACAAACTGGTCAAATACCGGGAGGATTTTAGCAATAATAAGTTTAGATACTTTTAAGCTGGTTTTCGCATCAAATTTCTTTATGCCAAACCTACGCCCTTCAATTTCAATGTGTTTAATATTATTAGACATTTAAAACCCTCCATTTTAATATTCTTTCAAGTCCCCTGCAAGAAACGTCCATGTAACTTGCTGTCCTTGCGCTTGATATGGTTTATCAGCTCTTTTTTGGAATGAAAGATTGCTACCCTCATGGGTCACTTGCATATTAGGAGCAGTTGCCATAATTGCAATTTGTGCCCACTCACTAGAAGAAGCAGTTACAAGGTAATTATAAAGCTTTGTAAACCATTGGTGTGCTTCTGACGTTTGCTGTATTGATATTGCAATTGTGCCGTTTCCTGCCTTGATTTTTGATGTCATTACAGAACCATCTGCGGCAAGGTCGTGAGCCGATACATCGTTTGCCATATTAAACTGTATATTACCAACGCCAGTGCCTTGCAATGTCAATTGTCCTAAAGCGCTGTGGGTAACAACAACGGATAAATCTTCAAATGCATAAGTGCTATATCCCACTAAATATTCCTCCCTTATCTATTGACATCAATTTGAACTATAGCTGAATGAATTGCACCAGAAAGCTTAATAGGCGTATAAATAGGTGCAGCCTTACGCTCATCTCTGTCCGCCTGGGTTTGATTGTCTATCGGTTCGGATAAAATCATATAACCGTCAGGCATCATATCTCCGGTTTCTAATGGGCAATAATCATTTGTTAGCCAAATGCTTGGCCCATTCCATTTACCTGGTGCAATAAAGCCTATAAGCCTAGATTTATCAAGCGAAGGTTTAACTGCCAATTTTATATCATTCATTCCTGCTTCTGTTTGAGGTATCTTTGGACGGCTTTTAAGCAAGTCCAATATAGCCAGCTGCATGTCATTTACCAGCATGTCAAGGTTAAGTATTTCATCAAAGTATGCTTCACCGCACATTACGCCGTTTTCATACATACTGTATTCGCCGTCATAGCCACGGCTTACATAATAATTAGCGTTTGCTTTTTTTAGATAGTAAACTTGTGTTTCGTCAATGTCGTCCGGCAAAACGCCGACCTCTGTTTTATGCATAAGGGTAAATGCGCTTCGGCTTGTTTTTGTGTTTGCACCCATAGCGTAGCCTATAATGGCAGCAACCGCATCTTCAGTTTCCGTATATTGCCCAAATGTCCTTATACGTTTATAATCCTTTAATAAGTTGAAGATATTTTCTTTACTCCCAGTAAACACGTCTTTTTCATTAGAAGTGAAGCCGAAAAGAGAAGAGGGGACTGCCGTTTCTATGTATTCGGATATTGCCAAAATATCATCCTTAGAAGCTCCGCAATACATGACTATATACCAGTCGGTATTTTTGTTGCGACAAGCTCTTATAGCCTCTAGTACTGTTTCATTTTTAGGTAAATTAAGAGGTATGCTGTCGCCACCTATTACGGCTTTGCCTACTTTTAAAGCTCTATTTGCAGAATCAACTTCGGCTATTAGTATAAGGTTTCCTTGTACAGCGGTTACTTCATCTCCGTTTGCAATTTCTATCCATCCTGATGTTAGAGTTTGCAAATATGTAGGCAGGGTAATAGAAGATACCGCTGTTTTGTAAACATATTTATTACCGGATTCCAAATTGTTAGGCTCTATGTTAATAACAAACTGCCCTGCTTCAGTTCCCTCTTCTGTTGCTACAGTAAATTCCGTCAATCCATCTGCTGTTACATGGCGACCGATAGCCACTTTGTTTGGTCTTTTTGTTTGCTGAAAATATTTAGAAGCCGCTTTATATTCCGGCATGTCTTCTCTAAAACCATCTTCGTACATGTCGTCTAAATTGTTGTATAATCTGACCCTCTCATCTGGTGGAACAACTTCACTCGTGCCAACAAATAAACCGAGGTTGAAGCCTTTCCTGACGACAGATTTGGGTGAAAGATTAACAACAATATTTACAATATCATTCAATGAAAGTTTAGCCATATTGTAATTAACCTCTTTCTATAATTTCTTTTCTTGATAGAGTATGCCCACGACTGGTGACTTCCGTAACTGTTAAAGGTACTTTTTCAATCACCATCATAGTGCTTTCTCTGCGGACATATTCGTTAAAAATCGCTGAAATATCTGCTCTATTCCACCATTCGCCGTTCCAAAGTTCTGGTATACGTTTTATAGCTGGAACATCCGTCACTAAATAAAAATTATTTTTACTTAAGAGTCTACGAGTTTCGTCAAGGAATAATCCGTCACGTATATCTCTGGCAAATTCATAGGCATTAGGTCCGTAATTTACAAAATTAAAATAATGAACGTCAGTATGCTCATCAACTGCAATTAAGTCTCTGCCGCCTTGGTCAGCATAACTCCTATTTCGCCGTCTGTTATAGCCATCATCCTGCGGAAGTTCATATATTAAACAGACATCTTCTTCTTTTTTCCATGCAGGTGCGCTGCCTATACCAGCTTTTAAATTAGAGCCCCAAGGGAATCTTACACGCTTGTTGTTTTTATTAGGATCAAGTTTTAAAATAGTTAAAACCACTAAGCGGAATAAGTCTTCAATTTCCTCCGCTGTTTTTATAATTTCTGGCATCTAGCTCACCCCGCTTGAACGGCACCTATTTTATAGCCAAAGGCTCTTATAAAGCCGTTATGTCTCCAAGGCGTAACTTTAATAATTTTATATAACTTCTTGTCGTATTCAATTACGTCAGATGTAAAGTGTTCCTCGTCTTCGGTGTTATTGTTATCCATGGTTATGAATATGTCATTAGGAGGAGCACAAAAAAACTTCATTATTCCTTTTTGCCTATCACCTTCTGGAAGCTGTTCTAAGTCATCACTATCTGCTGGCTGCACAGGCCCATAATAGGTAAGTATTTTTTCATCCCCTAAGACGAATCGCCCATTAACCCATTTTCCTATTGTGCGATGAACTTTATAGCTTGTTGAAAAATTAGAGTCTGTCATGAGCTGGCTTACGTTTATCATCTAATCACTTCTTTCTTACAACGTGAGTAATTGACTTTCTTAATTCCCCAGTGTCAATAAGAGGATTGCTGCTTTTTTTTCCTTTTATAAATTTCTCACCATTTTTATAAGCTTCAGTACCTTCAATGGTAATAGTGGAGTTTGGTGCCCAATTATTTTTTGGATTTGTAAACCAATCCTTAGCGGCATTTTCACCTCTTAATCCAGCTTTTTCAAGGTTTTGCATAAACCCTTGTATATTGCCGTCAAATGCACTTATTGATGCTTGTTTTAGGTTTTCTGATATTAATTCTTTGGCATCATTTATAGCTGGTTCTATGACAGGGCGGGGCGGTATATTATTTATTGGGGATCCGTTTGTGTGAATATAAAGAAGCTCTGCGTTCGTAGCAGGGCTACCCTTGTTATCATCTGTTGGAGGTCTGGAGCTATCTTCTTCAGGTATGCCTACTAACACTTCAAGATTTTTCATTTCTCTAACAGCTGAAAATACAAGCTTTAATTTATCATCGTTTGTTACTACGCTGGCAACAAATTCAAGCATGACGATACCTCCTGGCTATGGAATGTACATGCCGCCCATACTAAACAACTTGGCAAATGTGGCAAGCTGAACGCCATAATTTGTAAGTTTCCAAGCTGCCCAACCGTCTAAATCTGCTAACGACTGGTTTAAATCATAAGACACTGATACACCGTCTACTGATGCAGATGATATAATGCCCTTTGTAAGCCCTGCTTGTGCTGCAGCGTTTGCACCGCCGTTAGGCTCAGATAGCGTTTGCAAGTATAACGTGATAAAATGAGCAACAAATAAACCCATGCAAATTTCCCACGCCTCATGATACCTTGATTTTTTAACTGAGCTGTCGGCTAATCTAATGCAAGCTTCAATAACAGCCATTGGAGCAAGCGGTTCAGTTTCATTTTCTGTAACTACAAAAAAGTGGGGATAAAGAGTTTTAAAGTCTTCAACAGTAAAAGGAGGGTTGTCCCCTCCCTTTATGTTTGATGCTCCAGCAATAATTAAGGAGATGTTCATATAATCTCATCCCCTTAATTTTGCTCTTCTTCTGTATCATTTTCGTATTCCGGCGGTTCGCCGCTATGCACTCCGTTAGTCGTTTGTTCTTCTGCTTTTGCTTTAGCATCTGCAACTTTTTCTTTAAGGGTGGCAAGTTTCATATTTTTATAGTTTTTTATGTTATAAAATTTTGCTAACTCTTGAAGCTCTTCTATTTCGGATAGCGACATTTCCTGTGTTATATCACTCATAAGCTCTACATTACCGCTTTTTTGTGCAAGCTTAAATAAATCAGTTTTTATCACCCAATCCGGGACAGAAGTTACAACAAAAGGGTCAACCTTTACCTTTAGCACTTTATCCGGCGTATCATCAGTTTTAAATTCATACGCTTTTTTTGCAATTATCCGAACATTCATTAATATTGCGCCCCTTTCATAGACAATTAAATGCCGTCGTAGTATTTTGCAGGCGATAAATACATATACTTAACTTCACCAAATTGTGCAACATAAGCGGTTAAATATGCTAAGTGATTTACATCAGGCTGTGTCATAGCCCTTTGTAAAGGAACTGTCATATCAAAATTAACCATATCTTCATCATTTGCATAAGCTACCATTCTGTCAGTTCCACCTTCACCGGCACCAACACACCAACGGCATGGCACAATAGAAAGTTCTACGCCCTGATTAATGCCGATATTATTTTCCAGAAGATATTTAAGAATAGATATAGCACCGTTAGTACCGCCTATAGCGACAGGTGTTTGTACAAGGTATGTAAAAAGCAGTGGTGGCAATAAAATATGGTTAGCCATGCCGTTTGTATCGTATTCAGAGGCTGCCCATGTCTCCTGCATAATTTGGTTTATTTCCCTTAGTATTTCATCTGGGGATTTGTCTTTCCACAATCTTGAACTTTGTACTCCCATTGGGGATAATGCTGTTGTAATGTTAGGGTTATTTACAAGCCCATATGTTCCTATGTCCGGAAAGCCCATATACGCGTTCATGTCAAGTGTCTTGTCATGATTTAAACGTATGCCTTTATCAAGCATTTCATCAAGGCTTCTGCCTATTCCTTGAAGCTTCTGCTGGTCTACGAAGGGCACTTTAAGGTTATTTGCCCATGTAAACACTTTGTGAGTGTCCTTGCCAACATCTGCCTGAATAACAGGTATATTATTGGTCTGACCGCCAATTATGCCATTTTGGTTACTGCCTGTGGTTGCATAAGACACGTTATATGTAGAGGTAAAGTCTACCCAACCGCCGCCTGTTTTAGCGACAATATCTCTTGGCCATGTAACAGACGTTAAAGGTTCTCTAAGTTTAGGGTCTCTTTTTTCAAGTTCCCCCATAAGAAAAGCCATACCACCGGCAATAGCCACATCTTGCATTGCTATTGGGTTTGAAGAACCTTTCATCTCAACAACCGGTACACCGCCTCTTAAACTGTTTAATCCAAAACTCATAAACACCCTCCTTACGCTTGACGGGTCAAGATTGTAATTTCGGCAACGCCGTTTCCATCAATCTGCCCGGTCGTAAATTTAACATTTTTTAATTCAACTGTATTTATACCGTCTGCTGCAGCCTCAAAGTCTCCTATTTCCGAATTGGGATAAGAACTATTAAGTGCTGTGCGTATATAAACTATTCCTTGCGCTTTTGGTGTACCGTTTTTAATTTCTACTGTAACAGAGCCACGAAGTAATACATCTGTAGGCTCACCTTTATTATATATCCCGCTAACTTCGTAAAAATCTGTTTGTTGCTTAACTTCTCTAACAGCAACACCAACGAAATCATCAGCGGTATTTCCTGTAGCGAAAAGTGAATATGTGTTATCATCATTAAGAACAACAGGAGCACCAAAAGGAATTTTATCCTTTGCGGTTCGATTGCTTATAACGCAATCGCTCATCCGGCTAAAACTGCCGGGATAACCTAAATTTAAAGACGTGCCAATTACTTTACCAGGCATTGTATTTCCTCCTCTTATTTATTTTTATAGTGCGGATTAAACTTTTTCGCAATTTCTTTACCTAGTTGATCATCATTTGTCTTTTGTTTGCGGATTTTACTGTCCATTTGCTGTGCTTTCATTTGTTTTGTATTCATGATTCCCGCATAACCAATGTTACTTTTTTTGTTGTTGGAAAGCCCTAAGCTTTGTCGGTAAACTTTTGCAAGACTATCAGATACTTGCTTTTGAAGCTTTTTGTCTTTAATTTGCGCAATTGCGGGCTTAATTGCACGTATTTCTTTTAAAACTGCTTTTCTATCCGCATTAGCTATAGGGTTTTCGGGGCGTTCAGATGGTGAGGAGACAACGCCTTCGGAATCTTGAGAATATTCCTCATCATCTACATTTTCATCTTCGGTTTCTTCATCTTCTGCTTCCTCGTCCATTTCTTCAACGGGTATGGTTACAGCTTCCTCTCCACCTTCTTCACCGGAAAGCTCTACTTCAAGTTTTGAAAGTGGATCATCTGCAGTAACTTTAGCCGCTTCCATGCTTTCAATGCGAGATGTAAGGTTTTGTAATGTAGAAGCAATTTGCTGTAACAAAGCTGTTGTTTCATCGTCTTTTTCCGGGGGTGGGCCATTGTCTGCTTGCGCCGGATGGTTTACAGGCGGTTCCTCATCCTGGTTAGATTCTGCGATACTGTCGACTAAAGCTTCAACAGCATCAGATATATCCTCTGGTGCTGCATCTTTTGAAAACATTGGTAATATTCTTGCAAGTGCTCCTGTAACGCTGTTATTGCCTTTTTTCTTACTTCTAGACATATATTTATATCTCCCTTCGGGTTTTTTAACATTATTATCTTTAATTGCTATTCTGTCGCCTGCCCGTCCTTCCCCAACGACAGCTACATGATTGCCTTCAATTCTCTTCTGGCAAAACTCGCCCTTTTCGTTTTGCTCGTAAACACAATCATACCCGCACGAAATTTCTCTTTTACCTGATTCTATTTCAGAAATTAAAATAGAATCATATATTATTAAATCAGCCACAACAGTGTCGCTATAATCATCTTTACCTTGCCGTATGTTTGTTGCAACACCTTTTAAAAATCTGCTTATATTGTCAGGGCGTACACTTTCAAACGGATGGTCATCTGTAACAGGCTTACCTTCGAAGCTTGCAAGAGCTGCTACGTTAAAAACGTCATCAGAGTATCTATAAACCGGAATCAATGTATTTTCAAATTCTCCGGTTAATCCAATTTCACGACCTAAATATTCTTGCATACCGGTTCTTGATATTGGCACATTGTAGCAAATTAAATAGCCCTCTGGCGTCCGTGCCATATTATCAGATATTTTGCTTGCATAATAAGCTCTCATATTTAACCTCTGTTTCAAGCGATTTTTTCAAAGTCGCTTTTTTTCATTTTAACAATATTTCCATTATAATAGACTTTACACGGAAAAGTAATATCCGTAATATCAATTACAGGCTCTGAGTAACACCGGCAATTAAAAGTGTTTCCGGCATGATATTTGCCATATGGTCGCTCGGGTTTGCCTTTCCCCTTTTTGCTTCCATACGCTATTGCCAAAGCTTCTGGACTTGGAGGATCACTCCACCTTACCAAAACACCCTCCATAAAGTCGTGAGAGCTTCTTACTCGTTCGTCATGTGAGGTTCGCCAAATATACCAATTAAGTCCTAAATTCTCTGCTCTTGCCTGTACTAATGCGCATTGGGTTTTACTTACCTCAGTTCTGGCAATTAGCTCAATTCGTGATTTTGCTTTCAGCGGAAACTCTTGCTGAATACCCTCTGCAATTTCAGAAGCACGTAAACCTTTGAAAGTTTCATACTCAATACGATCTGTTAATTCAGTGGCGATGTCTATAGGAAATGTTTTTATGTAAGCTGCATTAATAGCTATTTGCTCATTTAAAATATTACCTACCATTCCGCTTTTTATTTCTCTCATTATGGCGTTATAAATGTTTTTACCTTTGCCATTGGTTAGTGCGGCTTGTCGCCAACCTATATTGTTTTTCTTGTAAAGTTGAGTAACCATTGTCATCGCTGAGCTTTCACAATGTTTTTTAAATGCCTTTTGTTGAGAAAGCGCTTTTAAAGCAGATACTATTTTTTGAGGGTCTTTTGTCTCACCGACCGCATTCTGCATAAGTCTAACCAAAAAAATAAGAGACCTGCTATAGCCTCTTTCAATGCGTTTTATTGGTTTCCAGTATTCATAAGGTTTGTTATTCAAGCGAATTACCCTCCAAACCAGCGTTACCCATAACCTCTTCTGCTTTTTCTTGTGTGTATCCAAAAGCGGACATTATCATCGCAATACCTGAACTTCTTGGCAATGCCCCTGAATTAACCGATTGAACAATACCAACTAGACTAGATCCTTGCGCTCCGTTCAAAATGTTTGCTATTTCACTTACAGTGGATTCTTGTCCTTCAGATAAATCTATTTCATCAGGTTTGGAATTAGGAAATTCTATTTCCGAATACTCACCGCCAATTTCAAAGCTATCGCTTGCCCTATCTATATCTTCATCGGTTATATTAGACCACATACCAGTCAATTCTGAAGACTGCTTTAATTCTTTAAGTGCTATTCTATGGCTTATAATTCCTGAATTGTATAGTTCATTAACAGCTCCCGCAACTTGTTGAGCCAGGTTTTTCTTTTCTTGCTCTGTTGGTCGTCTGCAGCTAACAAAGCTATAATCTAAATCATCGGGAACAGCACCAAATTCTGACATACACATAATAGGCAGCAACCTATCAATGACGGGGCGCAAATAGCTTTCCTGCTTTTCTTCAATTGTGTCATAGTAATTTTGCATATCACTTTCGCCAGTAGCATTCATTCCGGCAGGGGAACGCCCAAACAACTTAGTTACAGGCGTTTCAGCAGCTCCGGCTATATCAAGCATAAAAAGTTCATATATATCGGATAAACCAGAGAACGAATACTGATGTGTTTCAAATGAATCGTTCATGCCAATAACTTGCATACCATTAGAATTCATTGTCATATTGAGACAAGATAACGTTTTGTATAAATCTAATTGCTGCTTTTCTGGTAACAAAGCAATTTGCTCCATACCATCCATTTTGTAAACCTTGAGATTAGCAGAAAATATAAGACTTGCTATATTCCAACTGGTATTATCACGCTTTTTTAGTTCTTCATAAACGTGCTCAAGTTCTGATGCGCCCCAGTATTGTTCGCCCACCTTTTCGATATATGGCAAATCACGTCCGATAAAGCGCAATATTCGAGAATGATGTACTTTAATTCCTGTCCCTAATTCGTCAGAAGTAATAATGTAGTATTCCGGTAATCCAAAGTTAATATCATTTATATCTGTTACTAATCCAAGGCTAGGAGATATGCCGCTCCAACGGTCAAGTATGATTAAGCCCTTAAAACTTCCAGGCATAATCATATCTAATTCCAAAGGTTGATCTAAGATATCATCTTGTCCGTCAATAATAATAACAGCCGCTGCGCCTCCGTATAGCCTGCCCCATCTTAAACCCTCAAGAATTTTTGCACGAATATTTGTAGTTCGTTCAAGCCTTGCAAACCTTCTTATGTCATCCGGTGGTAACTGAGTTTCTATTTTATACCAGTTTTTTATCATATCTTCTGGCATAGTATCTATAATCCTCTTAATAATCCAATTTTCACGGTACAGGGTGTTAATCAATTGGCTGTTGCGTGTCATTTTGGACATCGTGTATTGAGTAGCTTCTAGCAAATTTTGAGTACCCGAACCCATTCGGGCAAGTGGGTTTGAAAAACCATCCATAGTCAAGCCTATGCCCGGAAGAGGATAACCAAGAGAAAGTCCAACAGGAAGGTTGCTGTATTGTTTGCTGTAAGCTGTTTCGTGTTTTTTATCTTTAATACGTCTTTTACCCATTAAGCAGCAAACCTCCTTTTAGTAATCATAGTCTTAACAAAATATCTAAGGGCATCCATAGCATGGTCGTTTTGCTTAACAACCTGTTCGATGCCTCTTAGCTTTGCCTTTTCGTCCCATACATAAGCCCCGAATTCTTTACGCATGTTTTCACAGCGCTTATGTATTTTAAGCAAACCACGGTGAAGCAAGCTTCCAACCATGCGAATACCATCATTAACGGAATTATCAGCATCTTTAGTTCTGTAACCGTTGTTTTTAAGTGTAACTTTAAACGAAGAAGCACTAGGGTCTATTATTATATAATTTGGAAGATTGTTTCCAACGAAGTCATTCATGTCTGCCAAATATTGAGCATCTTCCTTTTGGCTGCCTTTTATTTTGCTATCGTAATAATACTCATTTACAACCCAACATGTCTTTCCGTCATCATAAATATCCAAAAATACGCATGGGTTAGATGTGCCGTAGTCCACAGAAATATACCTTGAAGATTCTGACAAGAAAGAAAATGGCAAATCTTTATCTTCAAACAACAGCGAATCATTAAACATATCATAAACCCTGCCCTCTCCGATAACCCATAATCCCAATATCATGCGGTCGTACCACATCCCGGTGTAAGCAGAACGAACAAAGATTTTGTATTCCTCGTCAAGATTAGGGTTATCATCAAGTCCAAAATGCCATATTTTAACCATTCCACTTTCAAGCTTTTTATCGTCAGTAATATATTCGGCATATAAATAATGAAAAGGGCTGTCTGGGTTAGTAGTACCGTAAAGCTTTGCGCCTTTTACAGACAAGCGATTTAAAAGCTGTTTAAAGAATTTTTCAGGCATAAGCGAAAGTTCATCACAATAAGCACCGGCAATAGTTTTACCACGAAGGTATTTTTCTGAACCCTCATCTTTTGCGCCAATAACCTTAATTTTTCTTTGTCCAGCTACTTCTCTTCCGTCAGGTAAATAATCCTTCCAATAAATAGTTAAGTTACCAGAATTACTTTTGTATTCGTAGCTGCTTTGACCTAATGTATCAAATAAATCATTAAGCACGTTATCATAAACGGTATCCTTGGAAACACCCGTCATTAAAAGAAGCCCTTCAGGACCATTTTTTATATATTCAATCCATTTAGGAATCATTGTAACCGTTTTGGACGAACGTACCGAACCCTCTAAAATGTTAATGCGTGCATCTTTTCCAATAGGATTAAGAATAAAATCAAGAGATTTTCCGCCCCAAATACCCCAGTTAATCATTCTGTATCGCCTCTTTGCTTGCGGGATTTATTTAGGCTTGCAATAAGCATACCCATGTTACCATCACCGCTCTGATCCATTTCAAGCTTTCTCTTTTCCATCGCAAGCCTTTCAGACTCAAACCCGTATTTTATCAAGGTTTCAATACAACGGATGCGCTTGCCTTCCCATTTTTGCAGTTCGTTTGCATACCGTAATATAAGGTCATGTTTGGTTAACGTGTTGGTTTGAACAGTATCAACAGAACTTTTCTTACCTAACGATTCGTCTTCTTCATTATCACAATCATTATTAGAGTGAGATGTAACCGTTTTTTCAATGCCTCTATGCACATATTCGCTTTCTGGCATCGTTTCAGCTGTATGAATAGCTTTATTAAACTTTAATATATTTAAGTCGCACTCACGGATAATCCTGCGAAGCTTGGTTTCTATGTCAATGGTGTCAATATCTAAAAGTAGATCCTGCTCTTCGGATGAAAGGGTGGTAGACCTCAATTTTTCATAAAGCCCATGCTTATAATTATTTTTAGACCCAATAGGAGCACCGCCGGAATTGCCTACTGCATTTTTATTACCAGGCTGTGCGCCACGCTTGCGATTATCGTTGCAACGCTTGTCTTTTGTTGCAACATTATCGTTTGATTGTTGCACATTATCATTATCGTTTTTATTCCAGTACCGGCTTTTCCATGACCGTACTGTAGCTGGAGATACATTGTATTTTTGCGCTATATCTTTGCCCTTAGCTCCATTTTTATAATCATCATACGCTTGCTCATGCAGCGGTTTATTATCGCTCACTACATATCACCACCGCCTCATACTTTTTGTGTTAAAACAATAAGTTAATTTTTTATATAATAACTGTTAAGCCTTTTCTTAATAAAATAAAAACGCCAGGCGCAAACCTGACGTTAAAGAAAAAGTATAAAGAGGGGGCTTCTTTCTAAGCCTTTTTCTTATGATACAATCTTACCACATAATTTATTTAATAAGTAATCAATCTTTAATCATCTTTTAATCAATTATTGCTCACATTTCTTTCATGTTTTTTTCATTGTTTTTTCATAGTGCCTATAGTTGCATATTGCGGTAAGGATTTTAATGCGCAACCTAGTTATTGTTGCAGGAGAAAAGTTTAATTTTTGTGATATATGAGTATTGCTTTTCTTTTTGTCGTATCGCAATTCAATATACATTTTAGAATCGTCATCCATCATATCTAATATACACCTAATGTCACAAGATTCCAATTCGAAGTTTCTTATATCAATATTAACGTTTGTTATTTCCTCATTTATTTTATCTAACTGCCTTTCTAATCTTGCATAAGCTAAATCAATGGCTTTTTCCTGTGTACTACCGTTATAAGAGTGTTGCACCTGTACAGTATTATAGCAAACGCCTTGCTCGGGTACGCTTAACGTAATATCATTAAGTTCCTTTTTAACTGATTCTCTCTGCTTATTAAGCACTTCAAGTTTATTTTTAAATCTGTGAATAAAAGTAATGCATCTGAAATATTCTCTGAGTTGTTCTTCTGCTGTATTTAATTCAATTTCTGAATAAATCAAGCTTTCGCCCCCTTTACATTTATTGTAAATAAGTTTATAATGTTATTGGGTTTATTGGGGCGAAAGCCCCTTTTTAATTTTGTAAATTTTTATCTTCTTTTCCGGCGGTTTGTTGTTCTGTAAAGACGAAGGGCAAAACACATAGCAATAACCACCAATTGCTAATATTGCATCTGTATACTAAAAAACCTAAAAGAATAAAAAATATAGTGTCTCTTATTAGCCTAGTAATTATTTGAATTTCATGCTTCATAATATCCCATCCAATCTCTTAACTAATCACAGTTATTACCTTCCCAGTATTTTACCTATTCCATTCCCAGAGACCTTGACGTCCCTTTGTTGGTACGGGCTCTGATAGCAGCTGCACATTGGCAAATTCCCAAGCGTAGCGCCCCGGTGTCCAGTCGCCGAAAAGTATTTCTTTACCATCAATAATGTTTGTTTTACCCTCGAATTTACCGCCCTCTATTCGTGCGGCTCTGTTACTTCCCATAGTATGTCCGCTATGTGTAATCTTCCAACATTCTACAAGTTCAGCGGTAGCAATAATACAACCTTTTGGCAATCCTATAAGTTCTGGATTGCTTAAAGCTGTGGCGGCGGCTTCCCAAAATTCCGTATCGTATTCAAGTCCTAACGTATCAAAATCTTTTAACGCCGCATGTATGGCAATCTCACCCCGGTAATTTGTAGCCCAGCTTCTTGTTTCATATTGTTTTGCACCGCAGGCTAACAAACTTGCCCACGGTTGCCATATAGTTAAAGTTTTCATTTGTTTTCACGCCCCTTTATTTCTTTAGTCATGGTATGAGGGTCAAACTCACTTTCTTCAATTTCAACAAGCATATATGCACCTTTTTCATACTCGTAGCCAAACTTATCGCAATCTTCTTCGTCTGCTTCAAAAGCATTCTCAAGAGGACAGCTCCAACCGTAGCAACATCCTATACCGTCATGCACTTCTTCTTGCTGTGAGTGTCGGCAATTGTAGCCATTATTTGGGCTTGGTTGCTTGCCGGGATAAAAAGTTTCGTCGTTTGGGTCTAGCGGTGTTAATTCGGCATTGAAGAAATAGCCGCACGTGTTGGCTAAGTCATTTAAAGACATTAAGACATTTATTTTGTTCATTCGCTATCAGTCTCCTTATCCGCTTGGTGTAAAGCATTTAACGCCCTGACATACCAAACATTGTTAATATCAATATCCGTTATTTGCTTCAAATCTCCCTCATTTTCAATCACGCTCCACCAACTTTCGCAACCGTAAACTATTTTGTTAAGGTCAAACACAAAGATAGCTGGATTACAACTGTAGCTCGCATTTAGTTCCAATGTTTCGGGATTATGCGTTATATGTATTCCTATTGGCAATTCCCCTAAGAACAGGCCTAAATAGGTCTTGCTGCCATATTCTTCGCCACAAGGGCGTATCTTGGCAAACTTGCCAATTCTGTCTTTACCTAACGTATAAATTTCACTATCAGTATTTATCTTGCTAACAGTAATTGGGTATTCAATATAACAGCTTTTGTATTGCTCACAAATAAAGTTATTCTTGAATTTATGGGCTTCCAATGTTCCGCTAAATCTTTTTTCAATTTCTGCTTTTTTCCATATTTCTTGATATTCTTCGTTTTTCTTTAATGTATCGCAATTTCCAAACAGACCAAGCTTGCACGAATTACAGTTTTTTTCTGTATCACTCATCTATTCCACGCTCCTTTAATTCGGCTTCGGCGGATTCTGAAGTGAAAAAAACTGTTTTGCCAATATCAGATAGAAAGAAATTAGTATATCTATCAAACCCATCCCTTACCCTAATCATTGTTGCTATGTCCGTTACTTCTCCTGTCACTATTAAATTATGACCGTTATAAGGACGATTTACAATCGCATTGGCTTTATCTCCAACCTTGCACGGCAACGGAGGAATAAACCGCTCCTCTTGCTTCGCTTTTACAATCTCGGCGATTTCCTCAACGGTAATAATTTCTATGCCATCTTCGGCGTAGCAAGCGTTTTCATAATCCATAAGCCTAGCATTGTTATCTGTAGCCTGTGCGCCTAAGTGATACATCTGTGCGACGGGGCAGTCAGGACAATCTATAAATTTGTTTATTTGTTCCATAAAATCAGTTAAAGTACAATCAAGTGGTATATCAGTGCAACCTTGCTCACGGCAGAGTTTAATTGTGTAAGTATGTAATGGTATATCATATCCTTCCCTAGCATGTCTTAGATGTGCCAACTTATCCTTTATGTAGCAATAATTCATGGCAGTTTCAAGATTATTTTTCGGGTTTTCAGTTGTTAACCTCAATTTAGTTCGCTCCTTTTATTTATTCGCCCCATTTAAGCGCCTGTCCGCAGTTTAAGCAGTGCTTATGTCTTGTCTTGTCGTCTAGCCATACAATAGTCTTACTGCAGCTTGGGCATATAAACTTATTCTCCGCTTCATTAATGGTGAGGGAGGCTCTTTGTATCTGCTTTTCAAGAGCGGATATGGCAATATTAGCTGCCTCCTGTTCTGATGGGCGCATTGACCAGTATTCGGCAATATTTTTCATTCCATTTAAAGCCTTTTCAACCTCATTCATTTTTATCTGATCCCTCCATTATTGTTTGGGCTTCTTAATTTTTCTAGAATCTGCTCTGCTTGTCTCTTCGTAATGATATTATTCTTTTTCTGAGCCGCTTGCGTTTCTCTAATATTATCTTTTCCAATTTTAATGACCACACACTTGTTATCAGCCGTTTCGATAGTAATTTTCACATTTGCCTCCTAAACAATATAATGATTTGATGCTTTAAACTAATGTCAATTGCTCAAACGTATTACTACTTCTCTCTGCTCTCCTGACAAATTCAATCTCTTCAATTCGTTCCTCTCCTAGCCATTTAATACAGCTTATTTGCGCCAGGTCTGGAAGATTATTAAAGCCAATCCTAAGTATAAGTTTTTCATACTTATTGATTTTTTGCTTTATTCTTGCCTGTTTTCTAGCTCGTTTTTGTTCCTTTGAGACTTTTAGTAGGTCAGATTTATGATTCACTGTGATCCCATTTGCAACGTCCTGCAGGTCTTGTAGCATATCTCTTTTATCAACACGAACTGCTCTTATATTTAATATCTTAAATGCAAAACTTTTGTCTGTAAATAAATCTCTATGTAATTTACTGCGTTCATGGTTATAAATTAGATGCTTACCGCATTTTGCTATTATCGCACATATATCTAAAGATTTTGTCTCGTTTAAAAACTTTATCCCTTTTGTAATATGTACGACCGTTTCTGACGGAAACAAACCTTCTGCAGGTTTAGTACGTGTTGTTTTGAGGTCATAAAACACGTTGCCTTTTTTTCTGTTAAGCTCTTTTCCTAAAACATCACAATATGTACACCAATCGCCACATGTTAATGGGTAAAAATGCATTCTCCATCTTTTCTCTGTGCGGTTATATGTGCTGTGATGCTTGCAGACCTTGCCACTTTTAGCTAATTTAAATTCTTCAAAGAGGCTATCAGCTTCTTGGTCAACCAAATCATGTGCCTTATCTAAGCTATTTTCATAATCATAAGGCTTATTGGCTAAATGACAAGCACACATTCTTATTGTTCCGCTGGAGCTTGACAAGTTGTTGGTTTTAAGTAAGGGATTTTTAAGTAGACAGTTTCCATTGTCAAATTTTGGGCAGCATACAACAGGGTTGTTATTTTCAAGCATCCAATTAACGCCCTGATAACTGTATATACCCAAAGTGTTAAATTTATACAGCAATCCGCACGGCGTTTCAAACACAAGACTATAAGCAATTTTATAATGGTAAGTCCATCCGCCATAAAACTTATTGTATTCTCTGCACCATGGCGGCGTTTCGTCTGGACTGTAACCTGCTGTAAGTATAACCTTTGTTAGTTCATTTAGTTCCATATAATCACCTAAATCCCCATACAAGGTCTCATTCCAAAATGCGATTCCATAATACGTCTAAATTCATCCTCTGTTTTACCGTATTCCTTGCAAAGACAAGTCTCACATGCCGCATATTCTTTATATCCCAAAGCCTTAGAGCAACGTTCGTCCCATGTATTTAGGGGGAGTTTGCACATAGGGCAGTCAACGCCGATATTTTTTTGTTTTATCATGACTATTGATGCCTCATTTCTTTTTTAATTTATCAACAATCCTAGACATATGCTCTGTAGCAACGCCTTGGGCTATAACTTTATCTTCCTCGGTTTCTCCTTTGTCACCCATGATGCCGTTAAACTGTGCCACTTTAAGCCCTAGGAACTCTTGTATAACTTCGTCTGTACCTTCTTCCGCAACAAGGTAATAGCACAAAACGCTGTCCTTTTGCCCCATGCGGTGCGCCCTATCCTCGGCTTGGGAGTGTATCGCCGGTGACCAGTCGAGTTCGCCGAACACAACGCAAGTTGCTCTTTGTAGGTTTAATCCGGCGGCAGCCCGGAGGCTTATTACGCAAATATTAGTTTCCCCATCCATAAATTTTGTTACTGATATATCCTTTTCTTTGGCTGTTTGCTTTCCAGTTATTTCAACAGGGGAATATCTTTTTAGTTCCTCACGGTATATATCAAACACATCATGGTGATAAGCAAACAACAATACATTTTCCCCTGCATCTAAAAGCATTTTTATAAATTCCGCAACATATGGTGATTTTGCAACACCTATTGCCCGTCTTGTTTCATTGACAACATCTCGTGTGGTTCTGCCTTTTTCAAAATGGTCAGTCATAAAATCTATGCTTTTCGCCTTTTCGATAGCGTTTTGGATTAATTCTCCATATTTTTTGTTATCGAAGTCAATTGTTTGCAATACCCTGTGCTTAGACGGCAATTCTTCTAAAACTTCCGACTTTAGGCGGCGAAGCATTAATCCCTCACGTTTTAAATAGTCTCCTAACATGCTTGGGTTTTTGACAATATCAGAGGCATACCCATAGCACCATTCCCTGGTAAAGCTATCCCAGTCGCCTAAACAGTGATACTCAAGGATATTAAGCACGTGCCACATTTCGCCTCCTCTGTTGTAAATAGGTGTGCCGCTAAGCCCAACAACTTTTTGAGCGGAGTCGGAAAGCAAAGATGCCGCACTATATTTTTCGGTCTTTCCATGCCTTAGTTCTTGGATTTCATCATATACTACAGCTTTAAAATTTCTAGTAGGAAGCTCTGTCTTCCACCCCCTAAGTAAGAGGTAATGAATTAAATATATGCTTGCTTCCGGGAGCTCATAAGGTTTAAGCCCTTTTATTACGTGGATTGACGTGTCTGTATTTGTTTCTCCAAGCCTTAATTGACCAGTTTCCGGTAAGCTAACAAAGCGGTTTATTTCCTTTTCCCAGTTTTTAATTAAGTGAGGAGGTGCGACGATAATAGCAGGATATAGTTTTTCTTTTGCAAGGTAGGCAAGTGCCTGAATGGTTTTACCTAAGCCCATTTCGTCCGCAAGAAGCGTTCTGTCGTTATTGAGTAAAAACGTAAGACCTTGCTTTTGAAAATCTTTTAGTTCACCTTTAAATTCCAAAGAAGGTGTCGTTTTGGTGATAAATTCGTTGGATTTTTTCTTTATTGAGTAGTCTAATGCTTGGCTGTATGCGCTTTCCCAATGTGATAAATCTTTTATTTTAAGAGGATATTTAAGCATAAGCCAGTTTAAATCTTTAATTAGGCGTTTGCTGTTTGGGAATTTTGCAATACCTGCACCTCTGCCGGATGAACCTGGGAAAATCCGTTTTGCCATTTGTATAACAATAGGCTCTCCCTCGATAATCCAGTTGACTATATCCATGTTAGCATTAATCTCAGCTATTAATTCCCCATAATAATAATCTGCGGTTAAATTTTTCTGCATGTGAGCAGGTATCATAATGCTATCCCCCATTGCTTGCGAAGCCCAATAGTTTGGCATGGCTTCCCGTTTATAATGTTTGGTATTTGCAAGCTAGTTTCTATAATCAAAATTATGCCGTTAATTTCTTCAAACTCAGCGTATCTCATTAGTTGCTCATATACCTTAAGCTTGTTGGGCTTGCCCTTCTTGACTTCTATTGCGATGCCGTTGTCTGTCAGAAAATCTACTCGGCTGCCTCGACCTAGCTTGTACTCTTTTGTGTGTGAAATATTGTTTGTATGTAGTAGGTCTGCTATTTGGTTTTGTAGAATATATTCGTCTGTTATTACTCCAACTCTTAAACACTTCAGAATATTTGAAAGTTCCTCCACTTTTCTTCTCACGCTCATTTCTTTTCTGGATGTTGTTGAGCATTTCCACAAGATTACTGACCGCCTCTTTTGCCATCTTAATCCATTGGCTGAAAGAATATAAAAATTCCTCGTTAAACATTAAATTCCGATTTCTTCTTTTGTTTTAAAGAATTACAAATTATTCCACGCCTTTTAAGCTCATTAATCAGTTCTCTTGATGTTGCCTGTTGTAGTTTCTCTTTTTTAATCAAATATTCTTTAGGAGTTCGGTCGGTCGCAACCCTACGGCGTTTAAAATCTTCTTCGGTTGGGTCAAATAATTTATAGTTTTGCACGACCTTGTATGTAAATTTATTGATAATTACATACCAGTTCCTATTTAAATCGTAATATACAACGCCTCTTTGAAGCTCGCCATTGTAACCACGAAAATATTTAATGTCGCCGTTGTAAATAGTTTTGCCGTCACGGTCTTTGTTGTTATAAGTATAGTCGCATGTTGTTCCATGAATTTCTGTTAAATCAAAGTCCATGTTTTTTTGTGGCTTATGGCAACTATTTACATAATCTTGCTTAATTCTATCTACGGCAAGTTTATAATGCTTATCGCTCGTGTCAGTAGCGCCAACTATTGACATGTAGTCTTTTAGCTTATTAATGATTTTTATAAATTCAAGCCTTATCATGTAGGGCATTTTTTGAAGCTTATCAAAATCATACTGCCCACCGTTTTTATTCTCACAAATAATATTTTGAAAGAAGGTTATTTCAAGCCCGGTAGGATATATCTGAGCTTTAAATTCTAAATCCTTATATTTCCCTATGAAATAGTGCTTTCTTATTATCGGGGGTATTGTTTTGTCCGGCTGAATAAAGAAGCCGTTAGCACCTAATAAATTAAGCGAATCCCTAAATATTTTGTAATGTGGAAATTTTATTGGATTAAATTTATCAAAGTCAATACGACTTTTGTGTGTAAATAGTATGGTTGTATCGTATATTCTGTATGTATAAGTATTGCCAATCACTCTGTTTCCTCCTTTACCACGGAAATTCCTGAACAAAATCTGCGCCCATTAAGTTTTCCATAAAATATGTACCATCTTTTTGCTTTTCGCCACGCTTCATAAAAATAGGAACGTCATACTTGCGACACTGCCTAACAATGTTATCAATCCAGTCTTTTTTAGGAATAACCTTGCCCTTTCGGTTTCCGGTTTCTGCGCCAATGATAACCCAATCGAAAGTAATTTTATAATCATGAAAACGAGTAATGTCTTCTTGTAATGGCTCAATGCTTAGAAAGGTTTTGAAAGGCTTCATTCTCTCTAGATTATTAAAATTGCGTATTAGCTCTATATTACTTGTAACTGTCATGCCAAACCAGAAATTTTGAAGAACGGGGAATCTTATTTTGCTTATGCTTTCGTAATACCTTTTAGGATTTTTTGTTAAAAATAAATACCTATGCTGCTGTGCAGCTTCGCAAGTTTCAAAAACCTCTTGTATCCACTCGTCCGGCACCCAATCACCAAATAAATCAGCCATACTACAAACAAAAATATTCTGAGACTTAGTTTTTCTTTGAGGTTCACTTAGTCTATATTTATGCAATGTAGGCTCAAACTCAAATGGATATGGAGCGATACGCCCCTCCAAATCCGAGCTTTGTTTCACCATTGCATCTTCAATAACATGGAGTTTGCATTCATCAGATACATAATTACCTTTTTCGTCCAAATGGTTTATAAAATAATCAAAATCACTGTGCCCTCCAAACCGTTTAGCTATTGTTTTTGCATAACAATATGTACAATCATGTAAACATCCAGTAACAGGATTCCAACTCATATCGCACCAATCTATCTTTGTTTTGTTCATAATTCTATTCCTCCTTACTTTTACTTGCGCCGGTATTTTGCAAAAATATCCTTTGTATCAGATTTTGGTGCTATAGTAGAGTTAGTGGTTATACGATTAACAAAATTAATATCATCATCAAGTTTATTTTCTTGTGTGGCTTTTAAATTTCGGGTAATGTCATCTTGCGAAGACATTACTTTGGACTTTATGGTTTCTAGCGTAGAGTAGGGGAATGATAGACCGCAAAGCATACACACGGTATGTATTTGGTTTGTGCTTTGGTAAATGTCCAAGCATGAACCAAATTCCTTTATGAGAGCATCAGTATCAATGTTGGTCACGGTTGAAATGCCCATGTATTTTATTACTTTATCAGGCTCAAGAGGGGCAAATATGTTTTCCTTAATTGTGCTTATAAGCCGTGGTGTTGAGCTGGTTGTTTTGCCAAGCTTGCATATATGGGCTGCTCCCCTGGTTGACAAGAGCTCTTTAATTTCAGCTTTATCTATATTGCCCTTAACGCTTTTAAATTGTGGTATTTCAATAAATGATTCAAATAAATCTGCAAATGTTTTGTTAATGGAAAGTTTGTCTCCGGTATTATTGTCTAGGATAAATGTACAGCACATATTTTCAATGCTTTCAAGTTCTTTAAAGCATTCGTAAGAGTTAATATAAGTTTTGAGGGGCTCTGTTTTTGCAGGAAGTATAGTTATAGCACCGACTTTTTTGTTAGTATTATTAATGAGTAAGTCAACAAGCATTGGGGAAGCACCAGAGCCGGTGCCGCCTCCTGCGCTAAAAATAACATAGATGTATTCTTCCTGAAGCTTAGACTTAATTTGCTCTGATATGGCTTCAAAATCTCCGATGATAAGTTCTTTTGCTTTATCCCTATCTTTGTTGCAGCCTTCGCCGTTTTTAATGTGGTGTTTAAATTTCGAGGTTTTTAACGTATCTAAGTCCTCAAGTGAGGTGTTGAGGTATAAAACGTTATAGTCGTTTTTTTCAAGCAGAGTGCCGATATTCCCACCGCCTTGCCCTACAGCTATAAATCCAATACTTTCTTTCATTTCAAAGCCTCCTCTAATATTTTCATTCCATGTTCGCTGATGTAATATGTGTGTTCTCTAATATCTTGAATGCCTTTTAAAATATAGTTTCTAATCAAAAGATTTTTTAATCTACGATAGAGAGTTCTATCATTAATTTGTATTTCAGTTAAAATAACTTTTAAAGTTACAGATTTCATCCTTGTAACAGCTCCAAAAGTATTTAACAATACATCTAATATTGCATAGTCCAATTTGTCCATAAACATCAACCTTTAATGGTTTGTTTATTAATTTTCCAATCTTAACGGCAGAATCAAATATTCAAAATTACCGCTATCAACAGGACGTATAATACATGGTGTAAGTGATGAGCTAAACTGTATCGTTACCTCTTCATCTTCGATAGCCCTTAATGCTTCCATTAAGTACCTTGGATTAAATCTGATTGTTAAACAGTTGCCGTCAATATCGGCATTTATTTCTTCGTAAACATTACCAACCTGTGTTTGAGATGTTATAGCTATGCTTTTATCTTTTATATCCAGCTTTACAGGTGTTTTTTTATTAGTTTCGGCTACAATACAGGCTCTATCTACGCAGTTAATAAAATCTTCTGTATTCAATTTAACAAGAGTTGAATATTCAGCATTAAAAAAATTTTGGTAATCAATAAAATCTGCTGCAATTACTCTTGTAATGACTTTACATGTTTCAAGGTCAAAAAGAGCATATGTTTTCTCAAAGTATATATTTGCCTTGCTGTCGCTTGTTTCTAAAATTTTCATAATATCAATTATAGATTTGCCTGGAATGATTGTACTGTATGTTAAGTCGGTCTTATCAACTTCAAGGCTACGATGAGATATTCTAAATCCGTCGGAAGAAACCAAGTTAATTTCACTTTTGGAAATATCGAAGAGTTCACCGGTAAAAGCTGCTTTTTGTGCCTCAGCATCAATTGAAAAGCATGTTTGTCTTAGCACGTCTTTTAAAGTTCCCTGATCAATTGTAAACTTATTGTCTTTTATAACTTCTGGAAGTGCTGGGAATTGCTCAGGGTCTTGACCCATAATTTTAAATTTTGATTTTCCGCTTTTTATTTCTACCTCAAGCTTATCGGTTGTTAATATTTGCACATAATCATCTGGCAGTTTTTTTATAATCTCAGCGAAAAGCTTTGCTTCCACGGCTATTTTACCTGTTTGTTCAATATCTGCATCAAGTGCCTTAGTTTCTATGCATAATTCCAAGTCATTAGTTGTAAGCCTTAAGCCGCTTTCCTCAACGTTAAGCAATACGCATTTTAATATTGGCATAACACTACTGTAACTGACAGCCTTTAAAACTATGTTAAGCCCATTAAGTAACGTGTTTTTTTCTATTTTTATATCCATCTTTGTTGCCCCCTATTTTATTGATTGCTAGTTTAAACATAATTTTTGCAAAATAAATAAATATCTTTACCAACATAACCATGCACATCAAAGCTAATAAATCTGTCTTAACCATGCATAACACCTCAATCAACAATACCTTTTTAATAGTGTAAGTAACCCTTTTCAGGCAATACTTATGTTTTAAATTAAATTTAAGCCTCTATTTGATGGGGGTAGCTTATTGTACGACATCTGGTTCGCACCACTTTTCCAAGGCTTCTTTTATTTTTCGCAATGTTGCTGGTCCAAAACCTGGTATTGAGGAAAGAAAAGAAACAATTTCACCCCTAATGTTTGCCTTTTTACTTACTCTAGAGTCTTCGCAAAGTTTGATTTCGGCTTCCTTATATCCTTTGGTATAACCTTTTTCAAAAATAACCCTTAGAAAAGCCTCTGTTTCTACCCTATCCATTTTCCTAAGTTCGTTAAATTGTTCTCTTGTAATCAAAGCTTCATAGCCGTTTTTTACTTTAGCCATGTTAAACCTCCCCCTTTTTGCTTTCAGAAGATTGCCCGACACATTTACTCTTAAGTGGAGGCAAACCTTTAGCTGCACGAACAGTATTTATAATCATTCTGCATAATGTTGATTTATCAAATGTATTAAAATTAGTTGACTTAATATTAATTACCCCTCTCTTATGCGCTTTTATCAGTTTTATTAACTTTCAGCTTCTTTTTCTGCCATTCAGAAATGAATTGCTTTACTTCATCTGTCATTCCGTGGTTATTTTTTCCCCGACACTGGTTTACAATGTTATCCTTAATCTCAATTGTATAAAATGGCTCATCCGGTTGAGTGACCCTGCGAATAAACAAAATGATGTGTTCGCCTTTAGCCATTCCCTCAATATATAATCTGCCTCCCACACAATGATGCAATGCATGTCCCTCAGCTATAATTTCATCAGCGGACCTTGGTGCGTAAATAATAAGAGATTTGCCCTTATATCCGAACCTTGAGTTTAGTTTCTCTGACATTTCAATAATAGCTTTGTTAAAGAGCTCGTTACTTTCGGCATTAATCCGCACTACCACCTCATCATGGCGTGATTTTAGATCCATTGGAAATAACAGCATACTGTTTTTTAGGTCGTATCCTAGTAATGCGCTATTTTCGAGATAATCTCTCCAGTCGTTTACAATGTTTGCTTGTGGGCTTCCGTATGCGAAAAACCCATCGTCCGCTTTAAGCTGTTTTTTCATTGTTACACAACAGTTTTCGACGTATTTAATGACCTTGTGAGCCGTGGTGTATTTAAGTAATTTTACAAAATTGTCAGCATTAACCCCATTTTTAACCACCCAGTTTATTTCATCGTCTTTTAGATATATGGTCGCCTTATAGGCTAACTTTAAAAGCGCCAAGTGTTCAATTGATCCATTAATCCGCTGTAGCTGTTTAAGCATTAGCTTGTCAATGCCCAGAACTTCATTTATACCGTTGCCATTTAAATTAATCTCGCTGTTGTACCTATAACCCGTTGTGTTTTCAGCAACCAATTTGAATAATCTAAGCCTGATAAGGTATTCATATACTGGGTAATTTTTATAAGCCCTAAGGTACATGTCCACATTGAAATTATCCATATTTTTTGCTAATTCATATATGCAGCTGTATTTCCACTCTGTATCGTTTAAGACACGCCTTAAATTTCGGGTATACAAACACGCATTGTAAGGGTTAAACCTATTAGCGCTGTAACACCATCTTAAACGCCCGGTTTGCTTGTAATTGTTGTATTCATAGGTAATGCATTGACCGTCTTCATAAAAATCCCGCACCTGTTCATGGATGTGAAGCGTGGGGTTTTTATAATGACCCTTATATTCCTTAGTTACGGCAAAATACCTAACAACCAAGCCCTTTTTAGTTTTTTGTATAATAGCCGCATTAACATAATCAACTAGTAATGTCGTCTTTCCTACGGCTTTATATATAACACGGTTGCCACACAACGGGCACTTGCCAGGTTGGTTGTGGCGCACGTCCTTGAATTGATTGTTTTTTGAAATATGATAAGTAACGTTTGAAAGACACGATGTGCAAAAACCCTCCATCTTATTTGAGGTGACTTTTTTGTAGTAGATATACCGGCTTTTGTTAAGCGCAACTTCATTGACCCATCTTTCAAAATATTTAGGCAGGCTTGGCATCAATTTCATATGTGCATCTATTTTATCTGTCTCTTTCTTGTGACGCTGCGCTAATTGTGTTTTTCTTAGTTTCGCCTGGAATTCTCGCATTGCTTTGTAAGGATTTTCCTCCGTTTTAAAATACTTGCATATAAGCTCCTTGGAATGTTCATTGGCGCATACAATTCCGGTGTTCCACGCACAAATTAAGTTTTCAATTGTGCTTTCAGACCAGCAGCGTTCTGGGTTTAATTTCTCTGTAATAAATAAATTTTTATTGAAAAACACTCTAAATTCTGCTATCTTGGTATAAAGGGAAAAGAAGATTACTTCTAATATTTGCTCTTTCCCTAGGCTATGCTTTTTTGCTACAAAGGCATATCTAATTTTCATACTATCAGAGATTTGCGACGTCTCAATAGTGTTTGGGAGCTGCTCTATCTTGAGCAGCTTTAACTCTTTCTTATCCAAATGACATTACCTCCATCAAAACAGCGATAATTGATTTTCAGCAACTTTTTTAGCAGCTGCTTGTTGTTTGGATTCCTTGGTTTTACTTTCCTTTTCTTCAGCTTGTTTCTTCTTTTTTTCTACATCACGCTGTTTGCGTTCCTCTTCAAGTTTCTTTTCTTCCTCAGCTTTTTTGCGCTCTAGTTCTTCGTCATCTAATGCAAAATAATCAACGGCCATCATATAAACGTCATTATCATCAATCCAACCGTTTGCACCGTCTAAATGCTTTCTTGCCTGTTCATAAACGAAATCCAAGCATCTTTTAAGACTTTTATGTTCTTGCATAACAAGGGTGGCAAACTCTTCATCTTCACATTTATTTTTTAGAAACTCTGCAATCGGTTCTGCTGGAACTCTTTTTTCCTCAATGCCCTGCAAACTTTCAGTAATTTTCTTTATTGCTTCCTGTTTCATTTAAAGACCTCCAATCGTTTAAAATAGGCTTAGCTGTGATTCTTTTGTTAAATTATCTAGGTTAAATGTGAAATAAAACTTGTGTTTTTCGCTGGTTTGTTCGTTATTCATCTGCTGTTTATCTTGATTATCCTCACTTATTCTCCGCCATGCCCATCCGTCAATCATATAAACCGGTGTGTACCATCTGGACCACTCCTGCATAGATAGTGTGTTTCCATGTACCACCACCGCAGGTATGCCATATAGGCTAAGCTGTAAGTAGCACATGTGAACGCATTTGATGTCAATATCCGTTGCTTTTACAACCATTTGCGTATTAAAACTGTACCCGTTATTCTTCATTGCCTTTGCAAATCCAAGAATCATGGCACCGCTGCCTGCGCAAGGCTCGCAAAGGCTTATGTAACCCTTTTTTTCAATGTCAGGATCATGTTCGTCTAAAGCTGCCATACCCATAAAATCACATATATGCTGTGGGGTGAAAAACTGCCCTTTGTATTTGTTGTGAAGCTCAAGCTCATGGAATATTTTTCCTAAAACATCTACAGGATATTCTGCGTGTTTTTCAAGTTCCTCTATGATGTGGGCAAGCATTTTCGGAAACATATCAATTTCTTCTTTTGTGTACCTTTCGACTATAGAGAGATATTCCGCCTCTCTTTGCTCTCGGTGAACCCAATCAATAGCATTACTTATAGAAATTGCAGACATTGCAAGGAAATCCTCAAATACTTTCCATGAGCTGTATTTTTGCGAAAGCTTGTTGATTAGCCCTATAAACTCATTGCTATGGTTAATGTCACCTTTAACGTTACTCACCTTCCTACTGTTGATTACCGATATTGTTATTAAACTCCTGTATTAATGCCTCTTGACTCTTGCGCTCAATGTCTTCATAATTCCAATCTCTCTGAGAGAAATTGGCAAATTTGCTTTTTACAGACTGCTGACTATCTTTGTTTATTTTTATAGTTTTTTTAGCCCGAAATTCTTCTTCTTTCGCTAGAAAAACGTCAACATTTAGAACCTTTTCAAAAACACATCTGTCTAGTATTTTTTTTGCATAATTCCAGTGTCCAGCGCCGTTTTCGTGGCTTCTGTCCATTGCTAAACAAATAAGTTTATCTTCCAGCCCTTGCGCCGAATAGTCTTTAATTTCTTCTACGGCTAATGGGCGCAATACTCCGAAAAGCCTTTGATAGTGGATAAATGGATTGCAAGTACCATCATCTTCTAAAGGCTTTCCGTGGGTATTTGTGTCGGTATTTCCGATACAAACTGTCTGCGTGGGTGTTTGTGTCGGTATTTCCGATACATTATTAGTAGGAGTATTATTATATATATTACTATTACTACTACTAATAATGGTTGGTACTTGCGTGGGGTATTGCGTGGGTGTTTGCGTGGGTTTCGTGTGGGTGTTTGTGTCGGTATTTCCGATACAAACTGTCTGTGTCGTAATAAAAGACACAATTTTGTACATTGCCGATTGATTACCCTTTCTTTCACGCCACAACACCCTTCCCACTTGTTGCAATTTATTTCTTGCATCATATATAGCATCTTTCTTTAATCCAGTTTTTGTTTCTAAAACAGATATAGCCACCGCAAACTCTACTGGGCATCCTGCTTTAAACCATGTATGCAATAGCGCAAACCATAAGTTGATGGAAGATGATCCCACGGAGTTTGTTTCGAGCCAATCATAAAAACAAATAACTTCTGTTTCAAAATTCAATTCGTCACCACCGTTCATATGTGGTTATTCTTTGTAAACTATTCCATAAACATGATATTTCTTTTCAAATTCTACGTTGCCAATTTGGTGTGATTCATTATGATGCAGGCGGCATATGCACAGCTTAGGAAGTCTGCTATCGTCAAATTTTTCCCTGTCCTGCCCCATTCCAATTGCTATCCAATGATGTACTTCGCCTTCTTTGCCGCAAACAATGCAACGCTTATGCTTAAGTGAAGAATATATTGCGGCATTGATGTCATCTGTCCTGTCAATCAGCGATTCAGAAAGAGGAATACCCCACTCAAGGGCGAAATCAATTATAAAGTTTACAAAATGCCTTGCAGTTGTTATACTGCAATTTCTAAAAGAAAAATAATCATTGCCTGTTGCAGCTACAAAACGATATTTCATTATTTCCTTTAGTTCTTCCGGTGGATAGCCTAAATGAGTGGCTATATCTGCAAGTGTAGCATATGCTCTTTTTCTTTGCTCTGCTGTTATATGCCGACCGTCATCTATTCTTAGTTCGCCTTTTAAAATGCCGTTATCGGTAAACTTTTTAACTTTATCCGTTAAGCTCTCATGGGGAACTAAAACGAAAAAGTAAGTGCCTTCTTTCGTTTCTTTATGTACTTTTGCCTTTACTTCCTTAAACATAAGCGCCCCCCTTCTTTTTAAAAAACATAAACTTCTGTCCCCACAAGCTTTTGAACCTTTTCTTTAAACTCTATTTCGTTGCCGTTGCTATCCGACAAATGAAGTAAATAAATTTGTTGAATTTTACTTAAGTCATTGACTTTAAGCATGTCTAAAAAATTGTTTATATTCATATGGCTTTTTATTATTCTTTTTGCTACAAAATCGGGTAGGGTATTATTTCGTACGTTTTGATACAGTATTTCAGCATCATAATTGCATTCCGCCATAATGTGGGTTAACCCTTGAAACTTATATTTAATGTAATAAGTATCAGTGATATAAAGAAGTTTTTCTCCTGTGTGTGCCGAAGCCATTACAAACCCTAACGGCTCCGGCGCATCATGCTCAACGTCAAATGGTATAATTTCAAATGTTCCAATATTAAATTTACTAAGGGCTGAAACAGCATGTATTCTATGTCCTGTTAAATTACAAGCAGCAATAGTGCCTTGAGATGTATAAACGTCAATGCTGTTTTTTACAAGGTCTTTTGCTGCTTTGCTATGGTCTAGGTGGGTGTGAGTAATAAGGCAGCCTTGTATATCACTTATTTTAAACCTACATTCCACCTGAATTTTTTTAAAAGGTATTCCGGCATCTAGCAGTAGTGATGTTTTACCGTCAGAAATTCTATAGCAGTTGCCAGTGCTGCCGGAAGCTAAAATTTTTATATCCATTAGAAATTAGGACCATTTGCCGCCGGTGTGCTTTGGGCTGTATCAAAGCTCATTTGTTGGGTTTCGCTGGTTTTTTCTGGCTGAACAGGCGGCTGTTGTGATTGTGCAGATGGTTCAATATCAATAACAGTTGAGTTAGCGTTTTGTTCAATTTCAGTCTGGACTTCAATTTCAGCCAATCTTGCTTCACGCATTTTCATGTATTGGTAATCATCATCAATCTTTTTAGGGTCTCGTGGAATATGCTTTGCGCCGTAAACTTCACGCTTCAAGGTTTTTAAGCACATTTCCTCAAACCAACCGTCAATTTCTTCCTTGCCAGCTTTTTTTCCATTTTCCCACTTATCTTTTTCGCCACCCCAAAATTCTGCTGCGGCATATTTTGGTTTACGTTTTAAGATGGCTTCTAACGTCATAATGATAAGTTTGTTTTTATTTGGGTCGGTATACTCAATGTAACCAAAACCTCCTATGACTTTCCCACGGTTAAAAGCATTTGTTATTTCAAATTCATAACTTTCAACTTTATTAGCTTGAGATTTTTTAATAGGTTTAAAATGGTCAGTCTCAAAAACTAACTCTATTGTCACATCAAGAGGTTTCTCTAATGCATATTTTTCAGCAACATACTGTATACCGTTATAACCAATCATAAGAGTAAGATCATATTTATTAGTCTTTTTGTTTTTGAATGGTACAGGGCTTAAATGATTAGATTGCATCATGTCAAGACCCATTCGTGCATAATGGACAACATCTATTGCCAACTCTGGGAGATTAACATTTTCCCACGTTGCAGGAAGCAGCTCGTCATATTTGTGGTCAGAGTTATTTGAATTCTTGCGAACTCTATTTTCCTCAGTCGTTTTTAAAGCCCTGTCTATTCCGATAAAATAACCTTGTATCAGCTGTCTTTGATAGTCTGATACTTGAAGACCGCCTGCAATATTGCCGTTAAATTCGGCAATTACCTTGTTTGCAAAACGTTCGCTATGGTTAAGCTTACTTATTTCCTCTGCAGGTAAATTAACCTGTGGCTGCGGCTCTGCCGCTTTAGCAGTTGACATATCTATACCCCCTTAAAATGAAATTCCTTCCGGGGTTTCGCACCCCATAGGAATTTTTGATTCAATTGTGCGTAATAGTTTTGCATCTATAGTAAGTTCACTCTCTAAGATACCTGTTCTGCTAACAATAGCTGCGCTACCTCCGCCTTTGGTTGGAGCAACAACCACATCACCTATTTCAAGGGGAATTTGTGTAAAATAGCTGTATTCCCTGCCAGAAAATTCCTCTGGATTTTTCTTGCTTTGAAATTTAACTGATACAATATCCATTAATAACCCTCCCTTAAATTGCAGTCTTTAAGCTTATATTGCTATCTGTTTCTAACCTAAGTTTTTTATCATGTTCACTTACCACAAGTCGAATTAATTGGGAGTTAATATTTTTGAGCTTGGTTACGCTTTCGGCGTTGTCAACAAACACCGGCATTGATGTTTGCCAATGGTTTGATAATGAGTCTATTATTTCAAGCCCGGCATTTATTCTTGCTGCGTTATTAGCAAACGTATAAGGCACGAGTTTACCATCAGCAGGGATTAATACTTCGCAATCTTCCTTTATACCGCCGTTAAGTTGTTCGATGAAAAGCCTAAATTTTACAGTAGCAAAACGGCCATTAATCCGGTCCGTAAGCATAGATACTTTGGCTTTAATAAATTCTTCGCAAAGATAAATGCCGTGCTGTAATAATTCAAATTCTTTAGAAAGAGATTTCTCCATTTCACATAACTCTTTTATTCTGTTGGATTGATGGTCATAAATCATAAGCTTTGATTTGTCTGACAAGGCATTTTGTTTGCTATTTTGCAAATCTGCTATTTGGTTGTTAATTACTGATATTCTTTCGGATACAGCGGAATTTGCGTTAGATTTATCCGTTTGCAGTGCATTAATCTTTTCAGCAAGCTGTCTATAGAGGTCAGTGTTTTCAAATGGAATCGGCGGCACTAATTTTTGATTAGCTGCGCTTATCAAGTTGTCATAAGTTCTAACTGCTTCTTGGATTGTATTTATTCTGTCATTCAAGCTGTTTAATGAAGATTGAAGGTTCGCAAGCATATCCTTGTTGCACTTTTGTTGTCCTTTGAGGTTAATCTCTTCAAGCATTCTAGATTTATTAACATTGAAGTTATCTTTTGCCAGCTTAATTTCATCTTCCGGCAAAGACCTTTTGCACGTGGGGCAAATTTCGTCACCCTGCCAATTTTCCGCTGTTATCTTGTTGTATTGGTCTATATAAGATTGACGTAATCTATTCATTTCACCAAATTCACGCTGTTTATTATCAAGCTCCAGTTTAGTATCAGATAGCGATGTAATAAATTTAATCTGTTCGCTCTTAAGCCTGTTAATTTCTTCGTAGGTTGCTTCATTTTCTTTATTACTTTCAGTAATGTAAGCGGATTTATTTTCGGATATTTCTACTTGTAAAGCTGCAATTTTGTTCTGAATTGCAATGGAAGCACCATCTTGCGATAAAATTTGCCTCCTTTCATTCTCTTTCTGCTCCTCTTTCTGCTCAATTTCATTATCAAGTCTTTTAATAGTGCTTTTAATTGATGCAAGGTTAATGCCGGTTATATCAGGCATTGCCTTTTGGGCTTCATCTACTCTTGCAGGTATTGTTTGCAATTCTTTGTTGATTTCTGTACGTTTTGAGTTGGCTATTTTCTTAAAATCATCAACGCTGTAATATCTATCTGCCGTTCCGGGCATTAACAAATAGTTAGGCAATTCCCGGAGCTCTGAGCTACTATTTATGACATCTTCGTCCGATACATCCCCGCATACATCAAGCAAAATTTTTCTTCTAGCTTCCCAAGATAATGTTTCTGAAAAAAAGTCTGGCATCATAAGCGTTTTTATTTGTTCTTCTGAACCAAATTCGTTATTAACAAACAAAATATATTCTTTTTCTTTGAACGGAACACCATTAACAAAATAATCAATTACATGCCCGTCAAATTCCTCAATAGCAGAACCTCTTTTTTTCTTATAGTTTTCTTTATAGATTTTTTTTAGAACAATAATTCTGCCGTCATCTGTTTCAAAAGAAGCTTCAACCCCATGGTTGAGATAATGTAAATCCTTTCCGTCAGTTCCTTTAGTTTTTGGAGTGAAATTTTTTGCGCCGGTACTGGGCTTATCAAATAAAAGCCATGTAACAGAATTGAAAATAGTAGTTTTACCTGTAGCGTTATCGCCGAAAATACTTGCATTATTTCCATCAAAATTGATTCTAAAATCTTTGATGCCTTGGAAGTTTTCAAGGTGCAAATTCAATAAATACATACATATTAGCCCCCTTATTTATATTAGTTTGTTGGAAGTTCGTAAGATAAAGCTCCGTTTGATAATTTTTGTTTGATTCTGTGAAGAACCTTTTCGGCTGCTTGCTTGGAATTATAGGTTTCAAGCAGAATTAAATTTTGACCATCACGAGCATAAAGATTAAAGCCATAAAAAGTGCCATTGTAGTAATGTTTAATGATTTTTAGATCAGTTGATTCATTTACATAAGTTATTGTTTCGCCTTCAAAATCCAAAAGCTGTAATTGACCGCTAATAATTTTTTCAGCTGTATTAACTAAATCCATACAAAACCCTCCCGGATAATTTCTAAATACTTTTTCTTGGAAAGTCTTTTGTATGCTTTTTTTAACCTCCGGTATGTTTTAGTATTTTTTCTTTTGTGGAAAACTTTATAATTCCCCACACAAGACACCCTTTCATTAAGAAAACGCTTGCATATAAACTTTAATTTTGATACAATAATAAAAACTTTTTTTAGCTAAGCCGCCTAAGATCGTTCCCCAACGCTGGCGGCTAATTTTCTTTTTTGTCTTTTTTTAACGCAATGGAAGCTGACATAACACATGATAAAACTAGCGGCGCATACTCACCTCCTATGGCATAATGCCCACGCTTTGCATAAGCTAGCTGTTCAAAAAACGGTGTTAGTAAAATCGTGGCTATAATTAACGCCGCTGCCAAGCCATATCTAAATTTCAACTAAACGCCTCCTACTGATTTTTATTAAAGCTCTGCTGGTTTGCATAATGTTTAAGCTCCTGAGCAAACTCTATAAGAGCATCACACGCTTTGACAATTTCATTGAAGTCTCCTTGTTCCCATTCGTTGACCTTGCCGTCGGAAGCTATTTCTAGCAATCTGTCCATAAATTCGTTAGCCTTTTTTAATTTTAGTCTCAAATTAATAGCAATGTTTTCAAAACTACGGTCTTGCAAAGGTATGTATTTTTTTTTGCCTATTGGGCATTTATTGCAGCAGTGCCAATTAGATAGTCCGTCGACTTGATATTTTTCTTCCATATCAAGTACAACTCCTGCCGGAACTTCGGCGTTTTCATTTTCATACCTTGATAATGTCGCTGAACCAACGTTTAATAACAACGCCACATCAACTAAACTTTTTGGAAATCCCTTTACTTTTTCAGCTGCAAATAATCTCGCTTGCTTATACCTTGATATACCATCAATACATTGTGCTGTTGGCACATATAAACCCCCTTTTCTTTTTTTTACAAATTACGACAATATGTTCCTAATTATGAAAGATATGTAGTACCAGTTGTAATTATTGGTCTGATTAAGTATGTTAGATGTTGTAAAATTTAAATGGATAAGCTATTTTTCTATAAAGCGTTTTTCTGCCATTTGGTTAAATCCTCTGCGCCGCTTCATCTCTTCGTTTACGCTAATTGCAAGCTCATTAGTATGTTTAACCTTACATTTTGCCTTGTATGTCGCAAGGTCTGTAATGTTGATGTAAATTCCTTTGCCTTCTTTTGTGTAGGGGATTTGGCGGCGTTTAAGATGGCGACTAGCATAGCGGCGAGTTATGCCGTAGAGTGTGGCATATTCATCTAACGTCAAAGAAGACTTCCCAGGGAATTGAAGTTGCAAGTTGTCAAGTTGTTCCCTTACTAATGCATTCATATGTTCATCTCCTCTTTGTCAAATTGAAGAACTTCAAGAATTTTGGGCATGTATTTTTCACCGTTTCTGTTACCCTTTAGTATGTCATTTAGATAAGGTGGCTTAATACCTAACTTTTTTGCTAAATCAGCTTGTGTCATACCTAGGTCAATAAGCTTTTTTTTGACTTCGCTATGGAATTCTTGTGTTTGGAAAATCATTAAATTACCTCCTTGTCTTTTTTTGGATTTTATTGTAGAATACTATTAGCTAATTAATTCGCTAGACAAATTTTAGACCGGGTGTTTTTTGAAGTATTGACTACGCTGATACCTCGTTGTATCTCTAAATGTTTTGCTTCAAAACGTTTCCAGTGGATTACTTGTTAACAATTTTTACATATAGGAGTTGAAAATAATTGACTAAAGCGGAAATTGCATTCCAATTAACATTAAAAGCATTTGAATTAGGATCAATATCGTTAACAAAACCGACTACTTCGCAGGCAACAAGCTACGAAGAAAGACAAGCGTGTAATGCATCAAACACAAAACTAATCATTGAATTCTACAACGGAATTTTTGATAACATTAAATCCGAGTAGAAAAATATTAAGGATTTTAGCGTAGTCTCTTAATCCTGCCGGATGGATAGCGGTTTTCAGCGGGATTATTATCTCCACAATAACTTAAACAAATTAATCATTGTCTCTGTTAATAGAGCGAGTTCTTCCGGTTCAATAACTTCTTCTGAACATTCTGCAAGTAAGTGAAACTGCTTACATAGGAGGTTATAATGGTCTGATTCATGTTGTTTGTAGTTTTTTTCACAAAGAATTTGAAAATCTTCTTTTTCCACTGGTGTCACCCCCTTTCTGGTGGGTTTGCGAATTTGTTTGCGTAAGTCTATTCTAATTGAGATATTTCTCAATGTCAATTATTATTTGTGAAATCTCTCAATTTTATTAAAATTAACTAAATTTCAGGTGTGTTGTATATGGATAATGTTCAATCAATTCGTGATAAAATACTATTTTTGATAAAAGCAAGCAACTTATCGACAAATAAAATGCTAATGGCATTAAACCTTAATACAAGCCTACTTAACGATATGCGAAAAGGGGTATTACCATCGGCAGACAAACTTGCTAAAATAGCCGAATATTTTAATGTATCTGTTGACTATTTATTAGGTACTGAATATTTGAAAAGCAACCCCCATGATAATGTATCGCACCTTTATCTACTTGGGAGCGACGGAACTAAAAATTACATTATAATTCCTAACGATAAAGTTGAACGAGTTAAACAGCTTTTGGAAGCTGGTTTCCCAGAGCTTTTTACTAAAAATTAATATCAAGGGAGTTAGGTGTATGTCAGAAAAAATATAGATTCAACTTTGTGTTGCAATAATTTTTTATTACACTTAGTTAGCGAATTTGTTTGCGTAAGGTTATTATAATAGAGAAATCTCTATTTGTAAATAGAGATTTCTCTGAATAAATTACTAAATTTTAGTGGTGGTTTTTATGGATATTGTACAGAACATTAATAAACTAATGAAAAATAACGGTATAAAATCATTCGCAGAGTTTGAGAGAACATGCGGTTTATCTCAGGGAACAATTAGAAAATGGGATATAGGTGAGTATAAGCCATCATTAAAAGCACTAAACAAAATCTCTAAAAGCTTTAATGTTTCTACTGATTTTTTGCTAGGTAGCAACGAAGAGACAATCAAAAAAGAGCAAACTCAAATAAAAGAGCTTGCTCGTGACTTAGAAAAAATACTAATAGAAACGGAAATAATATCACCTGCAGATGATTTGTCTGAAAAAGACTACAAAACAATACTAAAGTTTCTTGAATCCAATTTCACCGCTAATGCGGAGTTCATTAAGAATGCTATGGATAAAAAGTAAGTCCTCTGTAGTGTAATTATCAGGGTCAATTATATTTAGTCGCACTAACGCAGAGGCTAACTCATAAATGTACTTTTTTTCTTTGCGCATATATGTGTCGCCTACCCTAAGTATATATTATAGCGCGCCGGCGTTACTACCAGTGGAATAAACATATTGTACATTATTTCTGAAAATTTGTCTATATTGTGCTATTAATGCTTACAACTTAATAAATGCAAGTATAATGAAAGGGTGTCTTTATGAAAAAAATGGGGGATTTTATAAAAAGTAAATTTTATTTAAAAACTTGGTTCATATGTTTAATGTTTGTGGGCGCTTCTGTTTCTGCGGTGTATGCGATTATTGGGATAATACTTTTGGTTTTACAGTATAGGGACAATAAGAAAATACAAGCTAAATATGAAGAAATGGAGAATAAGGTTAACCAGCTGATTAAATATGATGC